>JBKHCX010000018.1:0-24279 GCA_046541615.1 Puniceicoccaceae bacterium
CGGAGCTCGAAGAGCGAAGACGGTTGCCGCGATGGCCGCGAATCAACTGGAAAATAGGAAAAAAAACCTTTGATTACTCCACGCACTTGTGGTCACGCCCGCCTTCCCGGGGACGGCAAAATCTTTCTGGCCAGGGGCGGTCGAATACGGTAGGGAGGAGTCTGATGAAAGATAGACCGATTCTCTATGTGAAGGCGGGGTGTCCGTGGTGTCAGGAAGCCCAGGTTTTTTTCGACCAGCATGGTGTGGAGGTGGATGTGCGCGACGTGAACCGCGACCGGTCCGCCATGAACCGCATGGTCGAGGTCAGCGGGCAGACGCTGACGCCGACCTTCGAATTCGGGGATTTCGTGGTGGCCGATTTCGACGTCGATGAGTTTACGGCCGAATTGAACGAGTTTCCCGAAGTCCGGATGCAGCTCGGAATCGGAGACAACGAAGACTAATTGTCTTCCGCGCGCGCTGGTTTCCGCAGGGATCAGACCCCGTACGCGCTCCGCAACGTATGGACCGCCACTTCGGCCGGGGCGTTGAACCGGAAGGGCAGCTTGCACCCTCCGCACCCGTGCGAGGTGTAACCCCGCACGCCTCCGACGGACCACTCCCGCGAGACGAGAGCCCGCGGACCGATGAATCTGCCCGGCAGCGGCCACCCGCCCGGCAGGCAGACCTGGCCGCCGTGGGTGTGCCCGCACAGGACGAGATCGACGCCGGATTCCGCCGCCTCCCGGTACACGTGGGGAGAATGGGCGAGAAGGACGACCGGCTCGCCGGATGCTCGATTCGAAAGAGCCCGCCCGCAGGAATGAACCCGGTAGTGCCGGGGATCATCCACGCCGCCGAGTAAGAATCCGTCGCCGGGCACCCCGATCCGGACCGATTCGTTCATCAGCACCCGGACTCCCATTTCCTCCAGGGCGCCGCCGACGGCCAGAATGTCGTGGTTGCCGAGCACCGCGTGGGCGGGTTTGCGGAAGAGGCCGACCAAGTCCGCGAGCAGGCGCGGGTCGATTCTCTCCTCCTCGAAGACGAGGTCGAAAAAATCCCCCGTCAGGCAGACGAGGTCGTACCCGAGACCCGCGACAGCCGTCTGCAGCCGTCCGACCACCCGAGGGTCGAAATCGAGGTGGAAGTCCGACACGTGGAGAATCCGGTACCCGTCGAACGATTCGGGCAGCCCGGCGATCGTCCATTCCCGGCGCTGGACCTCGATCCGCTCGAAGTTGCGCCGGGCGCGTTCCGAAAGCCCGGCCAGGCGGACCAGTCCCTGGAGAATCCGCACCCCCGGCCTGCGGTCGGCCATGCCGGCCGGGTGGCGGAAACGCGGGGCCATGAACCGCAGCAGCCGGGCTTCCCTGGCGAGCCGTACGCGGGCCTCGCCGACGCCCAGCCGGGCGACCATCGCCCGCACCCACGGAGTCTGTGGAATCGCGGTCGAAGCGATCTCTTCGGGGGTGGGTTCGAGGTCGGGCACGGGAAAATTTCGGTTTTTGGTGGACAACGGCGGGCGTTTGGGCAAGTGCAGTAAGGTTTGTTCCATGCGCGTACACCTTCTCAAGTCCAAAATCCTGCGGGCGATCGTCACCGATGCCGCTCTCCACTACGAGGGGAGTCTTGAGGTGGATGCCGCCCTCATGGAAAGGGTGGGTCTTCTCCGGTTCGAGAAGATCCTGGTGGGCAACATCGACAACGGGGAGCGCTTCGAGACCTATGCGATTCCGGCCGAAGCCGGATCGGGCCGCATTTCGCTCAACGGCGCCGCCGCCCACAAGGGAAAGGTCGGCGACCGCCTCGTGATCATGTCTTTCGCCGAGGTCGAGGCCTCGGAGGCCGGTTCCTGGAAACCAAAGACGATCACCCTCGGCCGGGACAACCACACCGCGATCAAAACCCAGAACACATGAGCTACAAACTTTTCATTCCCGGACCGGTTGAAGTATCCCCGGCCACCTACCAGGCGATGACGACCCCCGTCTTCGGCCACCGGAGCCCCGACTTCGTCGCGCTCTACGAATCGGTGCAGCCGGGGCTTCGGGACCTCTTCATGACGAAGGACCCGGTCTTCATCAGCACCAGCAGCGCCTGGGGGGTGATGGAGGGGGCCGTCCGCAACCTGACGAAGAGGAAGGTTCTCAACTGCATGTGCGGGGCCTTTTCCGACAAGTGGAACGATGTGTCCAGGCGTTGCGGCTTTTCCGCGGGGCAGCTCTCCGTCGAGTGGGGCGCCCACATCGATCCGGAGGATCTCCGCCGCGAACTTTCCACCGGCGGATACGACGTGGTCACCCTCGTCCACAACGAAACCTCCTGCGGCATGATGAACCCGCTCGAGGATCTGGCCGCCGTGCTCCGCGAATTTCCCGACGTCGTCTCCGTCGTCGATTCCGTCTCCTCTTTCTCGGCCGTGCCCATTCCGAAGGACGAGTGGGGCATCGACGTTCTCCTGACCGGATCGCAGAAGGCCCTCGCCCTGCCTCCGGGCCTCTCGCTCATCTCCGTTTCCGAGCGGGCGATGAAGCGGGCGGAGACCGTCGAGGGGCGCGGCTACTACTTCGATTTCCTCGAGTTCCGCAAGAACCATGAAAAGGGGATGACACCGAGCACTCCGGTCATCCCCCTGATCCACGCCCTCCGCCAGAAGCTGGAGGAGATCGCGGCCGAGGGGCTCGAAAACCGCTACCGCCGCCACGCCGACCTCAACGCGATGGTCCGCGAATGGGTGGCGGCCAACGGCTTCGAACTCCTCCCGGAGCCGGCCTACGCCTCGAAGACCCTGAGCTGCATCCGCAACACCCGCGATCTCGACCTGGCCGCGGTCAACAAGCGCCTCAAGGAGGAGTTCCGCATGGTGATCGACACCGGCTACGGCAAGCTCAAGGGCAGCACCTTCCGCATCTCCAACATGGGGAACGAAACGGCGGACTCGATCCGCGAACTCCTGGGGAACCTCGACACCATCATCGCCTCGGAATCCTGAGGACGGGCCGCCCGCCGCCGCCATGAAGAAACTGGTCATCGCCGAAAAACCGTCCGTCGCCGGCGATCTCGCCCGCGTGCTCGGGAAGGTCCCGAAGAACGGGGACTACTACGAAAACGACGAGTGGATCATCAGTTCCGCCCTCGGGCACCTCGTCGAGCTGATGATGCCGCAGGAGATCGACAAGGCCTACGGGAAGTGGTCCCTCGACAACCTCCCGATCATCCCCGAAAAGTTCAAGACGAAGCCCGTCGAGAAGACGAAGAAGAAGCTTCTCGAGCTGAAGCGCCTGATGAAGCGCGACGACGTCGGCGAGATCATCAACGCCTGCGACGCCGGTCGCGAGGGGGAGCTGATTTTCACCCTCATCGCCGAGCAGGCGAAGGTCAAGAAACCCGTCAAGCGGCTCTGGATGATGTCGATGACCCCGGAGGCCATCCGCCAGGCGTTCAAGCAACTGCGCGACGAATCGGCCATGCGCAACCTGCAGGACGCCGCCCGGAGCCGCCAGGAAGCCGACTGGCTGGTCGGGCTGAACGCGACCCGCGGGGCGACCGTCACCTTCGGGCGGCGGGGCGGCACCGCGGCGAACGTCGGCCGCGTGCAGACCCCCACGCTCGCCATGGTCTGCGACCGCGAGGAGGAGATCCGCAACTTCGTGCCGCAGTCCTACTGGGAGGTCGCCGCCGATTTCTCCCTGGAAACCGGCGTGTACGCGGGCACCTACCAGCGCCCCGGTTTCAAGAAGGACGAGGGCAACCCGCACGACCGCGCCTCACGGATTTGGGAAAAGGAGGAGGCGGACCGGATCGCCCGGGAAGCGGGCGCGGCGGAGACCGCCGAGGTTTCCGAGAAGAAGAAGCGGACGAGGCAGGCCGCCCCGCGCCTCTACGACCTGACGACCCTCCAGCGCGAGGCGAACAACCGCTACGGCTTTTCGGCGGCGAACACCCTCGCGATCGCCCAGGCCCTCTACGAGCGGCACAAGATGCTGACCTACCCCCGGACGGACTCCCGGGCGCTGCCCGAGGACTACGGCGGCGCCTGCCGCGACGTGCTCGCCAACCTGCCCGGCGCCTACCGGCCCCACGCCGATTACATCCTCTCGGAGAACCGGATCAACCCGAAGGACAGGCGGGTTTTCAACGACAAACAGATCAGCGACCACTTCGCCATCATCCCGACCGACCAGAAGGCGCGCTCGCTCAACGACGCCGAGCAGAAGATCTACGACATGGTCACCCGCCGTTTTCTGGCGGTCTTCCACCCGCCGGCCGAGTACGACGTGACCACCCGGGAGAGCGTCGCCGCCGGGCACCTCTTCCGGACCGACGGCAAGGTTCTCGTCGAGCCCGGCTGGCTGGCGGTTTACGGCAAGAGCGCCGGCGCCGCCGACACCATTCCCGCGCTCCCGGCGGGTGTCGCCCCGCCCGTGCCGGCCGCCATCGATTCGGTCTCGGTCAAGGAGGACCAGACCCGCCCGCCCCCGCGCTACACCGAAGCCACGTTGCTCTCGGCCATGGAGAACGCCGGGAAACAGGTCGAGGACGACGAACTCGCCGAGGCCATGCGCGAGCGCGGGCTCGGCACTCCGGCCACGCGCGCCGGCATTCTAGAGAACCTCGTCCACCAGAAATACATGGAGAAGGACGGGAAGGACATCCTCCCGACGACCAAGGGCGAATCCCTCATCCAATTTCTCCGCGCCTTCGACATCGAGCTGCTGACCAGCCCCGCCCTGACCGGCGAATGGGAGCACCGCCTCAAGCAGATCGAGGAGGGCGCGCTCAAGAGGTCGGAATTCATGGACGGGATCGAGGAGATCACCCGGCAGATCACCGACGCGCTCAAGAGCCCCCCGCCCTCCACCGAATCCTCGCTCGCCTCGATCACCGACGGCAAACCGCTGCGGGAGAACTTCAAATCCTACGTCTCCCAGGACAGCGTGACGATCAACAACCGCGAGATCCCGGCCCTTCAGGTCAACAAGGTGATCGGCAACCGCGCGATGAGCGAGGAGGAGGTGCGCGAGTTGCTCGAGAAGAAGGAGATCGGCCCCCTCGACGGATTCCGTTCGAAAGCGGGAAAGGCCTTCTCGGCCATGGTGAAGCTGGTGCAGAAGGACAACGGCACCTGGCGCGTGGAGCTGGACTTCGGCGACTCCGGCGACGGCGCGGACGGGGAAATCGATCTCGCGAACGCCGAGATCGTCGGCGCGTGCCCCCTGTGCGGCGCCCCGGTCCACGAAACCCCGAACGCCTACATCTGCGCCGAGCGGGCGAAGGACCGCGACAACTGCGAATTCCAGATCGGCCGGAACATCCTCGGGAAGACCATCGAGCGTCCGGTGATCCGGAAGCTGCTCGGGGAGGGAAAGACCGACCTCGTCGAAGGCTTCCGCTCCAACCGGACCAAGCGCAAATTCGACGCGTTCCTCGTTCTGAAACCGGGCGGCAAACTCGGATTCGAGTTCCCCGAACGCCCCGGAAAAGGCGCGAGAAAGGGCGCGAAGAAAACGGTCCGCAAGCAGGCGGGGAAGAGCTGATCCGGGAGGGATTTTTTCCGGTTTTCCGGACCGGACCGCGGTCGTCGCGCGCCCGTCTCCGCTCCGCGGGCCACGCCGGGGCGGGAGCGCGCGGCGCCGCACGGGAACGAAGCCGTCGCCGGCCCGCGTCTCCGGGGTTGACGGGGGCGGCCGCGGGCTCCTTATCTCTCCGAATGGAAGAAGGCCCGGAGAACTCCGCAAGCTCCGCCTTTGCGGGAAAGAGCGTTCTGGTGACCGGTGCGACGGGGTTCACCGGGGCGGTGCTGGCCCGCCGCCTGCGCGAGGCGGGTGCGCGGGTGCGGGTGCTCGTCCGATCGAAGGAGAAGCTCGCGGCCAA
The DNA here is from genome assembly GCA_046541615.1 of Puniceicoccaceae bacterium. Classification (GTDB taxonomy): domain Bacteria; phylum Verrucomicrobiota; class Verrucomicrobiia; order Opitutales; family Puniceicoccaceae; genus Puniceicoccus. The sequence continues at coordinate 5,860 of JBKHCX010000018.1, forward strand.
GCGACTGGGCGACGTCGGGTGCGTCGAGGGATCCGTCTGCGACCGCGAGGCCGTGGACCGGGCCGTCGCCGGGGTCGATGCGGTTTTCCACCTGGCCGCCGTTTACCGCGAAGGCGGGCTCGGGGACGAGGTGTACCGGGCCGTGCACGTGGGCGGGACGGAGAATCTCTGCGCGGCTTCGCTTGCGGCCGGGGTGAAGCGCTTCGTCCACTGCAGCACGGTCGGGGTGCACGGCCATATCGAGGATCCTCCGGCCGACGAGACCTACCGGTTTTCGCCGGGCGACGTTTACCAGCGGACGAAGCTGGAGGGCGAGAGGACCGCTCTCGACTACCACTCCGCGAAGGGGCTGCCCGTGAGCGTGGTGCGCCCCTCGGCGATCTTCGGTCCCGAGGACGAGCGCCTGCTCAAGATGTTCCGCCTGGCGAACCGGGACCGGATCGTTCTGATCGGCGACGGGAGCATCCATTACCACCTCGTACACGTCGAGGATCTGGTCACGGGCATCCTCGCCGCGGGGGTGGCGCCCCAGGCCGTCGGCGAGGTGTTCATCCTCGCCGGAGACCGTTACCTGACTCTGAACGAGCTGATGCATCGCATAGCGGCAATCCTCGGGAAGCGGGGCAGGATCATCCACCTGCCGGCGGCCCCGTTCCAGTGGGCCGGTACGGTTTGCGAAAAGATTTTCATTCCCCTCGGGCTCGATCCGCCCATCTACCGGCGCCGGGTGGACTTTTTCACGAAGAGCAGGGCTTTCGACACCGGCAAGGCGCGGAGGCTCCTCGGGTTCGAGCCGAGGTTCACCGTGGAGGAGGGTTTGGCCGAGACGGCGGAGGCCTACCGGGAAAGGGGGTGGCTCCGGTGAATCCCCGCGTCCGCGCTATCCGCCCGAGCGGCGGAAGGCCAGAACGACTTTGCGGCGGAGGGGCACGTGGTGGCGGCGGCGGACATCGTAGCCGGCCGTTTCGATTTCGTCGAGGATGCCGGCGTACACCCGGCCCATGATTCCGGCGGTCCAGGCCGTTCTCCGGCCGGACAGGAAAGGCAGGCCGCCGGCGGCGGATCGGTACCAGTCCCTCGCTTCCGCGGTCAGGGCGGCGAGGTAGTCCCTCCATTGCGGGGTGGGGCCTTCGGCGAGGAGGCGCCGCACGTCGAGCCCGCGCGCCTCGAGATCCTCGGCGGGCAGGTATATGCGGTCTTTCGCGAAATCCTCGGCGACGTCGCGCAGGATGTTCGTCAACTGCATGGCGAGGCCCATCCTGACCGCCCTGGGGTAGGCGCGGGCGTCGGTTACGCCGAAGATACGGCACATCATCAGCCCGGCGACCGAGGCCACGAGGTAGCAGTATTCCAGAAGCTCCGTGTGTGTGGCGATCCGCACCCGGCCCCGGTCGCGGCAGCACCCGGAGACGAGGTCGTCGAGCAGGCGCCCCGGGATCCCTCGTTCGCGGCAGACCCACGCGAACGCGCCCGCGAAGGGCGCCGGATGCCCGCCCGAGAGCAACCGCCGGTTCTCCTCCCGGAGCGCGGCCTCGTCCGGGATCGCGCTTTCTTTCTCCGCTTCGTCGATCCGGTCGTCTATGTATCGGCAGTAGGAATACACGGCGTAGGCCTCCCTTCGCTTTGCCCGGGGCAGGAAGCGCGAGGCGAAGTAAAAGGTCTTCGCGTGGATCCGGGTCGATTCGCGGCAGAAGCCGAAGGAGGCGGACAGATCCGCGGGCGGTGCGGCCGGGGCGGGCGCGCCGTCCGCGGGCAGCGCGGGGATCCGTTCCAGGAGGGATTCCGGCAGGCGGAGGTACGTTTCCGGCGCCGCAGGGCGGGCGCGGGGAGAACGCGTCCGGGGGGCGTCCGCGCCCGCCCGCCCGGGCCGTTCATTCCGTGGCGATGGCATGGCCCTCGAGTTCGCCTTCCGCGAACTCGGCTTTCTGGGTGCGGTGGTTGAAGCGCATCGAAACCAGCCGGGAGACGCCCTTTTCCTGCATCGTCACCCCGAAAACGGAATCGGAGGCCGCGATGGTCCTCTTGTTGTGGGTGATGATCAGGAACTGGGAGAACTCGGTGAACTTTTTCAGCATGTCGGTGAACCGGCCGATGTTCGCGTCGTCGAGCGGGGCGTCCAGCTCGTCGAGCACGCAGAAGGGGCTCGGTTTGACCATGTAGATCGCGAAGAGCAGGGCGACGGCGGCCATGGTGCGCTGGCCGCCGCTGAGCAGGCTCAGGGTGGCGGTCCGCACGCCGGGCGGGCGGGCCTTGATCTCGATCCCCGAGTCGAGGATGTCCTCGGCTTCGATCAGCTCGAGGTCGGCCGTCCCCCCGTTGGTCAGGTGGTCGTAGGTATAGCGGAAGTTTTCCCGGATCTTGTCGAAGGTCCGCTGGAAGAGGGTCTGGGAGGTTTCGTTGATTTCGTCGATGGCCCGGATCAGCTCCTCCTTCGAGTTCCAGAGATCCTGGCTCTGCGACCGCAGGAACTCGTGGCGCTCCTTGAGGTCCTTGTACTCCTCGATCGCGACCAGGTTCACCGCCCCGAGGGAGGCGATTCTCTCCCGCAGGGTCTTGCTCTCCTCCTCGACCGCTGTCCAGTCGGTCGCGCGGTAGTCCTCGAGATTCTCCTCGGTCGGCCCGCCGCGGCGGTCCACCGGGTCCAGATCCAGATCCTCGCCGTCCTCCATGTCGTCGAGGCGGACCCGCGACTTGAAGTCGCGGTCGGCGTCCCAGAGCGCCCGGCGCCAATCGACCGCCCGCACATCGACGCCGTTCTCGCCCTCGGATTTCTCCAGGATGAACTCGACCCGCGAGCGCTGGCGGGTCAGCTCGACCTCCTTGCGGTTGAGCGTCCGCTCCAGTTCCTGGAGTTCCCTGCGTGTCCCGGCGAGGGTCTCCTCCTCGGCGAAAAGGGTCTCCTCGATGGAGCGGAGCGTGGTCCGTTCGTCCTCGAGTTCCGATTTCAGCTCCTCGAGTCGCGCGGCGGCGGCGGCCTGCGTCTCCTTCCGGGCGGCGATCTCGGCCTCGGCGTCGAGGATCCGGTTTTCGAGTTGGCCGATCTCCTCTTCCCGCGCCTGGCAGAGGTCGTCGATTTCCCGCGTGCGCCTCTGGATTTCGGAGAGCCCTTTTTCGACCATTTCGAGCGCCTGTTTCCGGCTCGCGTGGTCGAGGCGGGTGTTGGTCCAGTCCTCGCGTTTCCGGTCCCTTTCCTTGCGGATTTCCTCGATCTCGGCCTCGGTGGCGGCGAGGGCGGCCCGCCCCTCGCCCAGCCGCCGTTCGGCTTCCTCCAGTTCCCCCCGGGCCCGGGCAAGGTCCTCCTCGCTCCTGGAGCGGGAGGCCTCGAGTTCGCGCATCCGCACCCCCGCCTCTTCCAGCGCTTTGCCGTTCTCTTCGATGGCGGTCTCGATCGACCTCGATTCGGCTTCGAGGGTGGCGAGTTCGTTGCGGATTTCGTCGCGGCGTTCCCGGGCGGATTCGAGTTCGCCCTCGAGGGTGTCGATCGTTGCCTGGGTTTTCCCGATCTCGCCGCGTTTTCCGTCCAACTCGGTTTCGAGCGCCCCGATGTCCTTGCGGATGCGGCGGATTTCGGCCTCCCTGCCGAGGAGGCTCTTGCTCCCCTCCAGGGTTTTGCCCGCGACGATGAGGCCGTTGGCGCCGAACACCGTGCCCTCGGCGGTGACCACCCGGTCGAACCGGGCGGCCGGGTTCTCCCGTCTCCAGGCGAGGAATTCCTCCTCCGAGGGGGCGAAAAAGCAGCCGTCGAGCAGCCGGGCGAGCAGGGCGCCCGCGCCGGGATCCTTGGGGCGGATGATGGCGGCGGCGGGGGTGAGCGGCACGGAGGCGGCGGGCGGCGGGGACTCCGGCGCCGGGGTCAGCAGCGTTGTGCGGGGCACGTCGTGCCCGCGGATCGACCGGACGAGGTCCGGCAGGAGTTCCTCGTCGGTCCAGAGAACCGCATCGACGGCGTTGCCGAGGAGGGATTCGGCGGCGGCGGTGTGCTCCGGGGCCACTTCGATGCGGCTGGAGAGCAGCGTCATGCGCCCGGCGGTGAACGGATCGCCGAGTTTCCCCTTCAGGAGAGCCTTGGCCCCTTCGCCGAAGCCCTCCATCCGGTCCTGCAGATCCTGGAGCACCTGCCGGCGGGCCGTGGCCCGCGCGAGCTGCCGGTCGATCTCCTGCACGGAGGTCTGCGCGGCCCGGAAGGATTCGCGGATCTCCTCCAGGGCGTCCTTTTTCCCGGAGAGGGTTTTTCCGGCCTCTCCGGCTTCGGTGCGGCGCTTCGAGAGAGCCTGGAGAGTCTTCTGTTTCCTGTCCGCGAGCCGCCCGGCTTCCTCTTTCGCGGCGTGCAGGGTTTCCCCGTGGCCGGCGTGCCGCACTTCGAACGACTTCAGATCGACCTCCAGGGTCGTGCAGCGCGAGCGCAGCTTGGTGATGGAGGTCTCGAGCCCGGTCGCCTTCTCCCGGTCGCGCCGGAAGGCCGCCTCTTTCTCCGTGAGGCGTTTGGCGGCCTCCTCGAAGGCCTGCTGCTTGCGGACGGTTTCGTTGTCGGAGTCGCCGAGAAGGTCGAGCTGCTGCTGGCGCGATTGCGATTCCTCGGCGCCCCGGTTCTCCAGCTCCCGCTTCTGGGTCTTCAGGCGTTCGATCTCGGTGCGAAGCTTCGCGATGCGCTGGCGGTGGTCGGCCCGGCGGGCTTCGAGCATGCCGGCCTGGCTCGCGGCGTTCTCCGCCGCCGAACGCTGTTCGTACACCTTCTCCTGGAGCGACTCGATCGTCTGGTAGGTCTGGGTGCGGCGCTCCCGCTCCCCGGAAAGGCCCTTCTCTTTCGCCTGGATCGCCTCCCGGTGCCCGGCGGCCGCGGTCCGGATCGTTTCCGATTCGGCCTCGAGGGCGGCGATCGAGGCGTCGAGCCCGCGGATCTGGAAGGCGTGCAGGGCGATCTCGAGGTGGCTCTGCCGGTGGCTGAGGCGCTTGAAGCGGATCGCCTTCGAGGCCTGGCGCTTCAGGCTGCCGATCTGGCGGGCGACCTCGTCGATCACGTCCGACACCCGGGAAAGGTTCGCGTCCACGAGGGCCAGCTTGTTCAGGGTCTCCCGGCGCTGGCTCTTGTAGCGGGTGATCCCGGCGGCCTCCTCGAAGATGGTGCGCCGGTCGGCGGGGTTCGTCGAAAGGATCTGATCGACCTGGCCCTGGACCAGAAACGAGTAGGCGATCTGGCCGACCCCCGTGTCCATGAAAAGGCGCTGGATGTCCTTCAGGCGCGAGTTCTTGCCGTTGATCCGGTACTGGCTCGACCCGTCGCGGGAGACCCGCCGGGATACCTCGACCTCGTGGAAACTCGCCCCCAGCTCCGCCTCGCAGTTGGAGAACGTCAGGCGGACCTCGCTGAAGGGGAGGGGTTTGCGCCGGTCCGACCCGCCGAAGATGATGTCCTGCATGGAGCCCCCCCGGAGCGACTTCGCGCTCTGCTCCCCGAGCACCCAGCGGATGGCGTCGGCGATATTGCTCTTGCCGCAGCCGTTCGGCCCGACGATCGCCGTGACCCCGGGCTGGAGGTCGAGGCGGGTGATGTCGGCGAAACTCTTGAACCCGTTGAGGATGACTTCGCGGAGATACATTCGGAAAAGACGGGTACGAAAAGGGCGCGGGGGTGCTCCGGGCAATCAAAAACCGGGAGAATGTTTCCGTGCCCCCGGCCGCCCGAGGCACTGTTCTGGCTTGCGTCGGGGGGCGGGCCTTGGTTTCAATCACTGGTTTTTACGAATGAGAATCACCCAATCCACTTTCGAGGCGGCATGAGCGGAGTTGTCGTAACCGGACTCGGCTTCATCACGAGCATCGGGAATTCCCGGGACGAGGTGCGCGAGAGTCTGCTCGCCCTGCGTTCGGGCATTGAATCCTACCCGGCGTTCGACGATCCGAAGATCCCGATCCACGTGCTCGGCACCGTGAAGGAGTTCGAGACTTCCTCGATCGATCAGGAGGACTGGATCTACCCGGCGAAGTACCGGATCAACCGGGCCTTTCTGCGGAGCCTCTCCCCGCATGTTCTCTACGGGTTCTGCGCCCTGAAGGACGCGATCGCCGACGCGGGGCTCTCGGACGGGGATATTTCCGATCCGGACACCGGCATGTTCACCGCCTCGGCCGGATCGACCTCCTTTCTGGTCCATCACGTCAACCACCTCCGCCAGTACGGGGCGGAGCGCTCCCAGCCCAAGGCGATCGTGGCCTCCATCGCCGGCACGCTGAATTTCAACCTCGCCAGCCACTTCCACGTGCGCGGGGCGACCTGCGGCTACGTCTCGGCCTGCGCTTCGTCGGGGCACGCCCTGGCGGCCGCCTACGAGGAGATCGTCTCCGGCCGCCAGAAGCGGATGGTCGTCGTCGGCGCCGAGGACGGCAACACCGAGTGCATCCTGCCCTTCGCGGCGATGCGCGCGCTCTCCTTGAACCCGGATCCGGCCACCGCCTCCCGGCCCTTCGACCGGGCCCACGACGGCTTCGTCGGGACCGGCGGAGGGGTGGCGATGATCCTCGAGGCCGAGGAACTCGCCGCCGGGCGGGGCGCCCCCGCCTACGGACGGATGACCGGTTACGGGCAGGCTTCGGACGGATTCAGCGCCGTTCTTCCGCAGCCCGAGGGCGACGGCCTCGCGCGGGCGATGCTGAAGGCGCTCGACCGGGCCGGGCTCGGCGTGGGCGACATCGATTACGTGAACGCGCACGCGCCCTCCACGCAGATGGGGGATATCGCGGAGATCAAGGCGCTGCGGCGGGTCTTTCTGGAGGAGGGGGCCTCCCCCCGGATCAGCAGCACCAAGTCGCTGACCGGGCACGCTCTTTCGATGGCCAGCATCCTCGAGGCGGCGCTTTCGGTCCTGGCCCTGCGGGACGGGTTCGTGCCGGGCTCGGCGAACTACGTCGATCCCGAGGAGGGGGCCGGGGAACTGAACATCCTCCGCCGGTCGGAAAAGGCGGCGATCCGGCGGCTGATCACCAACAGCAGTGGTTTTGGGGGGGCGAACGTCAGCTTGGTCTTCGAGCGGGCCTGAGGGGCCGCCGGGGGCGGAGGGTTCCCCGGGGACCTTTTCCGCGCGTTTCCCGAGCGCGTTTGTCACGGGCGGGAGTTCCGGTCTCGGACGGGTTCTCGCCGGGGCACTCCGGGCCGAAGGAGTCGAGGTCTGGGTCTGCGGCCGCGACCGGCGGAAGATCGGGGCTTTGGGCGAAGGGGTGCGCCCCGTCTCGCTCGACCTCGCCCGGCGCGCGGAGGTGGACGCGTTTCTGGCGGATCCGCCCTGGGCGGAGACGCCGGTCCTGCTGGTCAACAACGCGGGCTTCGGACAGTTCGGCGGGATCGGAACCATCCCGGACGCCGACCTGGTGGCCCAGGCGACCGCCATGTTCGAAAGCGCTCTCCGGCTCTGCCGCCGCTTTCTGGAGCCGCGCCGGGAGGGTCCGGCGCCGGCCGTGGTGAATGTCTCCTCCCTGGCGGTCGAGTTTCCGCTCCCCTTGCTCCACGGGTACAACGCGGTCAAGGGCGGGCTGTCCGGGTTTTCGCGGTCGCTCGCCGTCGAGTTTCCGGGCGGCCCGGGCCAGCCGTTTGTCATCGACCTGCGGCCGGGCGATTTCCGGACGGGGTTCAACGACGCGGTCCTGCGCCCGTCCGCGGCGGACGCCGGTGCGCGCGCCGTCTGGGAGGCCCTCGAGCACCACCTGCGCAATGGGGCGGACCCCGCCGCGATCTGGCCGCCGGTCCGCCGGGCGCTCGTGCGGGGGCGATCGCGCACCCTGCGGGTGGGCACGTTCTTCCAGGCGCGGGTGGCGCCTTTCCTGGGCCGGTGTTTTCCGGAGAACGTGGTGGCGTGGGCGCACCGGCGGTACTACCGCGTGGGCGGGCGGGATTCCGCGCCGGGAGGCGCCGCCCGATGAATCCACCGCCAGCGGGGTCCGGGGGATGAGGATTGTGGCGATCCAGGATTACCTGCGGGTCGGGGGGACCGAGGCGCAGTTCCTCGACCTGACCGCCCGGTGGGCCTCCGGCGGGCACGAGGTCCGGCGGCTGGTTTTCCGCCGCGGCGGCGGCCTCGCCGAAGCGGCCCGGAGCGGGGGGCCGAGGCCGGTTTTTCTCCAGCCGTTCGCCTCGCCGTGGAACTGGTGGGCGCCGGGGCTCGCCGGGGCCGTCCGCGACGCGCGCCCGGACCGGATCATCTGCTTCGGGCGGAACGCGCACCGGGCTTTCGCAGGCAGCTTCCCGCGGGAAAGCCATCCCGGGGTGGTTGCGACCCTGCGGACCGGGCGGGCGCTGCCGGCCGGCTACCGGCGGTTGCTCCGCGGGGCCGGGGCCGTGGTCGCCAACAGCGCTTTCGCGGCGGAGCGCGCGAGAGCGCTCGGGGTCGCCGGCGGGCGGATCCACACCATCGCCAACGGCTGCCTTCTCGCGGACCGCCCCGTCCCTTCCCGGGCGGAGGCGAGGGCCGGCTTCGGAGTGGGGGAATCCGAGCTGGTCCTGGTCTGCCTGGGCTCGTTCGTTCCGGGAAAGGCGCAGGAGCGTCTGATCGATGAGTGGAACGCCCTCGCCCCGGAGAGCCGCGGGAGGGCGCGCCTCTGGTTCGTCGGCGACGGACCGCGGCGCAGGGCCGCGCAGAGGCGGGCGCGCCGGTCCGCCGACGCCGGGCGGATCCGCTTCTGGGGGGCGCGGGCCGACCCCGGACGGTTTCTGGCGGCCGCCGATCTGAGCGTGTCGGTCTCGCGCGAGGAGTCCTCCCCCAACGCGCTCGTGGAATCGCTCTGGCTCGGGGTGCCCGTGCTCGCGCTCGCCTGCGCCGGGGTGGCCGAGCTGGTGCGGGAGGGCGCGGACGGGTTTGTCGTGGCCGATTCCGACGAGGACCGGGGTGCGTTCGGGCGGAAGCTGGGCGCGCTCCTCGCGGAACCGGATACCCTCGCCTCCCTGCGCGGGACCGCCGGCAGGGGGGGCCGGGAGCGGTTCGACCCCGGTGCCCGGGCGCGGGATTATCTGCGCGTGTTCGCGGAGATGACTCCGTTTCCGGCGGAGGAAAAGGGGGGTGCGCGGCGATGATGACGGTCAAAAACCTGACCGTGCGCACCCCGGGAAAGGGACCCCCGGTGTTGAGCGACGTGAGCATGGGCTTCCGCCCGGGGGCCATGAACGCCGTGATCGGCCCGTCGGGCTGCGGCAAGACGACTCTCGTGCGCGCGGCCGTCGGCGCGGCCGACCTGCCCGCGGAGGGAACCTTCTTGTTCAACGGCGCGCCGCTCGACCGGCGCGAGGACCGGATCGGCAGGGTGGGCTACGTTCCGCAGTTCTGCGTCGCCCACCCGGATCTGACCGTCGGGGAGTCGATCCGCTACAGCCTCCGCCTGCTCGACACCGAGCCCGCCGCCGCCGACCGCCGGCTCGAACACCTTCTGGCGGAAACCGGCCTCGCCGGATTGCGCGACACTCTGGTCGGCAGGCTCAGCGGCGGTCAGTTGCGGCGGATGGCCCTGGCCCTCGAACTGGTGGCCGATCCCTCGCTTCTGTTCTGCGACGAAGTCACCGCCGGGCTCGATCCCGAATCGGAAGCGGGCATCCTCGATCTGATCCGGGGCCTGGTCGCCGAGCAGGGGAAGACGACCGTCAACGTGATCCACAATCTCCACCACCTCCACCGCTTCGATTGGATCGTGGTTCTCGACGAGGGGCGCAAGATCTTCGAGGGCGGTTTCACCGCCTTCCGGGAGTGGTTCGGCCTGGAGGATCCCGTCCTGCTTTTCCGGCTCCTCGGCGAAACCCGAGGCTCCCGTGATCGGGCCGGGGAATGGCTGGCCTCGGGGAGGGATCCGGCCTGGGAGCCGGAGGATTCCGCCGGCGGGGAGGATCCGGCGGCGCGGTCCCGCCCGGGCCCGGCCGGTCCGCTGCGGCAGGCGGCCACCTTGCTCGGCCGCCGCTGGCGCCTGTTTCTCCGCGACCGCGGATACCTTCTGCTGACCGGGGCCATCACCTTCGGATTCCCCCTTCTCGTGGTGATCTTCGCCCTCGACGGGATCCCCCAGCTCACCCGGCTCGCCCTCGACCCGGATCTGGGCGCCCTCGGGCGGCTGCGGGGGGAACTCGCCTTCGCCAAAGAGGCCGCCGAACTGGGTTCCCTCGTCAGCAGCCTGATTCTCTTCCAGGTCGTGCTGCTCACCCTGACCGGCGGCAACAACGGCGCCCGCGAGATCGCGCCCGAAGCGGATCTGTTCTTCCAGGAGTCCCTCCGCGGCCTGCGGGCGGGCCCCTATTGCGTGGAGAAGCTGGTCTTCACCGGGTGCGTGGCGGTCGTCCAGGGGCTGGCCATGACGGTCGTCGTCAAATCGGTGGTCCACTTCCCCGGGAGCCTGCTGACGCAGGCGGCGACCCTCTGCCTGGTCTCGCTGGCTCTCTCCTGGCTGGCCCTCGGGTTCTCGGCCTGGATGAAATCGGGCGAGAAAGCCTCCCTCCTCGCCGTTTACGTGGTCGGCTTCCAACTGCCCCTTTCCGGGATCGTCCTGACCCTTCCCGAGCCCTTCACCGAGATCGTGCGGAGCGTGATCACCACCTACTGGGGATGGTCGGCCTACCTGTCCTCCTTCCGCGAGACGGGGCTCTACGACGCGGCGGTGTTCGTCGGCGGAGAAGCGGTGCCCCGGGTCGGCCCGGCCCTGCTGGTCCTCTCGATCCACGCCCTTTCGGCGCTCGTCCTCGTCCTTGCCGGAGTCACCCGCCTGCAGCGGTCGGGCCGTACCGGTTGAGATCCCCCGGGGCGGTGCCGGCCGGGGTCAGCGGCCCGGCGGGGTGTCGTCGAAGCGGAAGATCACCTCGTTCTCCCGGGCGTAGCCGAGGCGGTCCCGGACGACGGCTTCGAGAAACTCGGGTTCGTTCATCAACCGGCGGTGGTATTTCCGCTGCCGGTCGTACTCGGCTTTCTCCGCTTCGATCCGCTCGCGCAGCTGGATCTCCTTCTCGCGGAACTGGCCGTACTCCTTGAAGTTGCGGTGCCCGATCACGGCGAACCCCACCAGCAGGACGGCGATCGCTCCCAGGAGAATCCATCGGACAACCTTTTCCACTACGTCGGCGACAATACGACTCCCCCCGCCCCTTTGGAAAGAAAGAAAAAATCAACCGATCCGTACCCTTGCCAGAACCGGGCCGATCCGTCTGAATGTGGCGAGGGATGTATCAGAATTTCTTTGGCCTGCGGGAGATGCCCTTCAACATCACCCCGAATCCGGATTTCCTGTTCCGGAGCCCGACCCATGAGGACGCCCTCCAGCACCTGCGCTACGGGATTCTCGAAAAGAAAGGATTCATCGTCCTCACCGGAGAGGTGGGTTGCGGGAAGACGACCCTGTGCCGGACCATCCTCGCGGAGCTGCCCCCGGATCAATTCGATACCGCCCTGATCCTCAACACCCGCCTTTCGGAGACCCAGCTCGTGCGCGCCATCGTGACCGAGCTCGGCATCGAGACCAAGGCCCGTTCGAAACTGGAATTGATCGATACTCTTTACGGGCATCTGCTGGAGAGGATCCACCGGGGCCGCCAGATCGTGGTCTTCATCGACGAGGCGCAGAACCTCCCTTTCGAAGTCCTCGAACAGGTGCGGCTGCTTTCCAACCTCGAGGCCGACGACCAGAAGCTGATGCAGATCGTGCTCATCGGGCAACCGGAACTCGACGAGAAACTCCGCGAGAAACGCCTCCGCCAGCTCCGGCAGAGAATCCTCGTTTACTATCGGCTCAAGTCCCTCTCCCGCGAGGAGACCGCCCTCTACATCAACCATCGCCTCTCGCTCGCCGGTGCGGGCGGGGCGCCCATTCTCACCCGGGCGGCGCTCCGGAAGGTACACCGGAGATCCCGCGGCATTCCCCGGCTCATCAACAACCTTTGCGACAAAGCCTTTCTCGCGGCCTTCGTGCGGGGCAGGGAACGCGTCACGGCCCGCGACGTGGGCCGGGCGATCCGCGAGCTGAACGATTTCCTCCTGTCATGAGCATCATCAACGAAGCACTGAAGAAGGCGCGCCGCGAGGGAACTCCGGCCGGCGCGCCCCCGGCCGAGGAAACGCTCATCCACCCCCGCCGGCGCTCCTCTTCCGGCCCCGGAATATGGATGATTCTGTCGGCCGTCCTCGTGGTCATCGCCTTCGTCGCCCTCGTCGGGGGGCTGGGTTACTTCGTTTACACCCAGTACTTCCGCCCGGCCGAAGCCGCGGAGCCCGCTCCCGCCCGGTCGGAGATGGCTGCGTCGCCGGAAGAGGAGGAAGATCCTCCCCCGGAGGAACCGGAGAAGCCGGCCCCCGCCGGAACCCTGGCCGTCGGTTCGTCCGCCGCGCCGGAGAACGAGCGCCGGGGGGAAACGCCGGAGCCGCCCCCGGCCGGCCGCCCGGCCGCCATTCCCGCGACGGAGGAGATTCTCTCGCAGTTTACCGTCAACGGAGTCATGCGCGGCGGCGCCTCCGTCCGGGTTCTCACCAACAGCGGCGTCTATCGGGTCGGGGATGTGGTCCGTTCGCCGCCCGGATTCCGCATCCAGTCCATTGAAGAGGATTCCCTTCTCCTGCTCGCGCCCGACGGAAACTCGCACAGGATTCCCCTGCCGTAAGAATTCCCCTCCGAAGGTTCTTGACAGAACCGGCCCAGGCATGGTTGCGTGGAGGCTCGACCAGGGGAGCTTCCCGGTATCCGGAAGCTGAGACAGGGGACGGACGTCCCCCGGACCCTTCGAACCTGATCCGGTTCATACCGGCGGAGGAACGGTCGAGGGTTTGGATCGTTCCTCCGACGCAGAGCAGACCCGCCATCCAACGATCCAACCATGAATCCAAAGACATCCGTTCTTCTTCTCCTCGGAGCCGCCGCGCCGCTTTTCGCGGAGACCCAGCCGGCGCCCGACGCCGAACAGGAATTCGAGCCCTATACGGTCGCGGCCTCCTCGGTCCGGGTCACCCCAGGCGAAACGGCGTCGAGTCTCTCCCTCTTCACCGGGGAGTCGCTCCAGGATCCCAACACCAGCCATCTCGAGGATCTCGTTCTCGATACGCCGAACCTGACCTTCGCGGGGGGATCCTCGCGGGCGCGGTTTTTCCAGATCCGGGGGATCGGCGAGTACGACAACTTCGTCGAACCGGTCACGCCATCGGTCGGCCTTGTCGTCGATGGCATCGATTTCAGCGGTTTCGGAAACATCGTCTCGCTCTTCGACGTGCGGCGGGTAGAGGTGCTCCGCGGACCCCAGGGCGGCCTCTACGGCACCCAGGCGCTGGCGGGGTTGATCTACGCCGAGTCGGAGGATCCGACCGCCTACTGGACCGGCCAGGTCGAGGCCACCGCCGCCGAGTACGACACGTTCCGCGGCGGAGTGGCCGTCGGCGGACCCCTCGACACCATCGACGAGCACCTCTCCATGCGCTTGTCCGTGTATCAGAATACCTCCGACGGTCCGACCTTCAACGAGTTCCTCGGCCAGGACCGCGGCCGGGACGAGGACGAGTTCACCAGCCGCCTCAAGCTCCACTACGAACCCTCGGATAACTTCCGCCTGAAGATCACCGGCCTGTACAGCGACTTCCAGGACGGCTACGACCATTTCAGCCTGGTCTCTCCCGAGGGGGGCAGGACCGTCCAGACCGACCGCCCCGGAGAGGACAACCAGCGTTCGCGGGCCGCCGCCGTCGAAGCCGCCTTCGGCCCGGTCGAGAGCGAGTGGGTTTCCCGCACGACGGCACTGCGCACGAACGCGAAATACAGTTTCGACGCCGACTGGCTGAACACCTCCGACGACCCCCTCAACCTCAGCCTCTGGAACGAGGTGTGGTTCGAGCCCGGTCCGCGGAACTGGTTCGAGGAATACAACCGCGAGGCCCGCCGTTTCCGCCAGGAGTTTCTCTACCGCCGCAACGAAGGTCCCGGCACGACCCGCTACACGCTCGGCACCGGGGCGGGCTACCTCGACCAGGATTCCGACGGCCTGCAGGGCTATTCGACGGCCGCTTTCGGCCCCTCGCTCACCGAACTCCGGAACACCTTCGAAGAAGGCCAGATCTTCGCCTTCGGCGAAATCCTCCACCCCCTCTCCGAGCGCCACGAGGTCGGTGGCACCCTCCGGATCGAAGGCCGCCGCATCGAGCTGAAGGACTCCGGCTCGCCCCAGTTCGCCGGCTCGGCCGACGACGGGGAGTTCCTCTGGGGGGGCGACCTGTCCTACCGCTTCCTCTACAGCGAAAGCCAGGCTCTCTACCTGAAGCTCTCCCGCGGCTACAAGGGGGGCGGAATCAACGCCGATCGCAACGCCCGCGAACTCTTCTACGAGGACGAAGCGCTCCACTCGCTCGAAGGCGGCTGGAGCTTCAGCCGCCCCGACGGTGGCTTCGAGTCCCGTATTTCCGTCTTCGCCTTCGACCGCGAGAATCCACAGGTGCGCCGGTGGGAGGTCGATCCCGGCTTCAACTTCGTGCTCACCCAGACCAACGCCGACCGCTCCTACGGATTCGGGACCGAGGCGTCGGCGGACTGGCGCGCCCGCGACTGGCTCACCGTCGGCGGCACGCTCGGACTCCTTCAGTCGCGGATCGAGGCCGACAACATCCCCACCCTCGTGGACGGACGGGATCAGGCCGTGGCCCCGGCCTACACCTTCTCCGCCTACGCCGAGGTCCGGCCGCTCGAACCGGCATTCGCCCGGATCAAAGTCCGCGGACAGGATGCCATCTACTACGATTCCTTCCACGACGGCCGGGCCGACGCCTACCAGCTCGTCGATCTCCGCTTCGGCTACGAGTGGCGCGATTTCCAGTTCAACCTCTGGGTGACCAACCTCTTCGATACCGATTACGGCACGCGCTCGCTTTATTTCGGCGATTACAACGACCCGGTCTTCGATCCCGGCCTCCAGTTCGAGGAACTCGGCGAGCCCCGGCAGATCGGCGTGACCGTGCGCTATTTCTTCTGATCGCGGAAGAACCGCGGGAGAGACCGGGGCACGGGCGCCGACCGTGCCCCGGTTCCGCGGGTGCGCTCAGACCGGGAAGCAGGCCTGGATCCCCGGGCCGTGGACGCCCTCGATCAGGATGCCCTCGACGTCGGCGGTCTTCGAGGGGCCCGTGACCCAGATCACGTTCGGGTCGTCCGCGGGCAGCGACCCGATGGCTTCGACCACGGTCCGGAGGAGACGGTCCTTGCGCACCACCGCGATGTGCGCCCACGGGGCCAGCGCTCCCAGCCGGTCCGGAGTCTGGCGGTCGTGGAGCACGAGCGTTCCCGTCTCGGCCACCGCGAACGCCGCCCGCGTGACGCCGAAGCCGTACTCCTCGATCCTCGAGCGGTCGAACCCGGGCAGGATCCGGACGCCCTCCGGCAGCCATGGTTCGATCAGCGGGGCCAGGTCTTCCGGGCAGTAACCGAGCCGGACTTTCCCGCGCTCGAGCAGGGACCGGAGGGCTTCTCCGGATTCCAGAAAGTCGCCGTTGACAGCTTCGAAATTCCGCCGGAAGGCCTCCCATCCGCCTTCCCCCAGCCGGCTGGTCGAGACAACGTCCTCTATGACCGGATCCGGAAGAGGTACCCGGTCCTTCCGCGTGGCTACCGCGTTCCGCACGGCTTCGAAAATACGCTCCCTGTCGTTCATTCTCCGCCTTTCCTCCGGTTTTTCGCCCACGCGCGGAACTTCCCTCCCCGCCACGGCGGGAGCGTCCGGTCCCGGGTCCACCGGCCCAGCGGGCCGAAGGGGATCCTTTCGTAGGGAAGAAGATTGAGCATGTTCGCCGACCGCAGGGCAGCCCGCCACAGCGCGGGGGAGCGGGCGACCCACGCCCACGCGCCCATCGGGGGCGCGTCCACCGAACTCAGGGCCGCGTGCTCGCGCTTGCCCTTGTCCCGCAGGCGCAGAAGCAGATCGGGGATGGGGATATCGACCGGACACACCTCGTTGCAGGCCCCGCACAGGCTGGAGGCCTTCGGCAGGTCGGCAAGCCCGGCAAACCCCTCCGCCCCGGCCAGGAGAGGGCCGAGCACCGCCCCGAGCGGGCCGGGGTAAACGCCGCGGTAGGCGTGGCCGGAGGCCTGGCGGTAAACCGGGCATACGTTCATGCACGCCCCGCACCGGATGCAGCGGAGAATCTCGCGGCAGTCCGACTCCAGAACCTCCGTGCGCCGGTTGTTCACGAAGACCACATGGAACTCTTCGGGCCCGGAGGCCCCTTCGACCGCCTTCGGGCCGGAGACGAACTCGGTATAGACCGTCAGCGCCTGTCCGGTCGCCGACCTGCCGAGAAGGTTCAGCAACAGGCCCAGATCCCGGTCCCGGGGGACGATTTTCTCAATACCCACCAGGGCGATGTGGATCCGCGCTCCGGCCAACCCGAAACGGGAGTTCCCCTCGTTGGTCACAATGCAGATCCGTCCCGACTCGGCGGATACGAAATTCGCCCCGGTGATCGTCGCCTCGGCCGCGAGGTACTTGCCCCGCATGTGCGTCCGCGCCCGCCGGGTGATGACCTCCGGCTCGTCGTCGTAGGCGCCCAGGCCGTGCTTTTCGAAAGTCCCGGCGATTTCCGACCGGTTCTTGTGGATGATCGGCTTGACGACATGGCTCGGGTGGTCGCCGTCCAGTTGCAGGATGAACTCGCCCAGATCCGTCTCCACCAGGTCATAGCCCTTCGCGGCCAGCCTCTCGTTGAGCCCGACCTCCTCGCTGACCATGCTCTTCGACTTCGTGACCGCGCGGACGGACGAGGCCCGCAGGATTTCCTCCACCCGCGCACAGGCGGCGTCCGCGTCCCAGGCGTAGTGGACCCGGGCGCCGTTCGCCTGGAGAGCCGCTTCGGTCTTCTCGAGATAGGTGTCCAGATGGTCCAGGACATGCTGCTTCACCGCTCCGGCGAGGGAGCGGAGGCGGTCGGCATCGGGCAGGTCCCCGAAGAGGACCGTCCGCCGCTTCTCCGTTCCGGCGGCGCTCCCTCCGCGGACGGAGGCCCGGACCGACTCTTCCAGATCGGCCGCGTATTGATCAATCGTTTGCGAGGACATAACCGGCTGACTCCGTTCTCATTGTATCCCGGAGCAATTCGATCGCATGCTTTACGGGAAGGGCGCGCCCGGACTTCTCGGCGAGGCCGCGCAGATGCATCAGGCAGCTCATATCGCCGGATACCAGCAGATCGGGCTCCCGTTCCAGAACATGCCCGATCTTCAGCATCCCCATGTTCCGGGAAATATTGGGGAAGGTCACGGAAAACGTGCCTCCGAAGCCGCAGCACTGCTCGGGCTCGGCGAAATCCACGATCTCCAGACCCTCGATCCCGCCGAGGAGCGCGCGCATGGCCTCCGGTGTTCCGGTCCCCCGGGTGTGGCAGGAACTGTGGATGGCGACTTTTCCGGACCATTCGCCCGTCCAGCTCCGCAAGCCGAGGCCCCGGTGGAGGAAATCGAGAATCTCCCAGGTTCGGGAACCCGTCTGCCGGACGGCGTCGAGGTCGTGCTCCTTTTCGAATGCAAGGGGGGCGCCGTGGAACATCATGGCCGCGCACGATCCCGAGGGAACGATGATCGGATCGGTTCCGGAAAAGACCTCGACGGTGTGCCGAACCACCAGGCGCGAGGCTTTCCAGTCGCCTCCGTTGAAGGCGGGCTGCCCGCAGCAAGTCTGGGCTTCGGGGATCACCACCTCCATCCCCAGCCCCTCCAGGACCTCGACGGCCGCCCGGGCGGCCTCGTCGAAAAACGCGTCGCACAGGCACGTCGCCATGAACAAGACCCGTTCCGGCGGGGATTCGAAGGGAGAGCGTTCCAGCATGGAGACGAACGGAAGCAGAATTTTCAATTCCTGGCAACCGAAGTTCCGGAATACCCGCCGCCGGTACCGCTACCACAAGCGCGTGGCGTTCTTTCGCGAGGATAGCGATCATTTCGTTCGGTGCCCGCCGAAAGCTTCCTCGGAGTGCGGACGCTCGTGGGCTTCCCGCGGCGGCACGCCACCAATCAGGGCCGCTCCGGTGGCTTCGACTCAGCTGGCAAGGCCTGCCTACGGACGTATCCGGGGAAAAACGTTCATCCCGCCCCAATCGGCGCCCTCCATCGCCTGGGGCCGGATCGGGCGTTTTCGTCGCGATTCCAGCGGCTTGAGCGCCTCGGAAATGAAACTCCGCGAACCGATGACGAGACCGTCGCTCAGGTACCGGCATCGCATCCGAAGGACCTCGGGCATCGAAAGCCGGCCCCCCTCCCCGTCGATCACCCGGGCGGCCGCCCCCGGATCGATGGCCGCCTTTCCTTCCTTCGGAGCCGCGCCGATGCCGAACAGGCTCTGCCGGTAGCCCGCCAGCCCCCCGCAGGCCAGCACCGCCAGCCCGTCCCGGGCCTCCTGTCCGCCGGCCACCGCCTCGGCGTAGCCGCAGAACCGGTAGTCCTTCGGATCGTCGG
>JBKHCX010000019.1:0-24223 GCA_046541615.1 Puniceicoccaceae bacterium
CCATCCGCCGCCCAGCTCCTTGTTCAGGGTGATCAGGGCGAGCAGGACTTCTCCGCGCGGCCGGATGAGGCGCTGTTCGCTTTCGAGGGATCGGTCGCGGGCGGCCAATTGGTCGAGCCCGGAGAGGACGCCGGCCCGGTGGCCGGCCTCGGTCAGTTCAAGCGCGTTGCGTTGTTGGCGGAGCGCGGCTTTCGCGGCCTCCCTGCTCTCGAAGGCGCGCGCGTAACGCGAGAGCGCCGATTCCACGCCCGCGACGGCCCCGAGAACGGCGGACCGATAGGCCAGCAGCGCCCCCTCGCTTTGCTCTTCGACGGCGGCCAGCTCGGCGCGGAGTCTCCCGCCCTGGAAGATCGGCCAGCGGATTCCCGGAACGATCATCCAGGTTCCCGAGGCCGTTTCGAACAGATCCGTGAAGGTTCCCGCCTGCCGACCGGCGCTTCCGGTCAGCGAGAACGACGGATACAATTCCGCCGTGGCCACGCCGATCTCGGCGGTGGCGGCGGCGAGTTCCCGCTCGGCACTCGCCACGTCGGGTCGGCGCTTCAGGATTTCGCCGGGCAGCCCGACCGGCACCTGGTCGGGGGGATCCGGCAGCGGCGGTGTGCGGGCGAGGGTTTCGAACATTGCGGCGGGCTCCCGGTTCGTGAGGACAGCCAGGCGGTAGAGAGCGGCCGCTTCCTCCGCACGAAGTTCGGGCGGTCGCTGTTCGAGTGCTTTCAGCCCCGCCCGGGCCCGGGCCAGCTCCACATGGTCCAGGACCTCGCTTTCCACCCCTTCGCTCACCAAATCCACCCGTTCGCGGGCGACCCCGATGCGGCGGTTGAGGGCGTCCGCTTGTTCGCGGATCATCTGCAGGCGCACGTAGTTCCGGGCCACCTCGGCCACGACGGTGAGGACCGCGCCGCGTCGGTCGGCTTCCGCCTCTCCGGCACGGGCTTCCGCCGCCTCGGCCCGGCGTCGGTTGCCACCGAAGAAATCAAGTTCCCATGCCGCGTCGAAGGTCGTCGAATACAACTCCTGCCGGGTGTCGAGCTGTCCGAGCCGGAAGAAGGAATCCAGGCCGGGAAAATTCTCGCTGAACTCGAGTTGAACCGAGGACGCGTTCGCGCCGACATGCGGGAGGAGCGCGGCCTCGGCCACCCCGATCATACGGCGGGCGGCCCGCGCCCGTTGTCGCGCGATGGCGATGTCGTGGTTTTCCTCGACGGCCCGGCGGATCAACTCATCCAGCCGGGGATCGCCCAGCGCCGTCCACCACTCCGGATCGATCTCCGCCCCTTGGGCGAACCGGTCGGAATCCGTCCCATCCGCTTCGTTCCACACGGAGGCGGGTTCGGGTTCGGGAGGCGTGTAATCGGGGCCCACTTTGCAACCGCCGGGAAGGAGCAGGAGCGGTAGGATTCCGCAGTAGAATGCGCGGATGGTTAACGGTAGGATTTTGGTCATTGCGTGTGATTGGCGGCGGCGGGCGTTGCCTGCCGGGTAGGGGACGCCGCTAGATTTGTGCCGGTTTTTCTTGTGCCGCGAGAAACAAACCGATGACGCATCGACCAAGGACAAATGAAAACACCAGCCTCTCTCCCCTTTGCAAAATTCCGAACAAAAATCCGGATGTCTTGCGAAACGCACGGGTCCGGTGCCCGGTTCCGGGTGGGTCCCCCCGGGGGCGAGCGCCGGCACTTTGACTTTTGCTTCCATTCGGCTCTTCTCGGCGTGTCTCCGCGCGGGATTCGAGGAGGACCGGGAAAAAACCGAATCCCGTATCCCCCAGGCGCTGGCATGCAATTTGCGCCACCCTTCGCATGGTGGCGGAAAAACCAGGAAAACAGGTTTTCGTTCTCGGTCTGGACGATTTCAACCGGCGGCAACTGGAAGCTCTGCCGGACGCGGCGAGCTACGAATTCCACGAGGCCCTGCCGACGGCCCGGCTGGAGACCTACCGGCAGCGCTCCATCGGCCGGACGTTGGAGGAGGCCCGCGAGTGCCTGAGAGACCGAACGGTGGATGCGCTTATCACATGGTGGGATTTTCCGTGTACCCTCCTCCTCGGACGGTTGAACGACGAGTTCGGATTCGAAGGGCTCACCTTGGAGCATGCTTTGCAGTGCGAGCATAAATACTGGTCGCGTCGCGAACAGGCCGAGGTTGTTCCGGAGGCCGTTCCCCGGTTCGACCTGATCGATCCTTTCGATCCGAAGGCGTTCGGGGATTTGGAACTGCCGACGCCGTTCTGGCTCAAACCGATCAAAGGGACGGAGTCCATGCTGAGCTTCCGGATCGAAAGCGCCGCGGAGTACGAACGTGCGGTCGGGATCGTGCGGGAGTCGATCATCGAGTTGGCCCGCCCGTTCAACGAGATTCTCGCGCACGCCCGGCTGCCCGACGAAATGGCTTCCGTGGACGGACGCCATTGCCAGTTGGAAACCGAGTGCACGGGCAGTCAGCACACCGTCTGCGGCTACGTCGCCAAGGGAGAGATCCACATCTACGGGGTGGTCGATTCGCTCAATTATCCCGACACGACCTCCTTCCTCTGTTACGCCTATCCTTCGACCCTTCCCGGGTCCGTCCAAAGCCGGATGGCCGCTATCGCGAGAAAAATCATCGGGCATGTCGGCATGCGGCGGAACGCTTTCAATATCGAATTTTTCTACAACGCGCGTAGAGACGACATCAAGCTGCTGGAGATCAATCCGCGGATTTCCCAGTCCCATTCCAATATTTTCCACAAAGTGGACGGCAAGTCGGACGAGGCGCTCATCGTCGAACTCGCGCTCGGGGAGGATCCGGTGTTTCCGAAGGGTCGCGGCGAGTATCGCTGCGCGGGTAAATTCCACTTGCGAACATTCGAAGACGGCCGCGTCGGCCGGGTTCCATCATCCGGGGAAATTCAATCGATTCAGAAAGAGTATCCCGGACTTCTCGTGCATCTCGAAGTGCGCGAGGGTCAGCGACTCAGCGATATTTGGAAGCACGACAGCTACAGCTACGTCCTGGCCACCTGCCACCTCGGGGCGGAGAACCGGGAGCGGTTGCTGGAAACCTTCGATGCGGTGGCGGAACGCCTGGATTTCGATATCAAAACTGACTGAAGGTCCGAGTGGCCCCGGCAGCGCAGACCGCGACACGCCGGGGCGGGGACCGAAGATGAAACCCGTATGAGAGAAAGAACCGAGTTTCCCCACGAAGTCGAGGAGATCGAACACACCTGCATCCCGATGGCCGACGGGACGCGTCTGGCCGCCAGGATCTGGAAGCCGACGGACGCGGAGACCGCCCCGGTTCCCGCCATTCTTGAATTCATACCGTATCGGAAACGGGATTTCACCGCCGGAAGGGATGCCGCGAACCACCGATGGTTCGCGGGCCACGGGTACGCCTGCCTGCGCGTGGACATGCGCGGCAGCGGCGAATCGGAGGGTGTCCTCCTCGATGAATACATCGAACAGGAGCAGGAGGACGGCCTCGAAATCATCGAGTGGATCCGGTCCCAACCGTGGTGCGACGGCAAGGTCGGCATGTTCGGGATATCCTGGGGCGGGTTCAACGGTCTGCAGATCGCCGCGCGCCAGCCGGAGGGCCTCGATGCGGTCGTCAGCGTGGCCTCGACCGACGACCGCTATGCCGACGACGTCCACTACATGGGCGGTTGTCTGCTGGGGGACAACTTGTCGTGGGCGTCGGTCATGTTCGCCTACAACGCTTCGCCCCCGGACCCCGCGCTTGGCGGGGGCGAATGGAAGGATCTCTGGCTCGAGCGCATGGAAAAGAGCGGCCTCTGGGTCCTGAACTGGTTGGAGCACCAGACCCGCGACGAGTACTGGAAGCACGGATCGGTCTGCGAGGACTTCTCGGGAATCAAAGCCCCCGTCTTCGCCGTCAGCGGATGGGCGGACGGGTATTCGAACGCGGTTTTCCGCTTGGTCAAGGGCCTCGGAGCGCGGTCCAAAGGGCTCATCGGGCCGTGGGGGCACAAATACCCCCACCAGGGAATCCCCGGCCCCGCCATCGGTTTTCTCCAGGAATGCCTGCGCTGGTGGGATCAGTGGTTGAAAGGCAAAGACACGGGAATCACCGAGGAGCCGCGGCTGCGCGTCTGGATACAGGAGAGCATTCCGCCGAGCAGCCGCTACGAAGAGCGCCCCGGCCGATGGGTCGGGGAGGACGCCTGGCCCTCGGCCAACATCCGCCCGCAAACGTGGCAGTTGGACGGGGACGGTCGTCTGCGCCCGGGCGACCGGACCGCCGGCACGGAAGCGGCGCGCGCGCACGGGAAGGTGGAGTCCCCCCTCAGTGTCGGGCAGTTTTCGGGGAAATGGTGCTCCTACGCCTCGGCCCCCGATCTGCCCGGCGACCAGCGCGAAGAGGATGGCGGATGCCTCGTCTGGCAGAGCCGGGTCTTCGACGAACCGCTCGAGCTGCTCGGTTCGGTGCGGGTGCGGCTGCGCCTCCGGTGCTCGCGGCCCTCCGGGATGATCGCCCTGCGGCTTTCCGACGTCGCCCCGGACGGGCGGGCGACCCGTGTGACCTACGGACTGCTCAATCTGACCCACCGCAATGGCCACGAGCAACCGGAAGCGCTGGATCCGGACCGCACCTACGAGGTGACCGTGCGGCTGAACGATTGCGGCCACTGCTTTCTCGCCGGGCATCGCGTGCGGCTCTCGCTCTCGACTTCGCTCTGGCCCCTCGCCTGGTCGCCGCAGGCCTCGACCCGGGTGGTGATCGACCCGGACGGATCGGAGATGAGTCTCCCGGTCCGGCCTCCGAGCCGACTCGACCAGGGCATCGCGTTCGAGCCGCCCGAGCAGGCCGCCGGACGTCCGCTGAGCGTGATCAAGCCGGCCTCCGCGAGTTGGACGGTGGAGCGCGATCTCGGTACCGACGCGGACCGGCTGAAAGTCAGGGCCGATGGCGGGGAATGCCGTCTCGAGGACATCGACCTGACCTTCTCGAAATCGGTGCGCGAGGAATACGGATTCACCGGCAACGACTTCGAGTCGCCCTACGGCGAGACGGTCCATGAACGCTCCTGGCACCGGGAGGGCTGGAAGGCGGGCATCCGCGCACGCACCTGCATGCGCTGCGACGAAAGCCACTTCCACATCGACGCCGATCTCGACGCCTGGCACAACGGAAAACGGGTGTACTGTCATTCCTGGCACGAAAAGGTGCCCAGATATTATGTGTAGCGGGAAGGCCTGCATAAAAAACCTTGAATCGATCCGCACCCTCCCGAGGCCAACGGCCTCAAACACCGTAGCCCCGGGCACAGCCCGGGGGTTCGGGATTGAAAATGCAGCCGCAGGCTGAAGGCCTGCTTCAAACGGTTGATCCCCGGAACATTGAGGCAGGCCTTCAGCCTGCGGCGACGGGGGATGCGCGACCTGAGGCGGTGCCCCAGGCTACGGTGGGGATGCGCCGTTGGCGCGTGGAATCCCGCCTCGGGCGGCCAATCGGCGACGCATCGGCGGCGGGCCCTCATCGGGCGTTTCCAGCCCGCGTCGCGGCCATCGCGCAAGCGCGAGGCCCTACATGAAATGCCCTGAATCGATCCGCAAACCCCCGAGGCCAACGGCCTCAAATACCGTAGCCTCGGGCACCGCTCGGGGTCTCGGGATTGAAAATGAATCCGCAGGCTGAAGGCCTGCTTCACACTCGCGGAGCCAAAGAGAGTTCCGCGCAGGCGGTGCCCGATGGATTTCGGAAAATGTGTTAAAACCATGAACTTATTGTTAAAAAGTTCGCATAATCACGCCTTTAGGAGCTGTTTAGTTGAATTAATGTTGCCAGAACACCTCTTCACCCTCCCTGTCCGGCGGCATCACTCATTCTCTCCTTACTTTCGTTCGAATCGCGCAGTCCTTCCTTTTGCGACGGATCGGGCCGGGCCTGCTTTTTTCTTCGGCGTTCCTGGCGGGGGGAGTTCGCGAGCAAGAGGTCGAGCTGGAGCCTGGATGGAACGCCGTTTCGTTTGAAGTAGCGCCGCAATTTTCTGACCCCGAACTCGTTTTCGGGCCTGTTGAAGAGATTCTGGAGGTCGTAGCCTATCTTCCGGCTGGAATTCCGTCCTCATTTCTGACCGACCCCGCCGAAGAATTGCGGAATCAAGCCAGTTGGCCCCGGTGGAGACGTCCCGGGGGAGGAGTGGAGCTGCTGAACAATCTCGGCGAGCTGCAGCCGCGCATACCGTATTTCATTCGCGCTTCCGAACCGGCCACCTTCACGGTCAGTGGACCACCCGCCCCGAAGACATGGCCCTTGGGGCGATCCGGTTTCAGTTTTGTGTCCTTTCCGGTCAGTCGGCGGGCGGATGTCAGCCTCGAAGATTACTTTGCATCCGCCCCGTCCCAACCGGAACGCGTGTTCCGGCTGAAAGAGAACCGTTGGGAAACGGTGGGGAATTCACAGTTTCTGGAGCGTAATACGGTTTATTGCGTTCGGTTCACCGACGCTCCGCCGGATTACCTCGGACCGGTGGACCTCCGCAACCTTCCCGCCGCCAGTCCCCTCGCCCTGAGCAGTCGCTCCGGCAGCGTGGATCTGGATTACCGGGCGTTCTCTCCCGAAGCGGGACTGTCGCTGAAGGTTGAAAAGGTATCCGGCGACCTGCGGCTCGAAGTCCGCGACGGCTTTCTCTCGGAAGAGGAGATCCCGCTGACCGATTCGATGAACCTGACTTCCCTGGGCCCGGGTGAAGCGGGTCGGCTCTCTTTTCGGGGCCTGAATTACGGAGATGCCATTGTCCGCCTCGCGGATACCGGGGAAACCACCGCCTTCTATGTCCTCATTGAACATCCACAACCGGAGAATTGATACCGTGAGTCGGCGACCATTCGAAAACACTTCCGGCCGGAACCTCCGCGGACAACTCCGGCGCCTTGCCGCGGCGCTTGCGTTGTCGGCGGTTCTGTCACCCCTGGCATCAGTCGCCTCCCTGCCACCGGGGTTGTGGCTGGGGGATGTCAATGTGGATGCGGTCAGCGAGATCGTCCCCAGCCGCCCGGCGGAGCAAAACTCCGGAACGCCGGTCCCGTCCGAGGGGACTTTGCCGATGCGGATGATCCTGCACAGCGACGGGAACGGCAACGTCCATCTCCTGAAGTGGGTCACCCTGATGGCCCGCCAGGTGGAGAATAGCGACGGCGAGCCATCCTTCGAGGAGATTCTCGTCACCCGGAAAAGCGTCTTTTTCGAGGCGGATGTGGTGGGCAGGTTTCCGGACGGCGGGGAGCGCCGGGGGCTTCGGTTCTTCACCACCGCCTATGATTGGAACGGTAGTGATTCCGCCGAAGGCAACCAATTGCTGTTGATTGGAAGCGGCCAGACGATGAGTGGAACACTCGTCCTCGATGCACAGCACCCGGCCAACCCGTTTTATCATCGTTTCCACAACATGCACCAAAAGGGCCGTTCCGTGACGCGGGAGGTTGAGGTAACCCTGGACCCGGCATCGGAAAACGGCGGCGGTGGGATCGGCGGACCGGACCGCGTAAGCGGGACTTATACCGAAAAGCTTTACGGCCTGAATGGCCCACTGTCGAATCCGGCCCAACCGCAGGCGGACGACCCCCACATCGCCCTGGGCGGGGCTTTCGAGCTTCATCGCGTCTCCCGGGTGCCTGCGCTGAACGGAAACTGACCCTTAACAAGATGAGCCACCGGAACACAGTCACCATTTTCAGAGTGCTGGCCGGTATTCTTGCGGGCTTGGGGCTCGCGGTGTCCGCCGTCCGGGTCCAGGGTCAGGACGAGGGGGTTGTCCAGCCGGAATCCACAACCGTTTTCGATGTGGCGTTCGGCGCACCGACGTTCGTCGATCCGTCCGCTTTTAGAGGGATGCAACCGGGATACCACGCCTTCAACGAAGGAGAGACCGCCCAATTGAGAGCCCCCTATCGAATCTACAAGGACCAAACGGGCGAAACCATCGAGATTCAATACAGCGAGAGCGATTCGCTGTCTTCTTCCCGCGAGGAACAGCGGATGCGGGCAACCTTTCAGCGCTATGTGGAAGTCAATGAGGGGGTTCTTTCCACTTCCAGGATCACCGATATCAAAGTCGAACGAGCCTTGGTGATCCATGCCGAATACCTGATCGAATACGACCAGAAGAGAACGACAATCCTCGGCTCGGGCAGCACCCTGAGTGGGGTGGGGAATGTCGATTCGGCCGTGGATCCGCTGCCGTCGGCTTCCCGGGCTTGGGTCCCCGCGTTTGAGCCGGTGGAGCCCTCCGTGACGGGCGTCGCGCCGGTGCCGCAAACGGCGAGCAACGAGGTGGTTCAGGGAGAGCGGTTGGCGGTCACCCGATACCAGCGCAACCTTTGGCCGGTGAACTACGGGGTGCGTTTCACCGACTCCGATTCGTACATCGAAACGCAAGGCCCGCCTTACGATTTGGTCGAGCTCTCCAACGATGCGGGCACGGACGGTTTCACTTACGAATTCGTTTTCTTTCTGGAACAGGACGAATTCCAGGAGGGGAAGGACCATGCGCTGATGGCGCAGGGACCGGGGATTTGGCTGTTTTCCAAAAACTCCCAAGGCGATCTGGAACTGCGTTTTGCAGAGCGATCGTCAGCTGGCGTGATCGACCGGGTCTTTTCCATTTCGACATTTCCAGGGAGCGCCGAAGGCTGGGTCACCCTGGCTCTGACTCACGAAAAGATAGGAACGGACGAGTATTATATAAATCCCAAAATTTCAACCGCGCCGGGAGAGAATGGGACATCGCTGGATCCCGGTGGTTTTCGGTTTTGGATGCCCACTACCCCCGGCTATGGTGGTGATACCGCTTTTTCTTTTGGAGAAGACCAGGACGCCTATCCGCCCCCCCTTTTCTTCTCGGGCAGATTCGCTTCTGGAAAACATCCCTTTCCGACTCGGATATCGGCAAATACGCCGACCGGAAAATGACGGGAGGAGAGCCTGATCTGGTGGACGCATGGCTCTTCGAGACTTTTGAAGGGATGAGGATCGACGGGATTGCGGGTAACAATGAAGTGTACATGGCGTTTGGAAGCGGGAGCGCTTTCTCCTATGAAATGCAGGTTCCCGCGGATGCGGAGGTGGGGGAGGGCTACGACATCCAGCCCGACCCCGCCATCAAGAGCCGCATCACGCTTCCACCCTACCAGCAACACGGGCCGGTCGATCTCGAGGTGGATGTGGAGCGCCAGTTTGCGATCACCGTGGCTTCCTCGCAGGCCGAGGGATTGCCGCCGCAATTGAGTTATGTCCTCACGGGAGACGATCTGCCGGTGGATATTGCCGACGGAGTCACGCTGGAGAATTCGGATACGGACAAGCTGGAGATCCGGGTCAACGATAACAACCGAACCGGAACGGGCCGCTATTGGATCGGGGAGCAGAATCCCTCCGAAAGCGAGCACTTCATCATCGGGACCTTTGCCACGACGATCCGGGGCAACCAGCTGAAAGGCTGGCTGAACGTTCAGGGAATCGATGTGCCGACGAGCAGTAGCGACCTCCACAGCCCGGCGATCAAACTGGCGGAAGACATCACCATCAAAGGGCCGGACGGCAATGACCAGGCCGGCGATTTTTACTACTTCTCCCGACGCATTCTGGAGAACCCGGTCAGCGTATTATGGAATTTCGGCAATCCGGTGTTTCGTTTTGATGGCGGGGAAAATCCGGCGCTTGCGGTCGGCGATTCCTTCGATCCCGCCACCGTTACGGTCAGTCAGGACGGTCAGCAGGTATCGCTGTTCGATGCGGTCAAAGCGGCTTACGATGTGAGCGCGGGCGCAACCCTGGAGATCACCAATCACGCGACTCCGAAATTGGAGCTGGTGGGGGATGCTCCGCCCGGCGTGACGGCGCAGGGCATGGTGGCCTGGAGTGCCGCCGATTCGGCTCTGTTCACCTTCGAGCCCGGAACGGTCCTGGTCGAGTGGAACACCGACTTGACGACGCCGCATGGGCATCCTGTCAATGTTACCGTGGAATTGACCAGCGACTGGCCCCAGCCCGGCGATGCCAACTTCGTCAGCAAGGTGCTGGGGTCCGGGCCCGTGCTCCTGGATACCGGATCCACCGACGGGTTTCGCTTCGACTCGATCCGCTACTGGTCGGGGGCGGCCCCGGACCAGCCCACCATCTCCCAGGGGTCCGCCGGGCCGGAACTGAACGTCGCACATCCCGGGCGCACCGTGATTCGCTACCTGACCGCCGGGGCCGACGGCGATCCACCGACCGGCAGCGTGAGCGGCAATCCATGGTCGGTCAAGGTGGTCGAGAGCCTGACCTGGCGCGACAGCCTGAAACTGCTCTCGCAGGGCCCCGTGGCGGCGGACATCGGCAGACCGGTCCCGGGCATCACCTTCGAAGGCCAACCGATCGACCGGGCCGCACTCGGCACCGGCTTCGTGCTCATGAATGATGCCGTCGGCCGACGCGCGCCCTTCGCCACCAGCCTGCACGACAATGTGTCGAACCTCGGTCCCGAACCGGGGCTGCCCCACGGGGTGGTTATTCCGGTGAACACCACTGTTCCGACCGGACCTTCGGGCGCTCTCAGTGAAACCGGAGCCGGCGATGCCTGGCAATTTATCGATATCCAGAACCTTGATCCCGTCCGTGATAGTGGCTCCTTCGAAATCGATAGCGGGGAGGTAACCCTGTCCGGGGAAAGCGGTGATCTCATCGGCAGATCCGACGATTTCCAATTTTTCACCCTCAGCGGAGGCAAGGAGGGTGCGTTTGAAATCCAGACGAAGATAACGGATCTCAGCGGCAATACCTTTGCCAAGGCGGGCCTCATGTTGCGGGACCGGCTGATTCCCGAGCCGGAGGAGAAGGATACCGCATCGATAGAACTCTCCAAGCAAGCCATGTATGCCGTCGTTTTGGATGACAATCATGTCGTCACCTTGTTGCGCCATGCCGCCGACGAATACCGAGACGTCGTTGAACCGGAGATAGACCTCGGTGCCGACTTCGAGCCACCGCTCTGGCTGCGTTTGCGCGGAAGTCCGGCACCTCCGGACTCCGGGTCCTATCTTCACTACACCGTGACGGCGCACTATTCCTTGAACGGCGTGGATTGGAAACCGGCGGCGGAACCAGAAAGTCTCACCCTCAAGCCGTCCCCCTACTACGGGCTCGCCTACACCAGCGAAGACCCGGCCACGCCGGGCGAGGCCGCTTTCGCCGACATCCGCGTTTCGAACGGACGCAATGTGATGTGGACCAGCAAAGGAATTTCGTTCGATACGGCGATCGCGGGATCAATGTACGAGACGCTGATCGACGGAGAGACCGTCCAACTGAATGTGCTTGGCGGCCTGCGGGAGATCTCGAACGATCAATTCACCTATTTATTCCGCGAATTGCGGGGCGACGATCAGAGTGTGATCGTGCGGGTGGACGAATTCGAGTCGAGCGCCCCTTCCTCGTCCCTGGCCGGGTTGATGCTCCGAGCCAGCGAGGATAGCGGTTCACCCTACGTCGGCGCATTCTTTCGCAAGGATGGCACGCGGGAACTCTGGTCGAGAACCAGTGAAGGTGTCGATGCCACCAAAACCAGCGACGCAACGGTTGCTCTCCCGGCTTGGCTGCGGTTGCAACGCACCGGGAACGACCGGAATAGCATTTTCGCCGAATACTCAACGGACGGGACGACGTGGAACCCCATAACCGGAGAGCAAACCAGTTCCACGATCACGTTGGCCGATGGTGCGCTCGGTGACAAACTTCTGGCGGGTGTGGCCGGTGACGCTCCGTCATTCCCAACGATGCCCGGGCCGCAAATCACCTTCAGCCACCTCCAGGCTCCGATCGGCACGACCGCCCAACCCGACACCGGCCCCAACGACCAGCGGTTGGTTGTGGTGTACTATGAAGAAGTGGACGGCTCCTACTGGCCGTATCAGGCTGTGGAATACGCGCCGCGCCTGCCCTTGCGACCCGACGGCATCATCACCATCGCCGGCGGCCTGGGTTCGCAGACGCCCTTTGCCGACGGCACTGCGCAAGAACACGCGGTCCTCTCTCCGAACCAATATGCGGATCCGGTGGCGTACAACCAGCCGGACCGGACCTTGCCGGGCTACAACCCGAATGAAGAGCACGCCCTGGTGACCGCCCCCAACCCCCTGCCCAAGCGCAACCCGGCCTTTGAAGCTATGGATTTTCCGACCCCCGAATCGAGTGACTCCGCTGTCTTCGCCTTGCGCGACGACCTCAATGTCACCCCGGGAAGCAGCTACTTCCAGGAAAACGGCGCCCGGCTCACCTCGGCGCCCTACGCGCTGGTTTCGTACACCGATCCGATTTCCGGCAAGAAAAACATGCTTTCGTATTACGTGATGCGCGACAAGCTGCCGGGCAAAGACGGGGCGGCGGATCAGCCGATTGATTTCGAGTTCAACGGCAACCTCGCCGGCACTCCCGCCGAGCCGCCCTATCCACTCGGTGATTTGGCCGCTGCCGGTCCGGATCCGGACAGCTTTCTCTCCGAGGTCAGCGAGACCGATGCCCGGGCCTTCTTCCGCGACTACACGGGAGTCTATTGGAATACCGCCGGGGAATTGAGCTATGACGGATTTTACTTTTATCCCATGGCGGCCGATTTCGCCTATCCCGACCTGGGTGCGCCGGATTCCGAAACCTTTCCGACCGGAGCTTATGTGCCATGGCTGCCCGACGATCCGTCCGCGCCGCTCCCCGATTCCCGGCAGACGCCCTTCTTTCTCCGTTACCAGTTCAACAATGATCTTTCCTGGCTGCCGGTCCCCGTTCTGCAAAAGACGGACTGGCCGGACGACGTCCCCGAAATTTGGGTCGGTGACACGCTTACGCGTCCCAAAAACGGGCTGCCCGGTGTGCTGAACTGGCTGGCCGGTACGGTGGTCTATGACGGGCTCAATCCCAGGGGTCTGGAGTTCGCGAGCGCGGAGGACGCGCAGGCGCGATCCAGCCTGCGTATTTACGACGCCCTGAGCCCGGTCAAGGTGACCCTTGATCCGGCGAACCGGCTGCCCCAGTCGGTTCTGGAGAAGGATGTTTTCCGGAAGTTCAACCAGGACACGCAGGCCGAGCTGACCTTTTTCAAACTGTTCTCGCCCGGGATCAGCGAGCGCCTGGGCTACAATCCGCAAACCGGGGACATCATTCTACTCGGTTTGATCGACGGCCAGCCGGTGGAAAACCGCAATCAGACCTCGGTGCCGGCGGACGCGACCGTTCTGGAGCCCAACGTGATGAGCGGGCAGGAATTGTTCGAGATCCTGACGAAACTTGGCGGCCCGCCGGGCGATTCACCGTGGAGCGGTATCAGTAGTGCGATCCGCGATGCCTTTGCCGACAAGGTGAAGGAGCTGTACTGGGAGAGCCGACTGAACGGAGCCGATCCCGCAACCTTTGCGGGCGCGGACAATTGGATGGTCGGCCTGGAGCCGGACGGCGACTCGGAAGGTGGCTGGCAACCCGCCGACGCGGTGGGTCCGGGGCTGGCCGCGACGACCAATCTGGCGGCGTTGATGCCCTTGTTGGAGGAAGGAGAATCCGCCTACGATGGCAATTATGTCACCCTTGCCGAGAACAACGATCCGGTGGCCGCGGGCAATCCGGTCAGCCTCCAAGTGATTAAGATCGTTCCGCAACTGGCCAACGGCGTGGTCAGCATTCAACTGCCGGAGGATCCCCTGGCCGAAAAGCTCAGTTTCCATCTGAATTTGGACTTCGGGGCGAACAGCAGCTATGTGGTCCCGGATTTTCAGCTTTCGGACAATGTGGAACGCCTGCTGTCCTTCGACTGGATTTACGAAGCGCCGGATCCGGACAATCCGACCTTTCCGCAGCCGCCGGGCGGCACGACCAGGTCCGACCTCGCGCCCTGGCGGGCCTTTGATTCGACCGCCGCGTCGATTCATCTCCACAGCGACCCCGCCTTCCTGTTGACCGATTGGTTTATCTACGGCCGCTACCACCCGGAAAGCGGCCGCGCCGTGATCAGCGATTGGGCGGGTGCGGCCAACTCCGTTCCGCAGCCGGCCGAATATGTGCCCCAGTTGGCGACCGGATGGGTGGATCGGGTCATCGAAAACATCAACCCCCTGGAGACACGCTATCGCAACTTCACCGACACCAATGCGCCGGAAGCCTGGTCGAGCCTGATCCAGCAGGCCGGGCGGCCCTACGCCGGGGATGTCGCCTTGCAGGATAACAAATCCTTCATCGAAGGGGTCGGCCTGATCGAGTTTTACCAGACCGTGGCGAACCGGGCTCGGAAATTGGCGGAAGCGGCCATCAGCGCCGGGGTGACCGACAACCAGCGCAAAAACCTTTCCCAGGTCCTCCTCCGAGCGGGCAACCGGATCTCCTTCCTCTACCGGATGCTGGGGGACGAGGCCTACTCGGACGCGGTGGATCCGTTGATTGGGGCGATCCGGTTCGGGGTGGATCCCAACTTTCCCCAGGCCGACACCACGCCAGCCTACGAGCAGCTCGGCAGCATTACCCTGCAGCCGAGTGCTTTCGCCTTCCAAAACATGGAGGACAACCTTCTGGAGGAGGAATTGGCCCTTTTGATGGGGAGAAGCTTGCCGGGCAGCGGGCCCGAGCCCAGCACGGGAGCGCCGCCGGTGCATAACCGACTTTTCTGGAACTTCACCGGCGGGCAGGGGCAGATGGCCTATCTGCTGAACTACGCCGTGGACGACATGGATAAAAACGGCTTCATCAATGCCGCCGATGCCGGGATGCTTTACCCGCAGGGTCACGGCGATGCCTGGGGTCAGTATCTGTCCGCCCTGGAGCCCTATTACAATGTCCTGGAGCTGACCGAATTCCCGTGGGTGGCGGGCACACAGCCGTTCGCCCTCGATGACTCGGTCATCGAAGTGGATTTCTGGAACGAACGCTCCATGGCCGAAGCGGCCTCCGCCCGGCAACGGGCGGGGATAGCGATTCTTGAGCGCGTCTATCATCAGGCTTATCGGGAGGATTCACCGGCCCAGTGGATCGGGTACACCGACACGGACACCGAACGGGCCTGGGGAGTGGACGGATGGGCCACGCGCACGGGTCTGGCCGGTGTTTTTGACTGGGCGACCACCAACGCGGTCCTGCCGGCCGCCCCGTCACCGGAGAGCGGCACCTTCACGGTCGCGGCGGGTGGGTCGGCGACAGCGCCAATCCGGATCGACGAGGGTGGCGAGACACGGACACCGGGAGGAATCGCCGGGGATTTGACGGCGTTGTTGAACTCCTTGAATAGCAACGCAGGACCGGGCGGACCGGTGCAAGTGAGCCCCGCGCCGGAAACGGTCCCTGGGATGAGTTTTGATGTGGAGTGGGGCAGCCTTGGAGCCACGCCCCTGTTGACGGCCGACCCCTCCGGTTTGGAGCCGACTTCGCGGGCGGAGTCCGAGCGACTGCCTGCGGGCACCGATACGGCGGTGCTGCTGAACGGCTCGGGTGCCGGGGTGACCGGCCTTTCGGATCAGTTCCAATTCCGCGGCACTTCATCGAAACTGTCCGGTGGGGGGTCCATCGACGCCTATGTCAGTTTCCTGGAGAATACGAACAGCAACAGCCAGGCGGGTCTGATGGCGCGGGCCGGGCTGGAGCCCGACGCGGCGACGGTGCTGGTTTCCGTCTCGCCGGGAGGCCGTGTGGCTTTGTATTCCCGCGCGGCGGCGGGTGAAAGCCTCGCGCAGGTGCGATCGGTGGATATTCCGGATGGACCGGTCTGGTTGCGGCTGGGTCGAGAGACGCCGGATTCGAGCGGAGCCTCAGCGGTGGCGGCGTCGTATTCCATCGACGGCAAGGCCTGGACCCCGGTCGGCGAGACCGCTTCGGTCACCTTGGGCGACTCGGCTTTCTACGGCCTGGCCTACGGCTCGGGCGACGATGGAAAACAAGGACTGGCGGTGTTTGACGAAGTGACGGCGGCCCCGGTTGGCGGCGAGGCGGTGTCGGATTGGTCATTCACGGTGGTCGGGAGCCCGGCCACCCCGGGCGCGGTACAAACGGGAACGCGCCAGGCCCAGCGGATCCGCCTCCGTCAGGACGGTCGGCTTCTTTCGGTGGTGGATCGCGGGGCGGTGCCGGATCTAATGGAAATCGCGTCCCAACACGCCTATCTCCAGTCCACCATGGACAGGATCAATGAGGGCTTGAACCCTCTCGGTGTCGCTCCGAACACCGTTCCCTTCGATGTTGATCCGAGCGGCATCATCGGCGCGGGTGGCTTCGGCATGGAAAGTACTCATTTCGAACAAATTTACGCGCGGGCTCTGGGGGCGTGGCGGCGCGCTTTCCGGGTATTCGAGCACGCCAACATCCAGAAGGCGAATTTGCGCGGAGTCGAGTTCGACACGGAGCGCCTGCGCCTCGGCTCGACCTCTCAAGACTTCCAGTTCAGGAACGAGTTGATCGACCTGCTGGGAACGCCCTACCAGGGCTTGATCGGCAACGGCAAGCCATATCCGGAGGGCTATGACGGACCGGACTACTATTTCCATAATTTCATCGACCGGATCGACGGCATGGCCGGAGTGAATCAGCCGTCGGGCGAACTGGTGGCCTTCTTCCGGAATTTCCCAGTGACGGTGGATCATGCCGAAGGGTCGGATGTGGACGGCCCTGCGGGCGACTCCCTGCGGGAGCTTTTCGGGCGGTATTTCAAAAACGACACCGGCGGACGGCGCGACTTGAGCATCCCCGGTGAAACTTCGGAAAAGCCGGAGTTCAATATTCAAAACCTTCCCCGAACCGCAGCCGATTTCGGCTTTGTGGCACCCGTTTCATGGGGCCAACGGGCGGCGTACGGCAAAGTCCAGTTGGTGTTGCAGAGGATGGTGCGGGCCGAGGTGGAGTTGGATGGCGCCGTCATCGACTACGGCAATCTGGTGGAATCCATTATGACCACGGTAAGCCTGATCAACGCCCGGGCGGCAATGAACAAGGATTTGCGGGATCTCGAGGAGTCGATGGGTGCCGCCATCAACGCGATGAAATCGTTGTCCGGAATTCTCAAAAAGGCGGCCAAGAATGCCAACCAATTAGGTAGAACAGTCTTTGTAGCGTCCACCGTGGTCAAAGAAGCCTTTCCGCTGGTCGCGGGAACATCGGATGACGCCACATCGACGCTGCGGGCGGGTTCCCTTTCCTTTGGCCTGGAAGGTTTGTCGGCCTCCATCAGCGCCGAAGGGGTTCTGGAGACATCGTCCCTTGCCGCCGGAGTGACCGCAAGTGTTCTGGAGGTGCAAAAGGAACTCAAGAAAATCGATATAGGGTTCGCCTTCGAGCTGGCCGAGCAGTTGGAGGCTTTGGAGGACGTGCTCAATCAGGAGGCCCGGTTGCGCAACCGGGTGGCGGCACAAGTCTCCGTGCTGCGGGAGTCCGGCGCGGAATATCAAGCGGCGGTGCAACGGGCGATACGGCTCTGGAACAAGCGGATCGGCTGGAACCGGAAGATATCCAGCGCGATCCAGAAGCAGAAGACCCTCGACATGGCCTTCCGCATCGAGACCAACGCCGCCCTCCGGCAATACCGCGAGGCTCTTGAGCTGGCACGGCGCTACACCTATCTCGCGGCCAAGGCGTATGATTATGATACCGCCCTGCCGGAAACGGATCCGGCCTCGGTGGCCCATGTGATGGGAGAGGTCATGCGCGCCTCCCATCTCGGGGTCATGTCGGGCGATCATGTGGAAACGGGTATGCCGGTGGCCGGCATGGGCGGGCTGGGCGGCACGCTCGACTGGATGAAGACCAACTACGACCAGTTCAAGAGCCAAAAAGGGCTGTTGTCGCCGGGCTTCAATCGCCTCTCCCTCTCGCTGCGCGGACAGCTGGCCCGCATCTCCGGGAGCAACGATACCCTGTGGAAGAAGTGGTTGCAGGGCAGTCACTCCAGCTCCGGCAACGGGAATGTCGCCTTTTACTACGATCTTGGCACGAACCCGGTTTACCGCACCTATTGCCGGCCCTACACCGACTCGCCCGATCAGCCGGTTCCGGGATTCGTCGTCACCTTCGGAAGCAGCGTGGCCTCCGGAGAGAACTTTTTCGCGCACCCGCTCAGCGGGGGTCTCAGCGCCTATGATCCGACCCGCTACGCCACCCGGGTCTTCAGTGCGGGGGTGGAATTCAAAGGGTACGACAGTGGCAAACTTTCCAGCACTCCCCGGGTGTATCTCGTTCCGACGGGCACCGATGTCACCCGCGTTCCCGGAGACAACCAGGGCAAGCTCAGGCGTTTTGAGGTGGTGGAGCAGCGCCTGCCGGTCGCCGCCATGCCGAATGAAACCCAGTTGACCAGCATGGAATGGTCTCCGCGACTGGATGCGGTGAACGGGTCGTTCGGCCGAATCCGGCGCTACTCGGCTTTCGACGCGTTCACCTCCCCGCCGGGCGATACCTTCGATACGATGGCCTTGAACACGGATACGCGGCTGATCGGCCGCTCGGTATGGAATACCGAGTGGCACCTGATCATCCCGCTCAATTCCATGCACCACATCGGAGCGTTTTCCGCAACCGACGGCAGCAGTCCCGACGACGTGGCCGACCTCTTCCGGGAGGTCGATGACATTATTCTCCACCTGCAAACCTATTCATTGTCCGGGAACTGAGGCACCAGGCGTCATGAACAAGTCACTTCTCCTCACGCTATCGTCGGTTTTCCTCGGCATGGGCATCTCCCTGCAGGCCGGGGGGATCCCCCATCCGTCGTTTCAAATCCACGGTGGTGTTTACAATCACGGCGACGGCTACCGCCGTCTGCTCGATGTCGGGGAGATTGAAATCACTTTTGAATCGGAACACGGCCGCCTCCTTACCTCCACCGCCCGGATCCGCAAGGGCGACTCCGTCATCAATTATGTCCTCGAGGTGCCCGCCGAGATCGGATCACTGCGGTTTCCCGCCTCGGGGGACGTGGTCGATCTCGGCACCGAGTCCGAGCAGTTGTGGCACCTGACCGACTCGGTTCGGATCGAATATCACGGCGTGACTTACCGGGCTTCCTGGGAAAGGGGAACTTCGACCGATCTTGAAATCAAGCGCTCCGCATGGGGCGGCTTGCGACGCCTGGACCTGATGATTGAAGCCCCGCCCCACGATCACGACGGCGGGGCGATCCCCGACGACTGGGAGCGCTTGTACGCCGATGCGGAGGGCGGTTTCGGAGGCGGCGACGGGGGTGGCGACTCCATCGGCGGCGGGGGCGGCTCCGTTGCCAATCCCTTTGCCGGGGAGAGTTCCTGGTTGCGCGAGGGCGAAGAGGTGTGGGTGAAGTCCGGAGTGGCCACCGTTGTCCGTTTCCCGCTCTCGGCTGGCCGGGATCCCTTGGTTAAGGAGGATCTGCACTACACCTTCATCGAGTTGCCGGAAGAAGGGGTTTTCGAATGGGTGGATGAAAGCACCGGCGCGGTCGCGCCTGTAAGCGCCGGGGACACCTTCCCGGAGGCCCGGTTGGAAGAAGGGCGTCTGCGCTACACCGGCGCCCCCGGCGGGGCCGGGTCGGTCACCGCCCTTCTTCAAATGAACTACGCCGGAGAGCATGAATCCGAGGTGGAGGAGGTTTCTCTCCAGGTATGGGAGCCTTCCACCGGCGGACCTTCCGGAGCGCGGATCTGGATGAACGCACAGCGCCAGGGTGTTGATTCCGACAGCACCGCCGGCCTGCGCAACTACGCCGACGTCCTTGGGGAAGAATGGGGGCTGAGCGGCCGAGTCTCGCTGCCGGAGGCGGGCGGGCGGAGTTTTGACTTTGTGGACGGTGCGGCGACCTCTCCGGTCGGTTCCTCATCCACCGCCGCGTTGGCCGCTCCGTCAGTCGAAATTCTGATCGCTTTCGAGGGCGAGCCCGGGCCGGTGTTTACCTCGGCCCACCTCGGATTGGACCACCTCCCGGGGGAACTTTCAGGCTATGAACAGCTCCGCTTCGGGCGTCGGGATGCCGCGGTCGCCAGCGAAAAGCGTGGAAATCCATCCGGGGTCGAGGTGTTCCACGCTTGGTTGCGGGAAGGGGAATTCGCTTTAAGCCGCGGGGGCGATCTCAGCGGAATCGGCTTCACCAACCCGGACCCGGCGCCCATGGGAGAACGAGCCGCGATTGGCGCGCGCTGGAGCGACGGGGACGAGCCGCAAGCGAAATGGACGGGAAGTTTGCATGAGCTGTTGGTTTTCGATCGGCGGTTGAACGAAATTGAACGCGCCCGGCTGCACGCCTACTTTCTGGCGAAATCCGGAATCGGGGGACCGGTGATCGTTGACGCGGCCCACTCCATCCGGCCCGTCGTCCAGTTTGTTCCGCCCGGGCCGGCGGGTGACGACGCCCCCCATCTTTTTCTTGGTTGGCAAGCGAAGACCTGGTTTGAAGGGGGGGCGGCCGACGACGCTTTCTATGTCGGCGCGGGCGAGCACGTGCTGGCCGGGGGAGGCGGCCGTAATCGCTTCGTCTTTCTCCTCGAGGGAGGCCACGATCACCGGATTCGCGATTTTTCCCGGGAAAATGATGTTCTCGACCTGAGCGTTCTTTTCCGCGAGCCGATCAGCGGCCCCGTCGGAAACTATCTGCGCGCTTCGCAGGATGGTGAAGATTCGATTCTCGAGGTGTACCGCACGGGCCCGGCCCAAAGCACTCCTTCCCTTACGCTGCGTTTCGAGGACTGGATGGGACTGACTCAGGAGCGGGTGAGCGAACTGCTGCGCAAGGGGGTCATTCAGGCGGGGGCGCTTGAAATTCGGCCCGTCGTCCAATGGGCGTTGCAACGAGGCGAAGCCGAGAAGACCGGCGATGAACCAGCCCATTTCCGGCTCACATGGAACTCCGGCGACCTGCCGACAGGGCAAGCCATTCCCTTGCGGATCCGGTCCACCGACGCCACGCCGGGAGAAGATTTCCGTCTTCTCGCCAAACAGTTTGATCCGGAAACGGGAGAATTCGTGACCGCCCCCATCTCCGAGATCGGCCTGAGGGTGCCGCCCGAAGAGCATTCGAGAATCGATCTGTTCCTCGAGCCGATTCCCAACCGGATCACCGAGAAGCCGCGGGAAATCATCCTCTCCTTTTTCGAACATCCGGTTCGCTACCGGCAATCGGGCGGGGACGAAGAACGCACGGCTCTCCTCCTCGACGGGCCGACCGTCGTGACCATCGAAGCCCTCGCCGAAGTCGCCGGCCCCGAATCGCCGACGGAATTCGTCATCGAACGCATGGGCGCACTCGACCGTTCCCTGCACGTGCGTCTGGATGTGGGCGGTACGGCCGCCAACAGCATCGACTACGAATTCATCGGATCAACCGCGGTCTTCCAGAAAGGAATTTCTTCGATTTCCTTACCGCTGCGTCCTTTGCGGGAGGTTCAATCCGAGGACCAGAACCGGGTGGTTCTGCGCATTGAGGAGGGAAGCGACTACCGCTATACGGGAGACGGCATGGCGCGTGTCTGGCTGGCCGTGACTTTGCGGGAGTTGAGGGTCGTGAAAATTTCCGAGATCGCCGACGCGAACCCGAACGGCAGCCGTATCGCACAATTCTTCGTGCGGAAGTCCGACGCCCTCGAGGGAGAGGATCTCTTGGTCAACCTCGGCTTGGAAGGCAATGTCGCCCTTTCCCGCGTCTCCGTTGCCATGCCCAATGTTGTCGCCGACCTGAACTACTCCGGCGACTCGGGCAACAAGGTCCTGTTGCTGCCCGCCGACACCTCCTCGTTCATCCTCACGATCAAAGCGGATGCGAATCCGGCGGACGGCTCCGGCGGACATTACCTGGATGGTGCTTTCAGCCCTTTCGACGGCGGGGATTTCACCGTCGCCCCTGCCGATGGATTTACCATCTACTTCAGGGAGGACATCGAAGCATGGGCGTTGCGCCACGGTGCGGATGCGGGCGACGTGATGGGCTGGCTGCTCGCGGAAAGCGAATCCGGCGGATTGACGAACCTCGAAGCATACACCTTCGGAGTGTCCCCGGGGACTTCCGAAAACGCATCCACCGCCATGGGCGTCGAAGTGGATACGGAAGAGAACCGGCTGCGGATTCGGGTGCCCTTTTATCCGGGCTCGGCTGACGCGGTCGCGGCAACTTTGGAAGGCACAACGGATCTGGTTGACTGGGTCGAGGCCACCGGGTTCGAGGTCGTGGGCGACGAACGCGCGGGCGACCGGTTCTACCGGATCTACAGCGGCCCCTCCACCGCCGAACCCGCATTCTTCCGAATCAGGATGGAACCGCGATAGACGATCTCCAAACCGGAAAGACCATGGGGACATCAAAAACACACCTGATCGCACTCGGCCTGTTCGGCGTCTGTACGAGTTCCGGCTGGGGAAACATCAAACCCTTCAACGTCGACTTGGATTTCGAGCTTTCCGCCACGAACACCCTCACGGCGACCCTCAGCAACGACATCCGGTTGCGGTTTGCCGAGGACGTGGAAACGGATTTCGTCCTCGTCCTCCGGAACGCCGTTGATCCGGTTCCCACCGGCGGCTTCACCGGGGAGACGACCCCGTTCTCCTACGAGCGAAACGGGCAAGAGGTTTTGCCGACGGCGGGCGCGGTCGAAATGGGCTATCCGGCCGGTTCCCTCGAAGCCATAGAGCCAGGGGATTTTTTCTTCGAAATCGGCGAGGTCGCCTTTTCCGCAGGCGATTCCTTTACTATCGTCGGATCGGCCGCTGAATCAAAGACGGAATGGACCGGTGAATTCCCCACAGGCTCCTCCTCCTACAGCGCGTTTCTCACCGATGCGAACGGCGATCCTGTCAACGGAGTGGAGGTAATCCCCGAGATTCGTGCGGCGCCCCTCCTTTTTGGATTCGCCGCTCTCCTGGCCCTGTGTGTCCGGCGGTCCCGGAACATACGGTCCGGCCGAAAACCATAGAGGATGCGAGGGAAGATTCGACACCCGGTATGGAAGATCGGTTTGCTCGCGGCGTTCCTGGCCGGCGGCTGTTCGGATCCGACGGACACGGTTCCGAAAGAAGAGGCGGACATTATCGTGGCAACGGTGGGAGACCGGGAGATCACCCTCAAGGATGTTGCCGATCAGGTCCGGGCGTCGGAGGGGGCATTGTCTCCCGGGGCCGTGCTTGACCAGCTCATCCGAAGGCACGCGTTGATCGACTCCGCTCTGGCGGCCGGACTGGGAGAATCCGAAGACGTTGTCGCGGCGTGGGAGAACGCCTTGATCCGGGAGTTGCGCCGAACCCAGCTGGATCCGCGACTCGCAACAGCCGATCCCGAAGAGCGCGACCTTCGCTCGCTCTACGAGCGTGATTACCGCCGCTTTCAACAACCGGAGCGCAGGCGTCTGGCCGTGGTCCTCCTCGCGGATCAAGATGCCGCCGAGGCCTTTCTGGCGAAGTGGAAGGAGAAGGCCGACAGGCCCGTCGAAAGCGGATTCGGACAATTCGCGTTCGAGCACTCCCTTCACGACCGCAGTCGGTATCGAGGCGGCCGGTTGGGTTGGCTGGAAGCCGGCGCCCGCCCGCCCGATGTGCCCGGGGTGCTCATCGAAAAAGGATTTCTGCTGCGTTCCCCCGGAGAGATCAGCTCTCCGATCCATGCCGGGAACGCATGGGGTTTGGTCCGCCTTCTGGAGATCGACCCCGCGTCAACGATTGGATTCGAGGAGGCCCGATCCACCTTGGAGAAGGAGGCTGAGATGGAATTGCGACGGACGATGGAAGCCCGATTTTACCGGCGAATGGAAGAAAGAAGCGGTGTGCAACGGCAGAATCAAGAGCGGTTGGAAACCTTGCAAAGAAATGAACCCCTCCCGAGTTTCCGCGGAGAGAGTCGTGGAATTGCTCCGCAAGGCGGCTGAACCCGGCGATTGACCGGTTGCGACCTTGTCGGCTCGGGAACCCGCGGACTGGTCGTGGGGCAGACAAATTTTCGAAACCCGGGGCTTCCGAGGCTTCGTTCGTCCGCTGAGCGAGATCAAGCCGCCCCCCGGACCGACCAGTCGGCGAGGCACCGACCGCAGGCCGTGATCGCCAATCTCCCGGCCGCGTCGCGGCCATCGCGCAAGCGCGAGGCCCTACATGGATTCGGATCGTCCGTCCCGATTCCAACGTTTGTAGGGCCGCGTGCTTGCGCGCGTGCCGCGAGAGACTCCCCTTTGCAAAATTCCGAACAAGAATTCGAATGTCTTGCGAAATGCACGGATCCGGTGCCCGGCTCGGGAAGCTCTACCGGTCTCGGTCCCCAGCCGATGTCGCAACGGTCTCC
>JBKHCX010000020.1:0-23808 GCA_046541615.1 Puniceicoccaceae bacterium
GGGGTGATCGGCTGGTGGAAATACTGGGTAGAGGGATTGTCCAAGATCACGCGATCCGCGTAGATCATCAGACGACCGGGCGAGGCATTGCGGTAATCGCGGTGGGCGATGATGTTGGAGATGGCTTCGCGGAAGATGCGCTCGCGGAGGCTGATGCTGATGTCGCCTTCGAGGTAGAAGGGATCGTTGAGATGCTTCTCGACAAAGCCCATCATCTGGTCGTAGGCGTCGACCAGGTTGGTCCGGATCATGAGCCGATCGTCGTAGCGGTCGATATTGCGGCGGCGCAGGAGGCAGTCGAACTTGTAGGCGGGCACGGCCCGCTGGATGGCAAGATCATTGCCGAAAAGAAGGACGGCGGCGAGAGTGAGGACGGGAGATTCCGGTGTGGACGTCTCCGCGTGGAGACCGGCAACGTGGAGCAGCTCGGGGTCCGAGAGAGGCAGCCAGGGATGTTTCTGGTTGCGGGCCCGCATCAACTCGCGGGCCCGGTCGAAAAGTTCCGGACGCAGATCCTCCATGGAAAAGGAAGACATCGGGGTCTGCTCGGGGAAAATGCCCAGTTTGCGGTTGAGAAGGCCAGCCAGCTGGTGGGTGCTCTTGACCCGATAGTCTCCGTCTTCGCTGCGGAGGAAAATCTCGCCTTTGTGGCGGTGGATCTGGGAGCTGAGCGGAACTTGCAGGACGATGATGGTTTTGCCGTCCCGTTGTTCCTCCTTTGGGAAAAGAAGATAGGGCGGATCGAGCTTTTGCGGGTTGTTCGAGATGTCGGCGATCTCCCGCTTGAGCTTTGCGACAGCCTTCGGATCGACGCCGATGACCGTGCTACGGTCATTCATCCCGAGATAGACTGTCCCGCCATCCGTGTTGAGAAAGGCGCACACCGTATCGAACAAGCTTTTCGGCAAATTCGTCTGCGCTTCTTTGTACTCGGTATGGAGGTCTTCGGGCATCGTTGAAATTTGAAAGGATTAATTATGAGGGATGAATTATGAAACTTGTTCCAATCGCAAGCTCTCCAAATGAACCCTCAATCGTTTGCTCATGATCGAAAAGGTGGTCCAGCTGATACCCCCGGATATAAAGCCGCTGACAACGGGTATCGCCTTCGCCAGCCACCGGGGACACCGCTCGCGAACGAAAGAGCGCTGACTCCCGCTCTGTGAAACTTAATGGATCCCATCGCCATGGAGCGGATTGCGGATGCAGGTATCCCGGCATCGGCGGGACGGGTTTCAATCGCCTTCTCTACCACTTCAGCTTCGAAATGTTTGGATAGCTCCTTCCGAAGGAAAGAAGCTCGGTTGATCTTCGCTCCGGGAAGGGCCAAAGCCGTCCGGAGAACCAGATTCCACTTGGCACTCGGGTCTTGTTCTGGAGACGTCCCAGACTGGAGTTTCTCAACCATCGCCCCTCCTGGTTTCAACCGTGAACCCATTGTGCCCACAGTCCACGGAGAAAAGGATCTCGCGGACTCTTCCGACCGGCAGGCCGACTTCGGGGGCAATGCGTGAGTGGAGAAAACGGGTATTCCCTTCGCTTGCTTTCCCATTGATATAGCATTCGAGCAAGGCGGTGTCATGATCATACTCCGCTCTCTTCCGAAGCTTTCCTGGATCTCCGCCCCGGTAGGGGTGACGCTGCACTTCTATCGGTGGAACGACCATGCTATCGAAGGGGCAGAACGATGGCACCGGAAAGCTTCGCTGAAGCTTTTTCAAAGGAAACCAAGGGGAGGCCCGCCTGGTCGTACTCAGCGTGGATCAAGCGGACCAAAACCGAGGTATCCAGGCCCGCGCCCATGTCAGACATTCCCGCCACGCCGTCCTTTCTCAATACTGGATCGAATCGCTTCCATCGAATGATCCTCCACCTCCGCAGCCACTTTGGCGGCGAGCGGACTCGGGAAGTCCCGCCAATCGACCCGCGGTCTCGTACCGAGTCCGCCCTTGCGGGCCACCAACCACT
Source organism: Puniceicoccaceae bacterium (assembly GCA_046541615.1). Taxonomy (GTDB): domain Bacteria; phylum Verrucomicrobiota; class Verrucomicrobiia; order Opitutales; family Puniceicoccaceae; genus Puniceicoccus. Next base: position 1,969 of record JBKHCX010000020.1, read on the forward strand.
GCTGGAAAAGCTGGATCGTCACCTCACGCATGGTCCGGCCCTCCCTTGCCACCTAGGCTTTCATCTCGCGGTAGAGTTCGTCTGGTATCTGGAATGTCGCTTTCATGGGTCCACTTTGCTGTATTGCTGTATCGGCGTCAATCAACCAGATCCTTGATCTCAAAATCCATCGTAGCCGCCGAAAACGGAATCCCCTCGCGGAAGGGCTCCGTGAGATAAACGGGCTCCAGAGCTGCTCCGTCGCGGATGCGGAGGAGTACAAGCCCCCAGGATTCGGGTTTGTTGAGGGCGGTAAGGACTTCGTTGCGCGTCAACCGCACGGTGGGCGCGCCCTCGACCCGGCCTTTGGCCTCCAGAAAGCGGAGGAACCCGGTCGATGGATTGCGCCTTTCGATGTCGTAGCCGAGGTTCCCGGCGGAAACATCGCGCGGGAGGAAGCCTTTCGCCCTTTCGGACTCCATGACGGCGCCCACAAATCCAGTTTGAGACATCCCGGTAGCCCGGGAAGCTGACTGCCGTCGCTCCTCTCCCGCCTCCCGGCCGGTTGCGCGAAGCGGAAAGAAGCTCTTCTAATTCACTTGTAAAGCCAGGTTTATAGAAAGCCATTGACCGGGATATTGCCGTTGCACTCGGGCCTTTCCAATATAACGCTCTGGAATGGTAATTACTACACACCATAAGGTTTACAAATGAATCCCATCGGTCTATTCCGCACCTCGGTCGCAAAGAAATTCGTCATGGCGCTGACGGGCATCATCCTCGTCGGCTTCGTTTTCGGGCACATGCTGGGCAACCTGCAGACCTTCGGGCCGCCCGAGGCGATCAACGCCTACGCCTACTTCCTGCACCAGATCCTGCCGTGGGAGGTGCTCTGGCTCGTCCGCATCGTGCTGCTGGCGGCGGTCGTGCTCCACATCGTGACGGCGGTGCTCCTGGTGATCGAGAACCGGCGCGCCCGGCCCGACGCCTACGAGCGCCAGCGCTACATGCAGGCCTCCTTCGCCGCGCGCACGATGAAGTACTCCGGCCTCGTCGTTCTCGCCTTCATCGTCTTCCACGTGCTCCACTTCACCGTCCAGAACATCGACCCGGCCTACAAGAACCTCCGCTTCGACCTGAACGGCAGGGACACGCAGGACGTGTACGCGATGATCATCTACGGCTTTTCCAACGTCTGGATCGCCGGCTTCTACATCGTGGCCATGGGGTTGCTCTGCTGGCACCTCGCCCACGGGGTCTCCAGCATGTTCCAGTCGCTCGGCTTCCGCAACGAGGTCTGGCGCCGCAGGCTCGACCGGTTCGCCCTCGGCTTCGGCCTGGTGGTTTTCTTCGGCTTCATCTCGATCCCGGTCGCCTCCCTCGTCTCGTGGTACGGCGGCCCGGCCATCGTCCATGCCCCGGAGATCCGCGAGGCTACCGAAAGCTGGCAAGGCGGAGAGCCGATCCACATCTCCTACCCGGAGTCCTCCCACTAACCCTTTCCCCGCAGGAACCAACATCATGGAATTGAACGCCAAAACACCCGAAGGGCCGCTCGCCGAGAAGTGGACCAACCACAAGACGAAGATCAAGCTGGTCAACCCGGCCAACCGCCGCAAATACCACGTGATCATCGTCGGCTCCGGACTGGCCGGCGCCTCCGCCGCCGCCTCGATGGGCGAGATGGGCTACAACGTGAGCTGCTTCTGCTACCAGGACAGTCCCCGGCGCGCCCACAGCATCGCCGCCCAGGGGGGGATCAACGCGGCCAAGAATTACCAGAACGACGGCGACAGCGTCTATCGCCTGTTCTACGACACCATCAAGGGGGGCGACTTCCGCTCCCGCGAGGCGAACGTCTATCGTCTCGCCGAGGTCTCCGGCAGCATCATCGACCAATGCACGGCGCAGGGTGTTCCCTTCGCCCGCGAATACGGCGGGCTGCTCGACAACCGCTCCTTCGGGGGGGCGCAGGTCAGCCGCACGTTCTACGCCCGCGGGCAGACCGGCCAGCAGCTCCTCCTGGGTGCCTACCAGCAGCTCAGCCGCCAGATCGGCCTCGGCCAGGTCCGGATGTACAACCGCCACGAGATGCTCGACGTGGTCCTCGTGGACGGCCACGCCAAGGGCATCATCACCCGGAACCTCGTCAACGGAAAGATCGAGCGCTTCGCCGCCGACACCGTCGTGCTCGCCACCGGCGGCTACGGCAATGTCTTCTTCCTCTCGACCAACGCACAGGGTTGCAACGTGACCGCCGCCTACCGGGCCTACCGGAAGGGCGCCGGCTTCGCCAACCCCTGCTACACGCAGATCCACCCGACCTGCATCCCCGTCCACGGCGACCAGCAGTCGAAACTGACCCTCATGTCCGAGTCGCTCCGCAACGACGGGCGCGTGTGGGTGCCCAAAGACCCGGAGACCGCGAGGAAAATCCGCGAAGGCGGGATGAACCCGGGCGACGTGCCCGAGGACGAACGCGACTACTACCTGGAGCGCAAGTACCCCTCCTTCGGAAACCTCGCCCCCCGCGACATTTCCTCCCGCGCCGCCAAGGAGGCGTGCGACGAGGGCCGGGGCATCGCCTCGACCGGACTCGGGGTCTTCCTCGACTTCCGCGACGCCATCGATCGCTTCGGCAGGGAAAAGATCGCCGAGCGCTACGGCAACCTCTTCGACATGTACAACCGGATCACCGGCGACGATCCCTACAGCACGCCGATGATGATCTACCCGGCCGTCCACTACACGATGGGCGGGCTCTGGGTGGACTACAATCTCGAGAGCAACATCCCCGGGCTGTTCGTGGCCGGCGAGGCGAATTTCTCCGACCACGGGGCCAACCGGCTCGGCGCCTCCGCGCTCATGCAGGGCCTGGCCGACGGCTATTTCGTGCTCCCCTACACCGTCGGCGACTACCTCGGCCGCCAGGGCCTCGCCGCCGCCGGCAAGGTGCGGATCGACGCCCCCGAGTTCGACGAGGCCGAGAACGAGGTCCGCGCCCGGATCGACAACCTCCTTTCCATCAACGGAGACGAGAGTCCCCGCTCCTTCCACAAGCGCCTCGGCGAGATCATCTGGACGCACTGCGGCATGGCCCGCGGCAAGGAGGGTCTCGAGAAGGCCATCGGCGAAGTCCAGGCCCTCCGGAAGGAGTTCTGGAGCAACCTGAAGGTCCTCGGATCGCCCGACGGCATCAACCAGGAGCTGGAGCGGGCCGGACGGGTCGCCGACTTCATCGATTTCGGCGAGCTGATGTGCCGCGACGCCCTCATGCGCGAGGAGTCCTGCGGCGGCCACTTCCGGGTCGAACACCAGTACACCGGGGACGACGAGATCGTGCGCTCGGGCTACCTCTCCGCCGGCGAGGCCAAGCGCAACGACGACGAGTTCGGCTTCGTCGGCGTATGGAAATTCGAGGGGGACGGGAAGGAACCCTCCCTGCACAAGGAAATGCTCGAGTACGAAGAGGTCGAGTTCACGACCCGCAGCTACAAGTAATTCGAACCGGAGAACCAATCATGAACCTTCACCTGAAAATCTGGCGCCAGCCCGACACCGACTCGCCCGGCGGCTTCGTCGGCTACGATCTCGACGATGTCTCGGAAGACTCCTCCTTCCTCGAAATGCTGGACATCCTCAACGAACAGCTCATCGACAAGGGCCAGGAGCCGGTGGCCTTCGACCACGACTGCCGCGAAGGCATCTGCGGCACCTGCTCCATGGTCATCAATGGGCAGGCGCACGGTCCGGAGAAGGCGACCACGGCCTGCCAGCTCCACATGCGGCACTTCAGCGACGGCGACACGATCACCATCGAACCGTGGCGGGCGAAGGCCTTCCCGGTACAGAAGGATCTGATCGTGGACCGCTCGGCCTTCGACGGCATCATCCAGGCCGGGGGCTTCATCACCGCCCGCACCGGGAGCGCCCCCGACGCCAACGAGATCCCGGTCCCCAAGGAGGTCGCCGACAAGTCGATGGACGCCGCCGCCTGCATCGGCTGCGGCGCCTGCGTGGCCGCCTGCCCGAACGGATCGGCCATGCTCTTCGCCGGGGCGAAGGTCACCCACCTCAACTCCCTCCCCCAGGGGCGCGCCGAGCGCGACCGCCGGGTCCTCGCGGTGGTCCACTCCATGGACGAGGCGGGCTTCGGCAACTGCACCAACTACGGCGAATGCCAGGAAGCCTGCCCGAAGGAGATCAAGCTCGACGTGATCGCCAAGATGAACCGCGACTACGCCGCCGCCTCGCTCCGCAGCTTCTTCTCCAAGGCGGGCTGACCGGCGGCCGTCCGACCCGCCGATGGGAGAGGAACGGCGGCAGCCGTTTCCACGAACCGGATTCGTCACCTGCCCGGACCCCCGGGCCCGGCCGGCCCGGAACCTCGGGGACGGATGGTTCGCGAAAAGACGAGCCGGAGAAGACCGCCATCCGGCGGGAGGACGCGGAGAAGGCGCCCACCGGAGCGTGGCCCTGTCGGATCCCGATAGGATTGACGCTCCTCCGGCCGAGGAGTATCCCTTCCCCAACATGAAAGCCCGCCCCTGGCAATGGCCCGTCATCGGACTGATCCGCGTCTATCAGTGGACCGTTTCGCCCGTGCTGCACCTGCTCGGCGGACCGGGAAGCGGCTGCCGTTACCACCCCACCTGCTCCGAATACGCTCTCGAAGCGGTCCGGGTCCACGGTTCGGTCAGAGGACTCCGGCTGGCGGCCCGGCGCATCCTCCGCTGCCACCCGTGGGGCGGGCACGGCCACGACCCGGTCCCACCCCGCCCGTCCCGGCCGGAAGTCGTTGAGAACCGCGCGCGGAAGTGACCCGCTACTCTTCGCGCTCGTTTTCCCGGCGGACCAGCCGGATGTCCCGCCCGGCTTCCGCGAAGGTGGCGAGAACCCGGGGGAACGGCTCTCCGGCAAGGTGCGCGGCGAAGGCGTCGTAAGGGGTCCGCTCCACGGGCGGGACCGGCCGGAACTCCACCGAGCCCTCGCGGGTTACGCGAACGGCGCGCCGGCCCTCGTGATCGACGAGACTGATGTGGTGCCCCCGGTCGGTGACGCAGTAGAATATGTCGATGTGCTCCCGGTTGTTGCCCGAGGTGTCGTTGGAGGCGAGATCGGCCGCCCAGGTGATGAAGCAGTTCGCGAGACCTCCGCCCTCGAAACGGACGACCATCGATTCCGTGTCGGCGCACTTGAGTTCGGGATGGGCGAGCCGGTCGCTGAAAAAGGTGCTCCCGGCCACCGGGCGGCCCATCAGGTAGCAGGCCGCGTTGAGATTGTGGATCATGGCGTCCATGAAAGGACCTCCGTTCTTCTCCGGGTCCGTCGCCCAGTCGTTCCAACGCGGATAGGCGTGGAGCCAATCGTGGCGGTAGAGGGCGAGCCGCCCGTATTCGCCCGATTCGAAAAGATTCTTGAGCGCCTCGACCGCGGGGTCGCCCGTCCGCGAGTAAATGACGCCGCCTTTGACGTCCGCCTCGCCGGCGGCGGCCGACATCTCGTCGCAGTCGGCGGGATAGGCCCCGAGCGGTTTGGTCGCGAGAATGTGTTTGCCCGCCCGCGCCGCTTTCAAAAAGAGAGGCTTGCGCACCCACGGGGGCACGAACAGCGCGACGGCGTCGATCGCCGGATCGGCGAAGATGGCCTCGCCGTCGGCCACCGCTTCGCCGCCGAGATCGGCGGCGAATCTCCGTGCCCGCCCGGTGTCGGGATCGAAGAGGGCGGCGACGCGGACGTCGCGGCTGCGCTTGAGGTCACCCGACTGCCAGCGAAGAAAATCGCCGCAGCCGAAAACGGCTAGGTTGATGGGTTTCATGGGAGGTCCGCGGGGAGGTTCAGGTCGTCGCACCCGTCTTGCGCCATGCGGCGAGGATGCGGTCGTGCAGCTCGTTGTGGGACTCCACGATGCGCATGCGCCCGGCGTCCTCCTGGAACCAGGCCAGGGTGCGGCGGATGCCTTCCCTCCAGGGGATGCGGGCCCGGTATCCGGGCACGAAGCGCTTGAGCTTGCTGTTGTCGAAAATCGCGCTCACGGCCTTGTCGCCGAGGAGACTGCCCCGCTGGAAGTCGTCCATCGAGGCGATGAAATCGCTCGGCACATGGACGATGTCCGCCCGGCAACCGGCCGCTTCCGCCGCCTGGTGCCAGATCTCGTCCCAGGTCAGCACCTCGTCGGAGGTGATGTGGAAGGCGTGCCCCCGCGCGAGGGGGTTGCCCAGCAGCCCGAGCAGCCCGGCGGCGAAGTCGTCCGAGTGGGTGACCGTCCAGCAGTTCTGCCCGTCTCCGTGGACGACGACGGGCTCGCCGCGCCGCATCCGGTCGATCATCGTCCAGTCGTCCCAGGAGCCCATGGAGAGAGGGATGACGGTGTCGTACGTCAGCGAGGGACGGACGATTGTGGCGGGGAAATCGTCCTCGCGCCAGGCGCGGTTCAGGCGCTCCTCGCAGGCGATCTTCAACCGCGAATACTCCCAGAAGGGGTTCTTCAATGGCGTGCTTTCGGTGATCACCACCCCGCCCCGCGGCTTCTGGTACACACTGGCCGAGCTGATGAAAACGTATTGACCGCACCTTCCCGAGAAAAGGCGGATGTCGCGCTCGATATCCGCCGGGGTAAACGCGATGAAATCCAGGACCACGTCGAACGATTCGTCGCCGAGCGCCGCCCGGACCGAATCCTCGTCCTGAATGTTCGCGACGAAGGATCGCGCCTTTTCGACGCCCGGGCCGTGCGGCGCCCTCTTGCCTCTGTTAAGGACGCCCACCTCGTGCCCGTGGGCCAGGGCCAGTCGTACGCAGGCCGTGCTGATGTTCCCGGTTCCGCCAACGAATAGAAGTCTCATGGTGCCGAGGGTAGTCCGAAACGACGGGTCCGTCGTTGCGACAAGAGACAAAAACATTGCAGAATTTGATCTCCATCGCCATCCATCGGTCATGGGCACGCTCAGACTGCGCTTCGCGGACCGGACCTTCCAGGGGCCCTACTTCCATCTGACCTCGATCGACTCCGGCAAGAATCGCCTGCCGGGTCCGCATTCCCACGACTATCCGGAGATCTTCTGGATCACCCGGGGGCGATGCCGCCACTGGATCAACGACCGCGAGGTGGGCCTCGATGCGGGCGCCCTGGTCCTCATGCGGGCCAAAGACCGCCACGCCCTGAAGCCCGACCGGGGCGCCTTCCGCTTCACCAACCTGGCGATCGCTCCCGGGGTTTTCGACGATTTGAGAACGCGCTACGCGGGCGAGCTGTCCGCCCTCTACGGCGAATCGGCGAGCCCCCTCGTCCGGACTCTGGACGGGGCGGCCCTCGACCTGGTGAACGGCATCGCCCGCCGGCTGGCGGTCGGCCCGCATTCGCGCTTCGCCCTCGACCGCGCGCTCCTCGAGCTGTGGGAGCATTGCCTGCCGGAGAGCCGGGCCGCCGCGTCCGATCTGCCGGACTGGTTGCACGAGGCTCTGCTGCGGGTGAACGAGCCGGAGGTCTTCCAGCGGGGGGTCGCCGGCATGGTCGCCGCCGCCGGACGGAGCCACGCCCACGTCTCGCGCACCTGCCGCCGGCATCTCGGCGAAACACCCTCGGCCATCGTCAACGGGGCCCGCCTGCGGAGGGCCGCCCACATGCTGCGCCTGAGTTCCCGGTCCGTTCTCGAGATCGCCATGGACTGCGGCTTCGAGAATCCCGCCCAGTTCCATCGGATCTTCAAGGCCGGATTCGGGACATCCCCCGGCCGCTACCGCCGGAGCCGGCTTCACTGACCGCCTCGCCCGCTCGCCCCGGGGCCACCGTCGCCCACCCCGGGGTCTCCGGTTCCGCGGAAACTTCCCGCGGTCCGAAAAACACTCTTTTCAAGGGCCGCCCCTCCTGCCATGATCGGACGCCTCATGAATCTGGAAGAACTTGTCCAACGCCACGAGGCGCTCGTCACCCGTCCCAACCCGGTCGATACCGATTTTTACAATGGCGTCTTCACCCGCTACCAGCACCCGGTCCTGACCGGGGAGCACGCTCCGGTTTACTGGAAGTACGACCTCGACCCGGAAACCAACCCCCGCCTGATCGAACGACTCGGCGTCAACGCCGCGATGAATTCCGGGGCCATCCACCTGGACGGAAAATTCTACCTCGTGCCCCGCATGGAGGGAAACGACCGGAAGAGCTTCTTCGCCGTGGCCGAAAGCGACAACGGCATCGACAACTTCCGCTTCTGGGACAAACCCCTCGCCCTCCCCGAACTGCCCGACGATGGCACCAACCTCTACGACATGCGGCTGGTCCGGCACGAGGACGGGTGGATCTACGGCATCTTCTGCGTGGAGAGGCGGCCCGCCGACGCACCGCCCCACGACATGTCGGTGGCCGAGGCACAGTGCGGCCTCGCCCGCACGAAGGATCTGAAGGAGTGGGAGCGCCTCCCCGACTTCCAAAGTCCCTCCCCCCAGCAGCGCAACGTCGTCCTCCATCCCGAGTTCATCGACGGCAGATACGCCTGGTACACCCGGCCCCAGGACGGGTTCATCAGCACGGGCTCCGGCGGCGGCATCGGTTTCGCCCTCTCCGACTCGATCAACCCCGCCGTCTGCGGCGAGGAGCGGATCATCAACGAGCGCCTCTACCACACCATCAAAGAGGTCAAGAACGGAGCCGGCGCCGCCCCCGTCCGAACGCGGCGGGGCTGGCTCCACATCGCCCACGGCGTCCGCGCCTGCGCCTCCGGCCTGCGCTACGTCCTCTACGTTTTCGTGACCGATCTGGACGACCCCACGAAGGTGATCGCCGAGCCCGGCGGTTACCTCATCGCCCCCTACAAGGGGGAATACATCGGCGATGTCATGAACGTCATATTCTCGAACGGCATCGCGGTGCGCGGCGACGAAATCTTCATCTACTACGCGGCCTGCGACACCCGCCTGCATGTGGCCACCACCACGATGGACACCCTGCTGGACTACGCCTTCAACAATCCGCCCGACGCGCGCACCACCGGCGCCTGCACCCGCCAGCGCATCGGACTCGTCGAGAGGAATCTCGACTTCGCCCGCAGGCACGGCCTCAAGGTAGGGCAGGAAAGTTCCTGGCGCTGAGCCGGTTTCCCCGGAACCCGGCCCCGCGGGGATGCCCCCCCGCCCGGTTCGCTACCTCCCCTGGTCGAACTTCTTCAGTTCATCCATATCCGTCCCCGGGGCGGGGGCGATGCCGGCCCGGCGCGAGGCGCGGGCGATCAGGTGCGCCGCGACCGGCATCGTGGTGTAGAATAGGGCGACGAGCACCAGGACCTCGATCCACGTCCCGGGATCGGAGAACCACAGCCCCACCCCGACGGCGAGCAGCGAGCCCCCGAAGGCACCGGCCTTGGTCGCCGCGTGCAGCCGGCAGTAGCAATCCGGAAACCGCACCACGCCGATCGCTGCGATCAGGGCGAAACCGCAGCCGGCCAGCACGAGCAGGGAGACCAACGTCTCCATCATTGCCGCCCCCCTTTCTCCATGTGCCGGGCGATCGCGATCGTCCCGATGAAGGACACGACCGAGATGGCCAGGGAGACCGTTACAAACAGCGAACGCCCGCTCTCCAGTGCGACGATCAACGCGAACGACAGGACGACTCCGGCGATCAAATCGAGGGCGACCACCCGGTCGGTTATGGACGGACCCCGCAAAAGCCGCCACCCCCCCACGGCCAGGGCCGCGACGAGAAGGACTTTTCCGATGGCGAGAGCGGTTTCGAGCGGAATCATGGCGTTCAGAAAATCTCGCGGACGCGTTCGACGTAATCGCTCTCGAGGCTGCGGCGGGCTGCCTCGGGCGGGGCGGCGGGAATCAGTTGGTGGATCAGGACCGTCCGGCGGTCCGGTGACACGTCGAACGAAAGAGTGCCCGGAGTCATCGTGATCAGATTGGTGACGATGAGAAGCTGGCGGTCGTTCAAGCCCTCGATCGAGACGGCCAGGAAGCGCGGGGTAGGTCCGCCGCGCCCGGGGCGGAGAATCTGCCCGGCGATCTGCAGATTCGCGATGACCACCTCTTTGACGTAGAAGAGGAAAAAGCGCGCGATCCCGAAGATTCGTTTCATCGATGGTCCTCCGGTTGCAGCACGGATTCAACGTAAGCGGACGGATCGAGCAACTGCCCCGCCGCCACCATCGACCACTCGAAGACCGGTTCTCCGAACAAACTCAACCCGACGATGGCCGCCACGACCAGGGTCATCGGAGCCAGGGAGAGCCACCCGGGGGCGGACGCCCCGCCGCCGCCGGGAGGCGCCGCTTCCGCACCCTCGTCCTCCTTCCGCGGGGCCGGCTTCCAAAAGGCCTCGCCCCAGATCTTGGTCATCGAAAACAGCGTCATCATCCCGACCGCCAGCGCGGCGGCCACCAGCCAGTAAAACCCTCCGTCGATTCCCGCCCGGACGATTCCCAGCTTCGCCCAGAAACCGCTCAGAGGCGGGATTCCGGCCAGGGCCATGGCGGAAACGAGAAACACGAGGCTGCAACCGATCGAAGTCCGGTAAAGCCCCCCGATCTCCGCCAGATCGACCGTTCCCCGCCGATGGTCCACCCAGGCCGAGACCAGCAGGAGATTCGTTTTCGCGAGATTGTTGTGCACGAAGTAGAAGATTCCCGCCGCCAGCCCGAGCGGCGTGAACATCGCCAACCCCGCCAGCAGATATCCGACCTGGCTGATGATGTGGAAAGAGAGGATCTTCCGCATCTCGAACTGCGCGGCCGCCCCCAGAACCCCCGTGATCATCGTCAGGGCCGCGATCCAGAGGAACAGGTTCTGCCAGGCCGCGAAGTCATCCCCGATCAGGAGCGTGGCCACCCGGAGAAACGAATAGATCCCGACCTTCGTGAGCAAACCGGCGAAAAGAGCCGTCACGATCGGGGCCGGGGTGTGGTAGGAGGCCGGCAGCCAGAAGAAGAGGGGGAACAGACCCGCCTTGACCCCGAAGGCTCCGAAGACCAGGGCGGCCCCGCCGCGGATGAATGCCGCGGAATCCCCTCCCTCGCGCACGAGCAACGACAGATCGGCCAGATTCAGGGTCCCCGCCTTCCCGTAGATCAGGCCGACACCCGCCAGAAACAGAGCCGAGGCGACCAGGTTCATGACCACGTACTTCACCCCCCCTTCGAGCTGCCCGCGCCGACCGCCGACGACCATTAGCACAAAGGAGGCGATCAACATGACCTCGAAACAGACGAAGAGATTGAACAAGTCCCCGGTGAGGAACGCGCCGTTCACCCCGACCAGCAGAAAACCCTGCAGAGGGAAATACCAACGCTCCAGAGGATCGCCGAGACGATGGAGCACCCCGAACAGGCTCACGGCCAGACCCGTGAACGAACACACCAGGAGAAAAATGGCCGAGGTCAGATCGAGCACGAGCACGATCCCGAACGGCGCTCTCCAGGAACCCAGTGAGAGGACGGCGACTTCACCCGAAGCCGCCGAGCGGAAAAGCCACCCGCAGGCGAACACGAGCGCGATCGACCCGGCGATCCCGATCGCGCTCTGCACCCGCCGCCGCGACGGCGCGGCCAGACCGGCGAGCGCCGCCACCAGGGGAATGACCAGGGGAAGAACCATTGCGTTCACGGCTTGCCCTCCGTCCGGTTGAAAGCGTTCAAGTCATCCGACCCGACCGATCGCGCCGCGCGCTGGAGCAGCGCGATCGTGAAGGCGATCACCCCGAAGCCGATGACGATCGCGGTCAGGACAAGCGCCTGCGGAAGCGGGTCCGCCGCCCCGGCAGCCAGCACGGTCCCGTCGCCGGGTATGATGGGCGGTTCCCCCTTGGTGAGCCCGCCGGAGGTGAAGACCAGCAAGTTCGCCGCCTGTCCGAGAATCATGACCCCGAGGACGAGCCGGAAAACACTCCTTCGCAGCAGGCAGAAAGTCGCCGCGGCGAAAAGGAATCCGATGAAGAGCGCGAGGATCAGCTCCATGCTCCCTCCTTTTCGTCTTCCGGCGCCGACTCATCCATGAGACTGCGGGCCGAGTGCACGACGAATCCGATCACCGCCAGGTAAACGCCGGCATCGAAAACCAGCGGCGTCCCCAGATGCATCTTCCCGAGGAGGGGAAGCGAAAACGACGGCAGCCAGTAGCCGGTGAAAAACGGATCACCGAAGAAAACGGGCGCCAGGGCGCTGGCCCCCGCCAGCGCCAGCCCGGCCGTCATCAGGAGCACCGCCGTCGGTCTCTTCTCCGTCCGGGAGGGGACGGGCATGCGCCCGGGCATCGTCGGTAGCTCCACCCCCGTGGCGAAATCCCGGAGCAAAACCGCGGTCGAGGCGATCAGCCCCCCGATGAAGCCCCCTCCCGGCAGGTTGTGCCCGCGGTAGAGCAGGATCAGCGAGACCACGAAGATCACCGGCGCGATGAACCGCGCGGCGGCGGCGAGGATCGCCGAATTCATTGTCCCTTCCTCCCTTGTTTCATGAGAATTCCAACCCCGAGGGCCGCGATCACGATCACCATGACCTCTCCGAATGTGTCGAACGCCCGGAAATCGACGAGGATGACATTGACCACGTTCCTCCCCTTGGCGAGCGGGTAGCTCCATTCACCCAACTGGGCCGAAATCGACGGAGCCAGCTGGACCAGGTCCGCCTTCAGGACCAGGGCGAACACCAGGATCCCGATCACCGCCGAGAAGCCCGCGTCGAACCAAATCGTCCGCGGCCGCGAGATCCTCCGCAACTCGGGAAGCCGGGCGATGATCAGAAAAAGCAGCAGAAGGGTGAGCGTCTCCACCACGATCTGCGTGATCGCCAGATCCGGCGCGCCGAAATACGCGAAAAGAAGGGCGATCCCGAATCCCACGATGCCGAATCCCAGCAATGCGTTGGTTTTCACATTGGTGGCCAGCACGAGAACCGTCGCCGCGGTCATCAGTATCAGGAGTGCGACGATGTGGACCGGAGCGCCCATATCGAGCGAGTTGACCGGCAGCCGGGTGAACGAGCGCAGCTTCCACGCCGCCAAGAGGGCGACCGACGAGAGGATGACCAGCAGGTACACGCGAAGCTTTCCGTTCTGGAGAACGCGCGTCTGCCACTTCGAGAAAGCGAGAAGCCCGGCCAGCGCCCGGTCATACACTTCGCTCGCCTCGATGATCCAAATCCGGGGATCCTTCGCCGCGCGCCAGAGAACCCTGCGGCTCGCATAGACGGAGACACCGAGCAGGAGCGTCACCGCGCTGAGCAGAAGAGGCAGATTGAACCCATGCCAGAGGGCCAATTCCAGCGAGACCGGATGGTTGAGAATGGTCGCCACCGCCGGCTCGACCAGGGGCCTCTCCAAAGAACCCGGGGAAAGACCGATCAGCAAGCCGGTGGCCCCGAGCACGAGCGGTCCGATCCAGAGAAAGAAGGGTCCCTCGTGGGGGTGTTTCGGAGTATCCGCCCGCCCCTTGCTCCAGAAGGGATAAACGCCGACTTTGAACGCGAGGGCGAACAGGAAGGCGTTGCCGACCACCGCCAGTCCCAGAAACAGCGGAGTCAGGTCTCCGATCGCCACTCCGGTCTTGTACACATACTCCTTGCCGACGAACCCGAACAAGGGCGGAAAGCCGGCCTTCGAAAGCGCGGCCAGCCCGGCCGCCAGCGCCGTCAGCGGCATGACCTTGCGTAGCCCGTGGAGACGGGTCACGTCGCGCGTGCCCGTCTCGTGGTCCAGGTTCCCCGCCACCATGAAAAGCGCTCCCTTGTAGAGGGCGTGGCCGAGCAGGAAAAGGACCGCCGACTGCGCCGCCATCTCGAAATCCAGACCGAGCAGCATGACCAGCAGACCGAGCACGCTGATCGTCGTGTAGGCGAGAATGGCCTTCAGGTCGGTCTGCAACAGTCCCCGCGCCGCGCCGAGAAAAAACGTGAATCCCCCGACGCCGACAAGGATCACCTCCCAGAGAACCGTCCCTCCGAGCACCGGAGCCAGCACCGCCAGAAGAAACACCCCCGCCTTGACCATCGTCGCCGAGTGGAGGTACGCGCTGACCGGGGTCGGCGCGGCCATCGCGTTCGGCAGCCAGAAATGAAACGGAAACTGCGCCGACTTCGTGAAGGCCCCGAGCAAAACCAGGATCAACGCCGCGGTATAGAACGGATGCTCCCGGAAATCACCCTCCCCGGAGGCAAGCCCGGTCAGCGTCCATTCACCCGTCCCCGCCCCCAGCAGAACCAGACCGGCCAACAGTGCCAGCCCGCCCAGCCCGGTCACCAGAAGCGCTTGCAACGCCTTCTTCCGCGACTCCGCCGACTCGTGGTAGAACCCGATCAGGAAGTAGGAGGAAAGACTGGTCAGTTCCCAGAAAACGAAGAGGAGGATCAGGTTGTCGGCCAGCACCAACCCGAGCATCGATCCCATGAATCCGGTCAGGGCGACCAGAAATCTCCCCAGGTCCCTGTGCCCGGCCAGGTACCCGTTCGCGTAGAGCAGAACCAGGGCTCCGATCCCGGTCACCAGCAGCGCCATCAGGCGCGACAAACCGTCGATCCGGAAGTCCAGCGACGCGTGGAGCGACGGATACCACTCCAGGCTCAACCGCGTGGTCTCCCCTCCCAGACCGGCCAGGTAGCAGACGAACAGACCCGCCGGAACAGCCGCCAGAATCCAAGGCGTCGCCTTCGGGAAGCGCCCGACGAGCCACGGGGCCAAAGCCCCGGCCACCCAGATGAGCAGAATCCCTCCGAAAACAAGCATTTACTTTTCTGGACGAGAAATTAGCGAAAGCGCAAGCCCATCCGGTACGAATTGCCACCGCCCCCCATCGCAGACGCAGGATCGACGTGGGAATCCCGGCGCCGGTGTTGCCATGTGATCGCGCTCCTGTCGTATCGGGCGATTCGCGTAGTCGCATGACTTCAGTCGTGCGACCCCGGCGGTTTCGGATTCGGCTCGGCATGAAAGCGGGAAAGCGCCGGCCCCTCGGGGATTCCCGCCCCCGTCGCTTTCAACCGAACGGATCCGTCCGGCAGGCTTTTCCGACGGTCAGCCCGCCCCAATCGGCCCCCGTCATCGGCTTCGGCAGGCCGGGCTTCTTCCGCTCCGCCCGCTCCCGCGCCAACTGCTCCGCCACGAATTCCGGCGACCCGAGCACCTTGCCCTGTGTCAGGTACCGGACCCGGCACCGCAGCAGCACCCGCAGAGGCAGCTCCCCCTTCGCCTCCAGAACCGCCAGCGCATCCTCGCGGGAGATCGATTCCTTGCCTTCCCTGGCCGCGCTCCCGGCCCCGAAAAGCACCTCACGATACCCCGCCAGATCCCGGTCCAGAAGCCGCAACCCGTCCCGGGCCGCCTCCCCCCCGGCCAGCGCCTCCGCGTATCCGCAGAACCGGTAATCCTTCGGATCGGACACCAGCCCGGCCCGCACGGCGTTCAGATCGATATAGGCCGCCACCGTCCGCAGCGCCTTCAGATCCCCTTCCACCAGCACGCTCTTGAACCGGTCCGACCACACCGGACCAAACCGCTCCCGCGACCGGTTGAACCACATCGAAAACCGCTGCTTCAACGCTTTCATCAGCTCCGAAACATCCCCCATCCGCCGCTTCAGCGACTCCCGCAGGAATCGTCCCTCCGGCGTGTCATCCTCCAGATGGCGGGCCAGCACATCCGCCGGCATCGGCTGCCAGGGCGTGGGAACGGGATAGAGCACCCGGTACCGCCGCACCAGTTCCTCGTCCGAAATCCCCAGCTTCTCCGGCACCTCCACGAAAAGGTGGAAATGGTTCTTCATCACCGCGTAGGTGATCACGCGCACCCCGCAGAAATCGGACACCTGCCAGATCATCCGGCGAAGCACCTCGCGCTCCCCGTCTCCAAACAAAGCCTCCCCGTCAACGGTCCGGCTCATCAAATGGTAATACGCCTTCCGGCCCACAATCTTAAGTCTTCTACGTCTCATAATGGTTTCAATTCGATTCCTGTCGCATAACCACCCCACCCCAACACCCGGACCAAGCAGTGTCAACACAAATGGGTCTGACCCAAAGAAGTTTTTTTTCTATAGTTTTTGTCATAGTTTTTACTTTTGTTCTTCTGCTTCGGAGTTCGCTATGGTTTGCGCGCTGTGGGGTCGTCGGGGCTGGAAAGGGCGTCTTTCAGTTGGTCCACCTTGGATTTTTCCCACAGCGGCACACCTCTTCGGTAGGCGGCCAGGCCGAAGACCTGGGCCGCTATCGGGGCGGTGAAGTAGAAAAAGACTACGATCAAGACCGCCATGACGGCCGCGCGGGGGGTGCCGAAATGAAGGGCCGCCGCCAGAACCAGGAAGAACCCGCCGAACGCGCCGGCCTTCGTGGCGGCGTGCATCCGCATGTAGAGATCGGGCATGCGGAAGATCCCGATCGCCGCCACCAGACAGAACAACGCCCCGATCACCATGAATACCGAAATCAGAACACTCATTGCTCCCCTCCTCTTTCCAAATAGCGCGCCAGGGCGACGGTGCCCAGGAAGCCGACCAGCGCGATGATGAAAGCGACCTCGAGAAAAACCGGCTGATCGAACCGGATCGACAAGGCCACGATGATCCCGAGGCAGACACCCGCGAACAGATCAAGGGCGACAATCCGGTCGAAAACGGTCGGCCCGCGGAGGATCCGGAAAAGGATGAGGATCAGGGCCGCGAGAAAGGCGATGTCGATGATCGCCCAGGCCACGGCGAAGACGGGACCGGTGGATTCAGAAAACACGTTTTATCCTCCTTCCGTAATTGGCGCGCAAGGATTGCGCCAGTTCCCCGGCCGAGCCATCGATATACATGGCGTGAATGTAGAGAATGCGCTGGTCGCGGCTGACGGTCAGCCCGAGCGTGCCCGGGGTCATCGTGATGAGATTCGACATGAAAAAGATCTGCCATTCGGTCATGTCGCCGACATCGACGGCGATGATCCCGGGTTTCATCCGATGCCGCGGCGTCAACACGTCGTAGGCCACCCGCAGATTCGAGAGCAGAATCTCCTTCAGATAGAAGAAGAAGAAACTCACGGATGCCAGAACCCGCTTCATGGCGCCCCCCCGGTCCCCGCCTCCGGCAAGACGACGGAAATATACTCCCGGTTGTCGAAGAGTTGCTCCGCCGCCCTCTCCGAGTAGGCGAACAGAGCGTCCCCGAAAAGCCCGATCCAAAGGGTGAAGGCAGCCAGCGCCACGACGGGAACGACCATTGAGGCCGGGGACCGGCGATCCGTGGCGGCGAAATCCGCCGCCGCCTCCGGCTGCGTCTTCCAGAAAGCCTCCCCCCAGATCTTGGTCATCGAGAAAAGCGTCAGGACCCCGACGAAAAGGGCGGCTCCCACCGCGACCCACTCCCCCACTTCGAGACCGCTCCGCACGACGGCAAACTTCGCCCAGAAGCCGGAGAGCGGGGGAATGCCTCCGAGCGAGAACGCCGGGATGAAAAAGAGCGCCGCCAGCCAGGGGGCGCTTTTGTACAATCCGCCGATCCGGGCCAGATCGGCGGAACCCTTCTTGTGCAGGACAATCCCGCTGACGAGAAACAGGTTCGTTTTCACGATGATGTGGTGGACCACATAGAAGATCGCGGCGGCGAGGGCAAGGGGGGTCATGAGCGCGAGGGCGAGAACCATGTACCCGATCTGGCTCACGATGTGGAAGGAAAGAATCCGCCGCATTTCGAAATGGCGCGCCGCCCCGAGGACACCGGTGACCATGGTCAGGACGGCCAGCACGATCAGCAGCAGTTGCACCTCATCGAAGATCGGGCGGAATATCAGCGTCTGGGAGCGGATCAGCGCGTAAACGCCGACCTTGGTCAGCAGCCCGGCGAAGATCGCCGAAACCGCCGCCGGAGGCGTGTGGTAGGAGGCGGGAAGCCAGAAGAAAAACGGAAACATGGCCGCCTTGATGGAAAAGGCGACCAGAAGGAGCATGGAGGTGCCCACGATCAACTCCACCTCCGGGTAGTTTTCCAGCTTGACCGCGAGATCCGCCATGTTGAGCGTGCCCACCTCGCCGTAGAGGATGCCGGTCGCCGAAAGAAAGAGGACCGAGGAGAACAGGTTGATGCTCACGTATTTGATGGCGCCCTCCATCTCGTCCTTCCCGCCGCCGAGGGCGATGAGGACGAAGGAGGCGATCAGCATGACCTCGAACCAGACATAGAGGTTGAAGAGATCACCGGTCAGAAAGGCGCCGTTGACTCCGAACAGGAGCACGAAAAAGACCGGAAAGAACCGCCGCCGCACCCGCCTGTCGTCGATGTCGGCGACCGCGAATATCCCCACGGCGAGGCCCATCAGGGCGGAGACCGCGACCATGATCGCGCTGAGACGGTCGGCGACGAGGGTGATCCCGAAGGGGGCTGCCCAATCGCCGATCTGGATGGCGATCACCCCCCGTGCGTCCGCCTCCGCTACCAGCCAGACGGCGGCCGCCATCAGGGCGGAGGCGACGACCACCGCCCCCCCGCGCTGGAACCGCAGCGACCGCCCCGCCGCAAGCAGGAGAACCGCGCCGAGAAGCGGGATCAACAGCGGCAAGACAAGGACCAGTCCGTTCATGTGTCCGTCTGGTCGAAAGAGTTGATGTCATCCGTTCCCACGGCTTCGTTGGCCCGATGGACGAGGGCGACGAAGAAGGCCACCAACCCGAACCCGATCACGATCGCGGTCAGGACCATCGCCTGCGGGAGAGGATCCGCCACCGGGGCGTCCGGAATGATCGAGCCCTTGGCGATCAACGGAGGCCGTCCCGCCAACAGTCCGCCCGCCGTAAAGACAAGCAGATTGGCGCCCTGGCTGAGGAGGATGAGCCCGAAAACCAGCTTCACCAGGCTCCGGCGGAGCAGGCAGTAGAGCCCGGTGCCGAACAAGAGTCCGATCAGGAGAGCGAGCATGATCTCGATCATGACGGTTCCTCCTCCTCGTCGGGCTCGGCGAGAACAGCGAGGCTGAACACGGTCTCCAGGGAGAACCCGATGACCGCGAGGTAAACCCCCGCATCGAACAGAAGGGGCGTTCCGAGATGCACGACGCCGAGCAGCGGCAGGTGGAACTCCGGCAGCCAGAGCCCGTCCATGAACGCCTTGCCCACGAAGAAACCGGGTATGCCGCTCAGAACGGCGATCCCGAGGCCGACATACAACAGGGTGACGGGCCGCACCCGCAGCCGGCGGGCCGCCTCCTGCATCGACACCCCCAGTCCGAGCAGGATGAATGCGATGGAGGCCATCAGGCCGCCGATGAACCCCCCTCCCGGCAGATTGTGCCCCCGGTAGAGTTCGATCAGCGAAAGCACGAGCAACGCCGGAAACAAGAGCTTGCCCGCCTGGCTCAGGATGAAGGAATTCATCGCTCCGACTCCTTTTTGCGCCGCGGTCTCCGGGCGATCATCGCCGATATCCCCAACGCCGCCACGGCGATCACCGTGATCTCGCCCAAGGTGTCCAGCGCACGGAAATCGACCAGAATGACGTTCACGATGTCGCGGCCGTGGGCCTCGGCGTAGCTCATCTCGGTCAACTTGTCCGAGATCGGCGAATCGACTTGAATCGCCGTGGCCACCAGGACAAGACCGGTCACGGACAAGCCGAAAACGGCGGCGAGGAGCACGTCGCGGGAGTGCGTCCGCCTGCTGGAAAGCCGGCGCATGGGGGGCAGGCGGTAGATGGCGAACATCAGGAGGACGACCGTGAGCGTCTCCACCATGAGCTGCGTGATCGCGAGGTCCGGCGCCCCGAAATAAACGAAGAGCAGGGCGATCCCGAAGCCGACGACTCCGAGGCAGACCAGGGCGGTGATCCGGTTCGTGGTGACGACCGCCGCGACGGCAGAAACCATCAGCGCGACGATCAACCCGGCGAACAGGAGATCGGGCGGGGGAAGATCGGCGGGGAGAGCGGGAAAGCCGTCGAAAGCCCAGAAGCCCCAGCCGACCAATGCGATGGTGGAAACGGCGATAATGAACACGTAGCGGTGGAGATACCCGGACTGGAGGCGCTTGGTCTGCCACTTGGCGAAGCGGATGATTCCCGCGAAGAGGTGGTCGTAAACGGCCTCCGCGCCCCGCGGACGCCAGAACGCGTTGAAGGACTCGTGCCGCCGCCAGAAGAACCGGCGCCCGTTGTACAGCACGATGCCCGCCGCGATCGTGACCGCGCTGATGAAGAGGGCCGGGTTCAGCCCGTGCCAGAGTTTGACGTGCAGGTCCAGTGTCTCTCCCGCGATGGTCGAGGCGGCCGCGCCGATGATCACATGGGAGACGAAGCCCGGGAACAGGCCGAGGACCAGCCCCAGGCAGCCCAGCACCAGCGGCCCGATCCACATCGACCACGGGGCCTCGTGCGGATGCCTGGGCAGATTCCCGGCCGGTTTCCCGAAAAACGGCGAGAAGCCCGCCTTCAGCGCCAGCGCCACCATGATGAAATTGCCGACGAAGGCGACCGGCAGGGCGACCATGGGGAGACCCGTCGCGGCCAGGCCCGCCGTGTAAACGTACTCTTTGGCGATGAAGCCGAGAAAGGGCGGAAAGCCGGACATCGAAAGCGCGGCCAGCGACGCCGCGATCATCGTGAGCGGCATCGCCCGCCGGAGACCGCGCAGGACGGTGACATCCCGGGTGCCCGTCTCGTGATCGACGGCCCCCGAGGTCATGAAGAGGCAGGCCTTGTAGAGGGCGTGCCCGAGCAGGAAGAGGACCATCGCCTCGAAGGCCAGCTCGGTCCCCACGCCGAGGAGCATGGTCAGCAGCCCCAGCACCCCGAGGGTGGTGTAGGCGAGGATTCCCTTGAGGTCCGCCTGGAAGAGCCCGAGGACCACCGCCGTCAGGAAAGTCGCGCCGCCGAATCCGAGAAGAAGACCGTTCCAGAGCGGCGTTCCCCCGAGAGCCGGTGTCAGCACGGCGATCAGGAAGACGCCCGCCTTGACCATGGTCGCCGAATGCAGGAAGGCGCTGACGGGAGTCGGCGCGACCATCGCGTTCGGAAGCCAGAAATGGAACGGCACCTGCGCGCTCTTGGTGAAGGCCCCGAGCAGGACGAGAACGACGATCGCCAGGTAGAACGGCGACTCCGCGAGGACGGCCGCATGGCCCCCCAGTTCGGAGATCCGGAAAGTCCCCGTCTCCATGCCGATCAAAACGAAACCGGCCAGCATCGCCACCGCCCCCAGCCCGGTCACGAGCAGGGCCTGCAGCGCGTTCCTCCGCGCGCCCTCCTCCTCGTGGTTGAAGCCGATGAGCAGGTAGGAGGTGACGCTGGTCAGCTCCCAGAAAACGAAAAGGAGGATCAAATCATCGGAAAGAACGAGGCCCACCATCGACCCCATGAACAAGAGCAGAAAGAGCCCGAACCTCCCGTATTGCGGGTGGCCCTTCATGTAGCCCGCCGAATAAACGGCCACCAGCAGACCGATTCCGGAGACCAGCATCGCCATCAGCGCCGAGAGTCCGTCCAGCCGCAGATCGAACGACGCGCCGAGCGACGGGAACCACTCCCACGAAACCTGGAGCGGGACGGCTCCGAATCCGGCCGCCCCCCACTCCACCGCCAGCAACACGAACGACACCAACGGCGGAACCGCGATCCAAAGCGCCCCCGGACCTTCGCCCCGGCGACCGAACAGCGGTGCCAACAGGGCGCCGGCGAAGATCACGAGGATGGCCGAGAAAAGAAGCATGGAAATCGGAAAAGCCTTCTATAAGAGGACACCCGGAAGCGGCATCAAGCAAAAGCGAAAAAAAGAGTTCGCGGACGCCATGTGGCGGCGGGGCGGTGGACAGGAGTGTCCACCCTCCGGGGAGGGGAGGCGGGACACTCCTGTCCCGCGGCGTCCGCCTGGAGTTCGAACCATTGGCGGTGACGCGGTGGACAGGAGTGTCCACCCTCCGGGGAGG
>JBKHCX010000021.1:0-23525 GCA_046541615.1 Puniceicoccaceae bacterium
TCTTTCATTCTCTGTGTTTCACCGGTTTTCATCGGCGCTTTCGGACTGACCCCATTCTGAACCGCCTGACCCCATTCTGAACCGCCTAGCAATCGCGGCAGCCGTTGGCCTGCTGATTTTTGGGCTGCTAGCATACCCTATCTGGCAGACGGTTCGCCCCTCTTGGCCGGAACTTAGTGAGAAACAAAAAATAGAATTGTTGAAGATCGCAGAACTGCATATCGATTCTCCGGATCGGAAACTGGAAGGAAATGGGATAAATGAAGCATTGGGGGATTTAAAACCGGATGGTGTTTGGATTGAGGATGGTGTAATGGTCGTCTTGATGACTGGAGGAGGCATTGGTCCGGGCTGGGGATACTTAATCTCACCGACGGGTAAAGAAATTCGAAGCTATAAGATCTTGCGAAGCTCTGACACCCGCTTTAAACGCTTTATGCAAGAGCACTAAAACCACATCCAGTCGCTGGTCACAATTCCGTTCCGCGCTCCGCGCTTCACTCCATGTGACAGCTCTACGTTCGCTGAAATTGATTGAAAAGAACTCCATTTTCAGCATTCTAACAGACATGACGACACTTGAAGAACAGATTATGAAACTACCTAAATTGCAGAAAGTCCGCCTCATGGAGAAGATCTGGGCTGATTTTTCCCAAGAGGGGGACTCGTTTGAACCTCCGGAATGGCATGCCCGAGAGTTGGAGGAGACTGAACGTCGGCTCGAGGAAGGAAAAGAGCACTTTGAAGACTGGAATGAAGCTAAGCGGAAGCTGCGTGGGTCATGAGGCTTCGGATTCTCTCGGCGGCTTCACGTGACCTCCTTCGGGGAAAACGTTTTTACGAGAAACAGTCGGAGGGTCTCGGCGACTATTTCCTGGACTCGCTTTTTTCGGATATCGATTCCCTGATTGTTTATGCTGGAATTCACCGAAAGTTCAGGGGATATTTTTGCCTCCCCTCGAAACGATTTCCCTACGCGGTTTATTATCGGATTGAATCCGAAGAAATCCGGATTTTCCGAATTATCGATTGCCGACAAAATCCCTCGAAAACCGCTCGGGCCTTGCCCATCCGCGAATCGGGTAGCGGCGGGGATTGGAAGGAATAGAGGACACCCAAAGGAATCCCCGGAATTTCCTGACAAGGGACGGAACGTTGACAAATGTTTACATTACAATGACAGAGGCACGAGGAGGAGTGGTATCGAGGAACGAGACAAGGGTTTATCCCGGGCCGAGAGCACACGGCCCCGGGAACGATCCCGATTCCAGCGGTCACACCGACTTCGTCGGCGTGCTACAGCGTTCCCCGCAGCCCGGCGGCGAATGGCGTTGAGGGATCCCGCTCCGGATGCTCCGTTTCACACCGACTTCGTCGGCGTGCTACATGCCCGTCCAGCCGACGCACTCCACCAAGCAAAGGGCTTCCCGGGCCGCCCACAGCCGGATATGGGTCGATTCTTCCTTCAAACCGCGGACATCGGGTTCGGCATGGCGGATTTTCGCTTCGCGAAGGCCGCCGATGGCGGAGAGGGCGGGATTGGCGCTGCGCTTTGTCGTCGCTGCGCTCCTCTGTACGAACCCTCGGTACCGTTTCCGGTACACGTCCTTTCCAGGGACACACAACCGGCCGCTCTGTCAGCTCTCCTTGGCCTTGGATTCCAATGCTTTGCCGAAAAGCAGGGGAAATCCATCCAAAAGACGCGCACCCGTGGCAATCCACCGGGGGCGGCCCCGTCACCCATGCATCATCGTCGTGAAAACCCCCGCGAATCCGTGCAGCCCGGCGCGTTCACCCGGCGAAAACGTCGGCGGGCCGACCGGCGACCGCCATGCCCCGGATCACGAAAATCCTGCCCCCGGGGTCCCCTTCCCCCGCGTTCTTGTCCACTCCGGTGGTGATGAACAGATCGTTTCCGTGCCCACCTCCGAAGGCGCAGGAGGTGGTCTCCCGGGTCGGCAGGGGGATCCGGAGCACCGCCCGCCCCGTCGCGGGATCGAAGCGGGCGACATTCCCCCCGTGGCAGAAGGCGATCCAGAGGTGGTCCCCGGCGTCGATGGTCATGCCGTCGGGGACACCCTCTTCCTCCGAGCAGTCGATGACCGTCCGCGCGCGGGAGAGACGGCCGTCCGCCGGATCGTAGTCGAAGGCCGTGACCACCCGGGTCGGCGTATCGATGTAATAACAGGTCCGGCCGTCGGCGGACCAGGCCAGCCCGTTGGAGTTCGTGACCGGGCCGTGGGCTTCGGCGAGGGACCGATCCGGGTCGAGGCGGTAGAGGCGCGCGGCCCCGGTCTTCTTGTCGGTGGCCATCGTGCCGGCGAAAAGGCGTCCGTCCGGCGAGCACTTGCCGTCGTTGAAGCGGTTCGCGGCGCGGCCGGGTTCGGGATCGGCGATGAAGGTCGATCCGCCGGAAACCGGATCGAGGAAGAACAGACCGTTGTCACCGCCGTAGAGGAGCCGGCCCGACCGGCACGGGACGACAAACCCCACCCGCTGGCCGACATCCCAGACCTCCTCGGCGCCCGACACCGGGTCGAGACGGAGGATCAGGTGGTTTTCGATATCGACGTAATGGAGGCGGCCCCCGTGCCAGACGGGGCCTTCGCCCCAGCGGGCGACCCGCGCGGATAGGATTTCCGGATTTTCCATAGGGGGCCATGGTACCGGGCGGACCCGTCGTGACAATCACGCAACAGAAAAAGTTTTCCGGGATAAGCCCTTGCATTCGTTCCGGGAACCCTTTGTCCTCGGCTCCCAGGTATCGCTCGAATCGAGAATCAAAAGGCCCGGGCAAGGCTTTTTTTCATTACAAAACCGACCAATCGAAACTCCGTCATTCAGAATCCGCATCCCCCTTTGTTCACCGGGGGATGGACGCGCCCCCCATGAAAACATGCGGTGTGCGGCGGGACCGGTGGAGTGTCGGAGAGCGGATCCGGAACCAACCAAGGCTTGTGCGGGCGCCCGTCGGCGCGCCGCGGACAAGCCGCATCCTGGAGGAAACTGAAATGATGACGCGACAAGATTACGGAAACAATCCGATCACCGTCCGCGAGACGGATAAATACAAATCGGAGTACATCAAGGACTTCGTCGAAAAATGGGACGAGCTGATCGACTGGGACGCCCGGGCGGAATCGGAGGGCCGCTTTTTCATCGACGAGTTGAAGAAACGCGGGGCCCGGAAGGTTCTCGACGTGGCCACAGGCACGGGATTCCATTCCCTGCGGCTTCTCGAGGAGGGGTTCGAGGTGGTCAGCGCCGACGGCAGCCCGGAGATGCTGGCCAAGGCCTTCAACAACGGATGCCGGCGCGGGCAGATCCTCCGGATCATCCACGCGGACTGGCGCTGGCTGAACCGCGACGTCCACAGCAAGTACGACGCCATCATCTGCCTGGGCAACTCGTTCACCCACCTCCACTCGGAGCGCGACCGCCGCAAGGCCCTCGCCGAATTCTACGCGGCTCTCCGGCACGACGGCGTGCTGATCCTCGACCACCGCAACTACGACCAGATGCTGGACGAGGGCTTCTCCAGCAAGCACACGTATTACTACTGCGGGGACAACGTGAAGGCCGAACCGGAGCACATCGACGAGGGCCTGGCCCGCTTCCGCTACGAATTCCCGGATCAGTCGGTCTATCACCTCAACATGTATCCGCTCCGGAAGGCCTACGTGGAGAAGCTCATGGGCGAGGTCGGTTTCCAGCGGGTATCGACCTACGGCGACTTCAAGGAGACCTACCACCACGACGAACCGGATTTCTTCGTACAGATCGCCGAGAAGAAGTACACCGCCGAAAACGAGGACTGAACCATGGGCGACCCATCCGAAAGCGACGTGGTCCGCCAGGCGCAGGACTACTACAACAGCGACGACGCCGACCGGTTCTACTTCAACATCTGGGGCGGCGAGGACATTCATATCGGACTCTACGACGGGGACGCGACGTCCATCCTCGAGGCCAGCCACCGCACGGTGGACCGCATGGCGGACGCCATCGGGGCGGAGGTCGGACCCGGCGCCCGGATCCTCGACATCGGGGCGGGTTACGGCGGTTCCGCCCGCGCGCTGGTCCGGAGGTTCGGCTGCCAGGTGACCTGCCTCAACCTGTCCGAAGTGCAGAACGAGCGCAACCGGCGGATGAACCGCGAGCAGGGCCTCGACGACCGGATCGAGGTGTTCGACGGCAATTTCGAGGAGCTTCCCTTCCCGGACGATTCGTTCGAGGTGGTCTGGTGCCAGGACTCGATCCTGCACAGCGGCCGCCGGGAGAGGGTGTTCCAGGAGGTGGACCGCGTGCTGAAGCCGGGAGGTGTGTTCCTCTTCACCGACAT
Organism: Puniceicoccaceae bacterium; assembly: GCA_046541615.1. Classification (GTDB taxonomy): domain Bacteria; phylum Verrucomicrobiota; class Verrucomicrobiia; order Opitutales; family Puniceicoccaceae; genus Puniceicoccus. Next base: position 4,343 of record JBKHCX010000021.1, read on the forward strand.
CATGCAGCGGGAGCCGGCTGATCCGGAGCGCCTCCAACCGGTTTACGACCGGATCCATCTACCGTCCCTGGGGTCGATCGAGGCCTTCGACGGCTACGCCGCATCGCTCGGGTGGAAGCGGGATCGGTTCGACGATCTCTCCGAACAGCTTCCGACCCACTACCAGTCCGTCCACGACGAACTGGAGCGGCGGAGGGGCCGCGCCGGGGGCGATATCAGCGACGCCTACATCGAGCGGATGCTCTCGGGTCTGCGCCACTGGGTGGCGGCGGGCCGGGACGGTCTGCTCCGGTGGGGGATCGTCCGCTACCGCAAGCCGTAGGAAGAAGATGGGAAGCGGCCCGGACCGGCTGTCGTTTCGAAGAAAACGTGTCCGGGCGCATGCGCACATGCCGCCGACGTTTGACCACCGGCGCCGATTGCGTAGGGTCTCGCGCATGAAAAGCCTGATCGCCTTTCCCCTGCTCGTTGCAACCGCCTCCCTCTGGGGTGGGGCGGGCCCCGAGACGCGCGACGGAGAAGTCGCCGTGCGGTTGGTGGCTCCGGTCGAGCAGGTGGCGCCGGGCGGGTCTTTTCCCGTGGGGGTGCGGTTCGCGATCGACGAGGGCTGGCACATCTACTGGCGCAACTCCGGCGACACCGGCCAGCCGCCTCTGGTGGAATGGGCGCTGCCGGAAGGGGCCCGGGCCGGTGACTTCCACTGGCCCTACCCCGAGGTGTACCGCAACGCCGGTCTGGTCGATTTCACCTACTCCGGAGAGGTGGTCCTCTACACGGAGATCACCGTCCCGGAGGACTGGCCGGCGGGAGAGCCTTTTCCCATCGAAGCGGAGATCGACTGGCTCATGTGCGAGGAAATCTGCATCCCCGGGGCGGCCGCCGTTTCCCTCGCGGTGCCGACCGGGGCCGAGACCCTCGCGGATCCGGCCGAGCGTGAGCGCTTCGAGGAGACGCGCCGGACCTGGCCCGCCGCGGACGACGAGGTCGTCTCCGCGATCCGTTTCGACGAAACCCGACTGCAACTGCGTATCGAGGGCCTCGCCCCGGCGGCGGAGGCCGGATCCGGTCTTTTCTTCTTTCCGGTCGATCCGGTGGTGGCGCCCGCGGGCGAACAAGAGTGGACCTTCGCCGACGGGGTCCTGACGGGGACCCTCGCCCGGTCCGAATACGCGGAGAGCCTACCCGGAACAGTGACCGGCGTGCTCTACCGGCCGGACGGATGGCCCTCCCTGGACGGGCGGAAAGCCCTCTGGATAAAAGCCGGGACCCGGGAGGGCGGAATCGCGGGTTCGGCGGAGGCGGCGGGCGACGGAGAAACCACGCCGGGCGGCCTCGTCGGGCTGCTCGCCCTGGCGTTCGCCGGGGGCGCGATTCTGAACCTGATGCCGTGCGTCTTTCCGGTGCTGGGGTTGAAGATCATGGGATTCGTGAAGCAGGCGGGAAGCGACAAGGCGAAAATCGTCGGCCACGGCCTTCTCTTCACGGCGGGGGTGCTGGTGTCGTTCTGGATTCTCGCGGGGGTTCTGCTCGCCCTGCGCGCCGGCGGCGCGGAACTCGGCTGGGGCTTCCAACTCCAATCGGCGGGTTTCGTCTTCGGCATGGCGGCCTTTCTGCTGCTGTTCGCGCTGAATCTGAGCGGGGTTTTCGAAATCGGCTTCGGCCTCGCCGCCGCAGGCAGCCGCGCCGAGAAGGGCGGCGGGCCCTGGGGATCCTTCCTGTCGGGCGTCCTCGCGACGGTGGTCGCCACCCCGTGCTCGGCACCCTTCCTGGCCACCGCTCTGGCGGGCGCCCTGACCCTTCCCCCGCTGGTCTCGTTTCTCACCTTCACCTTCATCGCCCTCGGGCTGGCCGCCCCCTATCTGCTCCTGAGCCTGTTCCCGCAGCTTCTGCGGCGGCTGCCCAAACCGGGCGCGTGGATGGAGACCCTCAAGCAGTTCATGGCCTTCCCCCTCTACGCGACGGTCGGCTGGCTGATCTACGTGCTCGCGGGGCAGGTCGATGGCGACGACCTGCTCGCGATCCTTTTCGCCTTCACCGGGATCGCTCTGTCGGTATGGATCCTGGGTCGCTTCGCCGCCCCCCACCGCAAACGCGGAACCCGCCGGGCGGGAATGGCCGCGGCGGTGCTTTTCCTCGGAGGCTCGCTCCTCTACGGCGTTCCCCGCGGGAGTGAGATCGAATGGATCCCCTGGTCCCCGGAAACCGTCGCGCAGCTGCGCGAGGACGGGCGGATCATCTACGTCGATTTCACGGCCCGCTGGTGCGCCACCTGCGGACTGAACAAGGGCGTGGTTTTCGGATCCCGGGAAGTGCTCGATTTCGTGCGCGAGGAGAACGTCGCCCTGGTCAAGGCCGATTGGACGAACGAAGACCCGGCGATCACCCGGCGGCTCACGGAGCTGGGGCGGGCGGCCGTGCCCGTCAACCTCGTCTATCTGCCGGGCGAGGAGGACCCGGAGATCCTGCCGGAGACGCTGACCCCCGGAATCGTCCTCAAGGCTCTCCGGGGCGGCGATCCGGAATAGGACGGAAGGGCGCCGCTCAATCCTGCGCCGGCTCCCCTTTGCGTTCCCGGATCCTTCGTTCGGCCTCGAGGAGAATCTCCTCGCAACCGGCGAATTTGTGGTCGTCGAGGGTCAGGCGCTTCCGTTTGCCGTTCTCCTCGTAAATCGCGTAGGCGATCCCCTTTTTCTCCCACTTTTTCCGGTCCGTCGCCACGATGGAATCCAACGGGACGCGCTGGCCGGAAGCGCCGATGACCGTCTCGCCCTCGGCCCGGACGGAAAGGCGGTGGTTCCACAGGATCCATATCCCGAATCCGATGGCGAAGACCATGAGCGCCCACCCGATGACCCGCTGCTCCCGGATGGAGCTATCCGTCCGCTCCTTCGGCGCTTTGGTCGAAAGGCCCTCCTCCTCGGCGTACCGTTTCCACGCGAGCAGGACGGTCGGGCTTTCCTCGTCCCCGGCCTCCGGGGGCTCGACCGCACCGGTCTCGACCAGCTCCTCCCTGATTGCGGAGAAGGCCTCGTAGCGCTCCGCCTCGGCGGGCCAGTTCACGTAGCCGTCCAAGAGAAACCAGGCTCCGATGCCGAAAAACATCAGAAAGAGGACCAGCATCCGCCGACGCCACTCGAACGATATCCGCGCGTGCACATTCATGGGGTTGAGCGCTACACGAAAACTCCGCTCCGGGAAACCCCAAACTTCGCCGGGCCGGCGGCGGGGGTCGGCCGCCGGTGCGTGGAACGGTTGAAGGAATTCTTCAGCCGTCCAACCCGGGAGGCCTTGGCGGGACGGGGACCGGCTCTTCCCTGCCCGGGTCCCGCGGCAGGGTGAACCACACGGTCGTTCCGACCCCCGGGCGGCTCTCGACCCCGATTCGCTCGCCGCAACGAGCGAGCAGGTCCCTGCACAAGACCAGACCGAGACCGGCGCCCTGCTCTTTGGAGGTTCCCCGGGCCGCCACGTTCTTTCCGCTGCCGAGGATTTCCTCCGCCCGCTCCTGCGGCATGCCCACGCCCTCGTCTTTCACGACGACGGCGATTCTACCGGGGCCCGCCCGGGAACCGTCGATTCCAATGGTCAGTTTGCCGCCTTTCTCCGAAAACTTGATGCCGTTGGAAACGAGGTTCCGAAGGACGGTCTGCACGATCCGCGCGTCAAAGATAATCCGCAGGGATGCCGGCGCTTCGTTCCCGAGCCGGACTCCTTTCAGCAGCGCGGCCGGCCGGAACGACCCCAAGGTCGATTCGATGAGTTCGCCCGCGTCGATCGACTCGAACACGGGCAGGTCGCCCTCCTCCCTCGACCGGATCCAGCTCAGAAGGTTCTCGAGGAGAAGCAGGCTGTCCTCCGCGCTCGCCTGGATCATGGTCACCATCTCCCGCGAATCCTCTTCCAACGGCCCGGGGCCTTCGAGGATCCCGGACGAAAGGCCGCTGATCGCGGCCATCGGCGAGCGCAGATCGTGGGCGATCACGGAGAGAAGGCGGTTCTTGTCCTCGTTCAATCTGCGGAGTTCGCTCCGGGAGGTCCGCAATTTCAGGAAAGCGGCCGTTACGAGCCCGAGAAGAAGGGAGATCACCGTCGCGCTCCCGATCATGAGAAGAAGCATGGACCGATCCTGATCCATGTAGCCCGACCAGCCTTCCGCCGGCACGCCGGCCAGAATCCATTCGCCGTCCGGCAGGCGGATGGGCACCTCCACCGGCTCATCCTCGAACACCTCCGGATCCCCGAAGAACACCCCGCCCTTCCCGCCCGTTCCGTCCACGCCCCTGAGCGCGAGGGAGACGCCCGACTCCGACGTCCGCAATCCCGCCGCCTCGAAAAGCTCGTTGAAGAGGATGACAATGTCCGTCATGCCCCAGAACCGCGGGCTCCCGGACGAGACCTTGTCGAAAATCGGAGTATAGCTGATGAAAGCGACCCCGCCCTCGACCAGCTCGACCGGACCGGCGACGAAGGTCTTGCGCGAGCGGATGGTCTGCTCGACGATCTCGCGGCGTTCCGGATGGGCGAGCAGATCGAGGCCGATCGCGGCCTCATGCCCTTCCATCGGGTGAAGCGCCGCGATCACGCTGTCGGGCGCCAGGGACATGGTGTTGATCACCGGATCGTCGCCGATCAGTTCCGCGGCAAGGTTCGTGAACTCCCCGGCTTCGATGTCCGGGCGGAGGGAGACATAGGCCGCCACGCTCCTGGTGTAGTAGATTCTGGCGAAAAGTTCGTTCTCGATCCGGGCCCGCCGCCCGGTCAGAACCTCCATGATCCGCACCCGCTCATCCTTTTCCCAGCGCTCCTTCGACCACCGGACATACCAGCCGACGAAGAGGAGCGCTCCGGCGAAAAACACCACCGCCACCAGGACGCTTCCCAGAATCCGCTTCCACCCGGTGCTGCGACTCGAATCCACGGACGGAATCGTGTGCCGGACCGGGGTGGCGGGCAAGGTCGGAGTTTCCCCCGAAACGCCTCACCGCCGGCGGTTCCGCGGGCCGAAGCTGCGGATCGGCGCGTTGCGGCCCGTGTTGCTGTTCCGGAGGCGGTAGGTGATCCGCGCCTTCTCCAGATCGTGGGGGCTCATGACCATTTTGACGGTGTCCCCCGTGGTGATCTTGATGAAGTGCTTGCGGAGCTTCCCCGAAATGTGCGCGAGCACGCGGTGCCCGTTCGCGAGTTCGACCCGGAACATGGTCCCGGGCAGAACCGAGACAATCTTACCCTCGACTTCTACTTCATCCTCTGGCATGGTGGTTTGGAAGCCATTGGGAATGGAGGAAAACGAGGACCCTGTCAAGCGCGGCGTGTCCGGCGAAGGCCGGAAACCGACCGGCCTCGAAGACCGAAATTTAGGTTCGCCCGCGACGCCCCCCCGGTCCTATGCTAAAAGGTTTATTCGACGGACAGACCTTTCCCTTCCATGGACACCGACCCATCCATCAAGCCGACCGACCTCCGCGGCATCCTGAAATACGTGCCCATGTTCCGCGGGCAGACGTTCGTGATCTCGGTGGACGGGAGCGTCGTGGAGCACGAGGGGTTCCGCAACCTGCTCATGGATCTGGCCGTCTTCCGCAGTCTCAACATCCGGATCATCCTCGTCCACGGCGTCGGCCAGCAGATCCGGTCGCTCGCGGCGGAGCGCGGCGCGCCCGTCGGCGACCCCTATGGATCGGAACCCACCGACGAGCGGACCCTCGGGCTGGCCGTCGAGGCCTCGGGCCGGGTCAGTTCGCGGATCCTCGCCCAGTTCACCGAGCTGGGCGTCCGCTGCGCCACGGCCAACGCCGTCCGGGCCACCGAGAAGGGGATCATCCGCGGCACGGACTACCGGCTCACCGGCAGGGTGGACAAGGTGGACGCGGCCTTTCTCGGCTCGCTGCTCGCCGATGGGATCACCCCGCTGGTCAGCCCTGTTGTGGCCACCCGCACCGGCCGGATTCTCCGCGTCAATTCCGACCTGATCGCCGCCGAACTCGCCTCCAGCCTCGAAGCCTCGAAGCTGATCTTCCTGACCTCGCACCCCGGTCTCTCGCTCCGCGGCGAGGTCCTCCTGAACGTGCCCGCCGACGAGCTGCGGGAGACCCTGGCCCGCGAACCGGAGGCCATCCAGCCCGGGCTGCTCAGCAAGGTCGAATGCTCGCTCATGGCCCTGGGGCGGGGCACCCCGCGCGCCCACATCCTCGACGGACGGGTCTTCGGCGCCCTCCTGACCGAGGTTTTCGACAAGGTCGGCCTCGGCACCATGATCCACAGCAACGACTACGACCGGATCCGGCCGGCCACCCCCGCCGACGCCCGGGCCCTCCACAACCTGATCCGCAACGCCTCCGCCGGCGACGCCGTCCGCGAGCGCTCCCTCGCGGCCGTCGAGGAGGGGATCGCCGATTTCCACCTCTACGAGATCGACGGGAGCCTGGTCGCCTGCGCCGCCCTCCTGCCCTACCCGGAAGACGGGTCGGCCGAGCTGGCCTGCGTGTTCGTCCAGCCGTTCCACCAGGGCCGGGGAGTCGGGTTGAAAATGGTCCGCTACGCCGAGCGCGAGGCGCGGGCGCGCGGTTTCCGCCGTCTCTTCGCCCTGAGCACCCAGAGCTTCGCCTTCTTTTCCGAGGTCTGCGGTTTCGCCGAGACCGACGCCGGCTCCCTGCCCCCGGCCCGCCGGGAGATTCTCGAGAGGGAAGGCCGCCGGTCGCGGATCCTCGTCAAAGATCTGGACCCTGCGCCCACCGGCCACCACTGATCCCTTTTTTCATGCAACTAACCGACCTGAACCCTTCCGGTGGCATCGGCTCGAATTCGCTCTTCGTCGAACTCGGCCCGTTCCGGATCCTGGTGGACGCGGGACTGCACCCCAAGCTTTCCGGAAAGCGGGCCCTGCCCGATTTCGACCGGCTGGAGCACGTGGCCCTCGACCTGATCATCGTGACCCACTGCCATCTCGACCACCTCGGATCGTTGCCGGTGGTCGCGCGGCGGCATCCGGCGGCCGAGATCTGGATGTCCCGCGAATCCGCCGTGCTCGCCCCGCGGATGATGCGCAACTCCGTCCGCGTGATGAGCCGGCAGAAGGAGGAGGCGAACATCCCCGAGTATCCACTCTACACCGACGGGGAAATCCGCATGCTCGAGGAGCGGATCACCGCCGTGAACCCCGGGCGGGAGAACGAACTCCACGCCCACGGGGAAATCCTGAACGTGGAGTTCTTCCACGCCGGCCACGTGCCCGGGGCGGTCAGCCTGCGGCTCTCGCACCGCAAGGAGTCGGCGCTGTTTTCCGGCGACATCCTCTTCACCGATCAGAACATCCTCCCGGGCGCCGCCGCCGGCCAGCCCACCGACACCAACACCCTCGTCCTCGAAACCACCCGCGGCGCAACGGCCCGGCCGCCCGGCCACAGCCGCCGGGAGGAGGTCGGGCGCCTGATCCAGAACATCTCCGACACCATCCGGCACGGGGGGTCGTGCCTTCTTCCGGTCTTCGCGCTCGGGCGCATGCAGGAGATCCTGAGCATTCTCCACGACGCTTTCCGCGCCAGGCTGATCCCCGAGTGTCCGGTCCACACCTCCGGCCTCGGCATGGATCTGGCCAACTACTTCGACTACCTCTCCCGCAAGAACAGCCCCCTGCGCTTCCGCAAGAACATCCTCAAGGACATGGGGGTTCGGCGGATCCCCGACCAGGTCGTGCCCGGGCGCAACCCGCCGGGTCCGGCGATCTACGTCGCCAGCAGCGGCATGCTCGTGGAGCACACCCCTTCCTACCGGCTGGCCGCCGCCATGATCGGGGAATCGGCGAATCTGATCGCGTTCGTCGGCTACTGCGATCCGGACGCGCCGGGCCACCGCATCCTGACCGCCGGCCACGGCACCGCCGTCCTCTTCGACGCCCTCGACTTCGAGGCCCCCTGCCGGGCGAAGGTGGACCGCTTCGACCTGAGCAGCCACGCCGACCGGCAGGAGCTGCTCGACTACGCGATCGCGAGAAATCCCGGCACCGTGATCCTCACCCACGGCGATCCCGAGGCACGGGCGTGGTTCGAGGAGGAACTCTACGCCAGTGTCCTCGACGCGCGGATCGTCGATCCCGAACCGCTGAAAACCGTCCATTGCTGATGAACGGCCCCACGGATTTCCTCACCCGCGCGGCCGCGTTGGTCGCCGACCGGAGCGGACGCCCGAGCTGGGACGAGTATTTCATGGCGACGGCCTTTCTCATCGCGAGCCGGTCGGCCTGCGGCCGCCTCCACGTGGGCTGCGTGCTCGTTTCCGCCGGTGCGCACCCGAACCGGATCGTGGCCGCCGGCTACAACGGCTTCCTCCCCGGCGTACCCCACCGCTCGCGGGTGCGGGACGGCCACGAGCAGGGAACCGTCCACGCGGAGCAGAACGCGATCGCCGACGCCGCCCGCCGCGGGATCTCCGTCGAGGAGGCGACCGCCTACGTGACCCATTTCCCCTGCATCCACTGCGCGAAAATCCTGGCCGCTTCGGGAATCCGGCGGATCAAGTACTACCACGACTACCGCAACGACCCCCTGGTGAAGGAAATTCTTGAAGAATCGGGCATCATCCTGGAGAATCTGTCGTCCGATGGAAAACACTCCTAGATTCCAGACGCTCTCCGGGCTTTCGGGATCCCTCCTGGTGGCCCACCCCTCGCTCACCGATCCGAACTTCGAGAAGACGGTCATCCTGCTGCCCGTCCACTCCGACGACGGCGGCGCTCTCGGGGTGATCCTGAACCGGCCCACCGGCAGGACCCTGGGGGAAATGTTCCCGGACCAGGCCTTCAACAAGCTCGCCGGTATCCGGATTTTCGAAGGCGGCCCGGTCAATCACGGGCAACTGATCCTGACGGCGTGGAAGTGGGATCCCGAGGAAAAGTCCCACAAAATGTTCTTCGGCATATCGAGCGAACACGCCATGGAGCTGATCGAGAGCGGCGAGCCGGTGACCGTCCGCGCCTACCTCGGCTACGCGGGCTGGAGCGCCGGCCAGCTCGAAGCGGAGCTGCAGGCGCGGTCGTGGATCCCCAAGCCGATCATGACCGAGGTTCTCGAACAGGAGGTCGGCCAGACCCTCTGGGATCAACTCGCCGGCGCCGATCCGGACGCCGGCGCGGACGCGGGGTTCACCTCCGCCGACGGGTTTCTGCCCGAGCCTCCCGAGTTTCCGGAACTGAACTAGAGGCGGAAGGCCGCAACCACAAGTGCGCGGAGCTTTGGTCACACCCGGGCGGGACGGGCGCCGCATCGCGGATTGCCTCGGCCCCCGTTTCTGATATCGGTCGGACGATTTATGTCGGAGAGTGAACCAGAACCGGAGAAATCGCGCAATGTCATGCGGAGCGACGAGGAGATGACCTTTCTGGAGCATCTCGAGGAGCTTCGTTTCACCCTGGCCCGGTGCATCGGCGCGTTCGCGGTCGGCGTCATCCTTCTGGCGTTCTTTCTTCCGAGCCTCACCGAGTTTCTGCGGCTCCCCTTCATCTGGGCGCAGGGCGGAAGCGAATCGGAGGCGGTCGAGGGTCTCTTTTCCCGGCGGCCGATGGGCGTCTTCACGATCATGCTGCAGGTCCTCTTCCTGGGGGGGCTGGCCCTTTCCCTTCCCTTCATGCTCTTCGCCCTGGCGCAGTTCGTCGCCCCGGGCCTGACGCAGCGGGAGAAAAAAGTGCTCATCCCGAGCCTCGCGGCGGGATTCTTCCTCTTCCTGCTCGGCCTGGCCTTTTCCTTTTTCATCATCCTGCCGGCCGCTCTCAAGGTGGCGATCACCTTCAACAAGATCCTGGGAATGGAACTGCTCTGGGGCGCGGCCGACTACTACAGCCTTGTGGTCTGGCTCAGCGTGCTCATGGGCGCCCTGTTCGAGTTTCCGGTCGTGCTGATCTTTCTTCTCCATATCGGGGTCCTGTCGGTCGATTCCCTGCGGCGCCAGCGGCGGCTGGTCTTCGTCGGCATCCTCATTCTTTCCGCGGTGATCACGCCGGGGGGCGACCCGGTCACCCTGCTGATCATGACCGCGCCCCTCTACGGCCTCTACGAAGTCGCCATCTGGGTCGGGGCGCGCTTCGTCCGGAAACAGGAGGCCGACGACGGGGAGGAGCCGAGGACCGATCCGGAAGAGGATGCCTGATCGCGGAATGAATCCGCCCGCGGTTCCCCGTAACCGCCCGCGCGGAGGGCTGGGATCGAGTCCCGCCACCGGTCGCAGGGGTTGATTGAGGGATCCCGTTCCGTATCCAATCCGTCAGCCCAGCCCGAGCACCTGCCCCATCCGGTAGATTCCGGGATCCTTCCCGATGACCCATTTCGCCGCATGGAGCGCGCCCCTGGCGAAGATCGCGCGGTCGCCCGCGCTGTGGGAAAGCTCGATCCTCTCCGAAGGTCCGGCGAAGACGACGGTGTGCTCGCCCACGACATCGCCCCCCCGGAGCGAATGCAGACCCACCTCGCGGTCGGGTCTCCCGCCGGTCAGGCCCGTGCGACCGCGGAGCGCGGTTCCGGCCGGCCAGTCCCGGCCTTCGAGCACCGCCTCGAGGAGGTTCTCCGCCGTGCCGCTCGGCGCGTCCTTTTTGAACCGGTGGTGCATCTCGACGATCTCGGGGTGGTAGGCCTCGGGCAGGAGCCGGGCCGCCTGGCGGGTGAGGTGGATGAGCAGGTTCACCCCGATCGAGTAGTTGCCCGCCCAGACCATGGGAACGCGGTCGGCGCAGGCGCGGATTTCCTCCGTCTCGGAGGCGGTGTGCCCCGTGGTCCCGATGACCAGCGGCTTCCCCGCGGCCGCGCAGAGGGCGGCGAGCCCGGGAGTGCCCTCGTGCGAGCTGAAATCGACCGCCACCTCGCAGGCGGAGAGGTCGCCGCCCGGTTCGGAGCCGAGGTCGCAGGCCAGCGCGATCCGGCAGCCCTCCTCTTCCGCGATCGCGGCGATCGCCCGGCCCATGCGCCCTTGGGCGCCGTTCAAAAGAATCGGTGTCATGCAGCCGACCGTACCGTTCCCGCACGGCGCTTTCAACCGAAATGCTCGCGCAAGGAACCCTTGCCTTCCACGGGGATTCCTCCGATCATTGCCACCCGCATGGTCGAGGATTCCGGAGCCGCACCGCGGGAGCCCGCCGACATCGGGTCGTTTCTCTCGCACCTCTCGGGCGAGCGGCGGATGTCGCCGGCGACCGTCCGCAACTACCGCCACGCCGTCGTGTGCTTCCTGCGATGGCTCGGCGAGGGGGCCGACTGGCGCACGGTTTCGCCCCGGACCGCCCGGAGCTATGTGATCGAACTCCAGCGCGATCTCGCCCGGCGGACGCTTCACAACCGGGTGGCGGGAATCCGGGCCTTCTACCGCTTCCAGCGGGAACGGCGGGCGGTGGACCGCAATCCGTTTTCCGCGCTCTCCCTGCCGCGGCTCGAAAAGAATCTGCCGAAGTTCATGACCAGGGAGCAGATCACCCGCTTCCTCGACGGGCCGCTCGCCCTGCTGGAGAAAGAAGCGATCCCGGCGACGCGGGCGTGGCGCGACCGGGCCGCCCTCGAACTCCTCTACGGCGCCGGAATCCGGATCAGCGAGCTGGTGGGGGCGGATCTCCGGGACTTCGACGCCGGGCGGGGCCTGCTCCGGGTCACCGGAAAGGGGCGCAAGGTCCGCGTCGTTCCGGTGGGAAGGATCGCGGTCTTCTGCCTGCGGCAGCACCTCCACCTGGGCGGGCGGGAGAAGCACCGGGCGGGGCCGCTCATCGTCCACGATTCGGGAAAAGGGATCTCCACCCGCTGGCTCCAGGGACGGATGAAGGTGTACCTCGCGCTGGCGGAACTCCCGCGGGATCTCTCCCCGCACAAGATACGCCACTCCTTCGCCACCCATCTGCTCGACGAGGGCGCGGACATCCGCAGCGTGCAGGAACTGCTCGGCCACGCCAACCTCTCCACCACCCAGATCTACACGCACACCAGCATCGGCCGCCTGCGGGAAGTGTACCGCCAGGCCCATCCGAGGGCCTGAGCGGCAGGGAAGGCAGGGAACGGTTCGCGGCCGCCGCGCGTGCGCGAGGCCCTGCGGATTCTTCGAAGCGGGTTGCTTTTCCCGCGGAGCCGCGCGCCCCACCGCACCGGGGGATCGGCAGGCAAGCACCCCCTTCCCGGCGCTACGCGATCTCTTCGACGCTTACCTCGTGGGTCTTCCCGCCAACCTGGATCCGCATCCGCGAGCCGCGCCCCGTCGAAAACGAGGAAACGGGAGCGGCCTCTTTTCCGGCGGGCGCCGGGGCCGGAGCGGCGGCCGGAGCGGCGGGCGGCGGGGCCGCGGCGCCCGGGCCGCCCTTCGGTTCCTTTTTCTTGTAGAGGTTGTCGATGCCCTGGGGGAACATCGCGTGGATCACGCAATGCTCCTCGTCGTCGGGGTAGCCCTTCTCCCGCAGTTCGGCCGCGAGCGCCTCCATCCGCGGCTTCTGCAGGTCCGCCGGCCGGCAGGTGATGGGATCCTTCCCCGCTTTCTTCGCGGCCAGTTCCCGCACCTCCTGCTTCACCGGGGCCGGGGTCTGTCCGTAGTACCCCAGCGCGATGTCCATCGCCTGGGGCGAGAAGTTCTTCCAGCGGCCGAACTTCACGTTCAGCATCGCCTGCACCCCGACGATCTGCGAGGTCGGCGTCACCAGCGGAATCCACCCGAGAGCCTCGCGCACGACCGGAATCTCCGCGAACACCTCCTGGAATTTGTCCTCCATCTTCTGCTCCTTGAGCTGGTTGCGGAAATTGCTGAGCATGCCCCCCGGCACCTGGAACAGGAGGGCGTCGCTGTCAACCACTTCGTTGGTGTGCGAGGTGAACTCCGACAGCTCCTCGTACACTTTCTCGAAATGGCGCCGCAGCTCGGTCAGTTTCTCCACCTTTTCCGGATCGTCGAAATCGGGCTTGCGGCTGTGCCCTTCCAGCAGGGCCATCATGCGGATGGTGTCGGGCTGGCCCGTGCCGTTGGCGAACGGCACGATCGACGTATCAACCGCGTCCACCCCGGCCTCGATGGCGGTCAGATAGGTCGAGCACCCGAGCCCCGCCGTCTCGTGGGTGTGGAGCCACACCGGAATCGACAGCCGTTTCTTCAAGCCGGAAACAATCGCTCCGGCGACGAAGGGCGGAATCAGCCCGGCCATGTCTTTGATGACGATCACGTCGCAGCCCATGTCCGCCAGCTCCTCTCCGAGGCGGATGAACGACTCGACGTCATGCACCGGACTGGTCGTGTAGCAGATCGTCCCGTGGGCCTGTTTCCCCGCCTTCTTGGTCGCCTCGATCGCGCAACGCATGTTCCGCGGATCGTTCAGGGCGTCGAAAATCCGGAAGATGTCCATGCCGTGTTTGGCCGCGTTCGCGACGAAGGCCGTGACCACATCGTCGGGAAAATTGGCGTACTGCACGATGTTCTGCCCCCGCAGCAGCATCATGTGCGGGGTCCTGGGGGCGGCTTTCTTCAACGCGTCGAGCCGGTCGAAGGGAAACTCGCCGAGGAACCGGAGGCCGGCGTCGATGGTGGCTCCGCCCCACGTCTCGAGGGTGCCGAAACCGAGGCTGTCGAGGATCGGGGCCGCCGGAAGCATCTGGTCGGTCCGCATCCGGGTGGCCGCCAAAGACTGGTGGCCGTCGCGCAGGACGGTGTTGTTGAATTGAACGGGACTAGTCTGGCTCATGGGGGGAAACCTACCCCATCCGAACGGTCAAGGCGAGCCCGTTTTCGCACCCGGAAGCCTCAGCCGGACGTCATCCTCCATGCTCCACGCGCCCGGGTTCCGGCCGGACGCGGTTGTCGTCGGCCGGTCGAAGAAGAGAGCCGGAATCCCTGGATTGACCTCCGCCGAATCGATGACGATCACCGAGACCAATTCGCCGTTCTCACGGTTTTCGATGCGAAACGGCTGGCGGAAAGCATCCAGACTTCTGTAATCCCCGTAAAGGGTCTCCGCCGTGCCGCCGCCGGGCGGAAAACGAACCGAGCGGAGGAGATTCATGGATCCGGGGTCCACGAAAAAACTGGCCTTCTCATCCTTTTCCGCATCGACCCAATCGACCCGGATGACCCTCCGGTCCTCCCACTCGTCGGCCTCGATCCCCTCGATCGATCCCGTCGAGTCGAGGAAATGCGCGAGCAGATCAACGAAAAACGAACTGGAGCGTTCCAGGCTGGCCCGCTCCCTCCCCTCCAGCAGGATCACTTCGGCAATCCGGTTGTCGCGGATGACGGATCGCCAATACTCCTTTCCATTGGTCCCATAGGTTACCGAAACCCCGTCGCCTGTGAGATGGAAGAGGATTTTGTCGGGGGCCCGTTTCACAATAAGCAGCTCCCGGGTCGCTTCGGGGGGCGACTCCATCGTCCCCGTAGCCCGTATGCTTCGGAGCGAGCGGAGGAAAGCCGCGCCCCCGTTCGCCTTCAGATACGCCTGCCCGAATTTCCCCGGGCTCAGGTCTTCCTCCCATTGCTCCGAAAGCTCGGCGCCCCCGTTTTCGCCCCCGGTGAACGCCCGGTAGGCCAGAATCCCCGACGCGGTCAGAACCGCCACTATCAGGAGACCGGGGATCACATACTTCAAGCGGTTGAAGAACCGCTCTTCCATCGTTTCTTCCAGTTTGCGCGCCGGGGTCCGTCGCCTGCGGATCTTTGTCGGTTTCGCGGAGCCCGGCGCCCCGGGCGCCTCGTCCGCCTGCTTCGCCGACATCCTCAGGGAACCGCGGACCGGTTCGGCGAAAGGACCGCGCCTCGCATCCCGATAGGACCGGGGAACCCCGGGCCGGTCCTCGTCAAAGCGCTTCTCGCTAGCCATCGCAACCGGAAGGAAATTCATCGAAACCACCGCCGCAAGGAAATTTGAGTCTTGAACCACCTCGGTATTCGGCGAGGATTCCGGCCACTGTTGATGAACCCGCTCTCCAAACGATTCCTGCTCCGTGTTTCGGCACCGGTTATTCTCCTCCTCGGGGCGTCCCTCCTGAGTTCCTGCGCCTCGACCGCGGAACCCCGCCCCCGGGCGGCGGCCGTTCCGGAGCGGGCGCCCGCCGAGGTGCGCGAATCGGTCATCGAAGAGCTGTCCGAGGTTTTCGCTCCGATCGACCAGCGGTCGGACCTTCTCGACACCCGCCTCCGGTAACCCACCGTTCCAGATTCCAAACCGCCATGCGCCCTTTTTCCACGCTTCTCCTCCTCGTGCTGTGCCCGCTCCTCCTCCCCCCGGAAGCCGCCGCGGCCAACCGGCAAGCCATGCGGGAAGCCCGCGAGGCCATCCTCGAAAGGCTGCCCGAAACGGAAAACCTCTGGAACCGGGGTTTGACGGGCGAGTCCAACGAGGGCTTCGTCGTCGCCCGCTCGGCCCTGAGCAGCACGCAGATTTCGCTCATCCAGGAGGAAAACCGCGACCGCGCCATCCTCTACACCTATGTCGCCGAGAAAACCGGAACCGACCTGTTTTCCGTAGGACGGGAGCGGGCGATCCTGATCGGCCGGATGGCCGGGAACGGGCTCTGGATCCAGAACGAGAAGGGCCGCTGGGTCCGCAAGTAGGACTTCGGCGCGGGCTTGTCGCAGCACCCGCCGAATTGAAAAAAGACGAACGAAAGCTCGAACAGGAATGGAAGCGGCTGCGCGATCAGACCTGGCGGCTGCAGCAACCGCTCGCCGCCGCCCGGCCCGAAACGCGGGCGCGGATCGCCTCCGGCTTCCGGACCTCCCTCGCCGCCCGCGACCAGGCGCGCAAGCAGCTCGTCCTCCTCCGGGCCGCGATCCGCCGGCTGCAATCCCGGATCGAAGCCCTCCGCGAACTGGGCGTTCCCATCGACGGTCAAGACCACGGAGCCCCGGAGTCAGGGATCTTCGAATAAGCCGGATCGAGCCGGGGAAACGCCCGGCTGGTCATCGTTGATTCTTGCGATTCCCCCGGTTCCGGTCAGTCTCCCCTTCGAGAACCATGTCCTTGTTCGTTTACCGATCCCGCCGTTTCAACCGCATGTATGCTCTCGCGGTCATCCTGTACACCATCTGGTTTCTGGTCGGGCTGGTCGTCGTCGGAGCCGGGATCGACACGCCTTTCGGCCCGTGGGCGGACTTCACTTTTCTCGCCCTCGCGGCCCTCGTCCTCGTCCTCCACCTCGCCGGACACACGCACGGGCTTTCGGTTCTGGTCGTGTTTCTCACCTTCTGCGCAATCTCGGGCCTCGTCGAAGCCGTCGGCGCGGCCACGGGCTTTCCCTTCGGCTCCTATACCTACACGGACCGGTTCGGGCCCGTGCTCTTCGGCATTCTCCCGGCTGCGATCCCCCTCGCCTGGTGGGTGATCGTGTGGCCCCTGCACTGCCTCGTGCACTCCGCCCGCGCCGGGAAGGGATCGGTCTTCATGGTTCCTGTTCTCACGGCCGTCGGCGCGGTCTGGGCGGATTTCATCATCGAGCCCCCCGCCACCCTCGTCCGGGAATACTGGCATTGGGAGGGCCCCGGCCTCTATTACGGTGTTCCCTGGACCAACTTTCCCGCCTGGTTCGCCACCGCCTTCGTCCTTTCGTTTCTCGCCCAGATCCTTCTGCCGCATTCCCCGTTCAAGAAAGAGGAACTCCGGGTCCCCCTCTGGGTGCTCTCCACAACCCTTTTCACCTTCCTGATCGTCGCTCTCGCGAACGGGCAATGGCTGGTTGCGGGCGTGGCCGCCGGCTTCTTCATCGCCCTGTGGAGGACCGCCCGCCTCGCCCGCTCGAACAGCCTGAGCGGCTGAAACGAACCCTCACCCCGCGCGCGCCGCCGCGTCCGCCTCGATCGCCCGCCGGAGTTCGCGTAGCTCCGCGGCCAGAGACTCCTTCACCGCCGGTAGCTCCGCCCGAGACCCGACCGCCCGGTGTCCGAAGACGTAGAACTTGATCTTCGGCTCGGTCCCGCTGCCGCGGACCGCGTAGCTGTTTCCGTCGGCCAGCTTCACGAAGAAAAAGTCCTGCGCGGGGATTCGATCCCCGTCGGCGTCCCGGATCGTGTCGGTTCCGAAATCGGTGAATTCCACGACCGCGGCACCGTTTACTTCGGCCGGCGGCTTGGAGCGGTAGGACTCGAGGATCCGGCCGATCTTCGCCGCGCCGGCCGCCCCCTCGTAATACACATTGCCCAGCTGTTCGAGATGGCAGCCGTAGCGCAGATAGAGGTCGTCGAGAAACTCGAGAACCGTCCTGCCTTCCTCCGCCAGCGAAGCGAGCAATTCGCAGAACATGAGGACGGCCGCGTTGGCGTCCTTGTCCCGGACCAGGTCGTTCGCAAGATAGCCGTAGCTCTCCTCGCCGCCGAAGACATAGAACGTGCTGTGCTCCAAAAGCAGCCGCGCCCGCCTCCGGTATTGCGTCCGGTCGTAATCGAGGGCCGTGCCGTCCGACTCGAGGAGCCTCCTTTCGAGAGTGCTCTGGTACTTGCGGAGCTTCGCCCCGATCCATTTGAAACCCGTCAGGGTCTCGACGACCCGGAGCCCGTGGGCGGACCCGATCTTCTCCTGCAGGGGGGTCGTCACGAAGGTCTTCACCAGCGCCGCGTTTCCGCAATTCTCCGGGGTCAGGATTCCCGCCTTCTCCAACTGGTTGATCCGGAACTCGGCGAGCAGCGACCCGATCATGTTTCCCGTCAGCAGAACCATCTCTCCGTCGGACGAAGGCACGGCCGCCCCCATGCGGTCGCCGTCCGGATCCGTCGCCACGACCAGATCGGCGCCCTCGCGTTTCGCCTGCGCGATCGCCATGGCGAGCGCCTCCGCGTTCTCCGGATTCGGGGATTCCACCGTAGGGAAACGGGGATCGCCCCCCGCCTGCTCCGCCACCTCGGAAACCGGGAGCCCGAGCCGCTCGAGCAGCGGAACAGCCGCGACCCGCCCGGTGCCGTGCAGGCTCGTGAAAACCACCTTCGGGCGGTTCCGCCGCAGGAGATCCGGATCCAGAACGCTCCCCTCCAGAACCTTCAGATAGGCCTCGTCGGCCGATTTCCCGAGGGTGACCACCCGGGAAAGATCCTTCTCCAGATAATCCGCTGTCTCGCCCGGGAGCACCTTGTTCACCTCGTCCACAATCCCCTCCGCGTGCGGCGAAACGATCTGCGCCCCGTCCTCGAAGTACACCTTGTAACCGTTGTCGTGCGAAGGATTGTGGCTGGCCGTGACCACGACTCCGGCGTGCGCGCGCAGAAAACGGACGGAAAAGCTCAGCTGGGGCGTCGACCGCGGACCGTCGAAGACAAAGGACTGCCCCCCCATCCGGCTCCACACCGACGCCGCCAGTTCGCAGAAATGCCGGGAGAAAAAGCGCACATCGTGGGCGATCACCAGCCGCGGCACCTCGTAATCGCGACCATCCCCGTCCAAATGGGCGCGCGTGTGGCGGAACAGACCCATCGTCGCGCGCGCGACATTGATGTCGTTGAGGACGTTCGCCCCGGCCGCCGCGTGATCCGGATTCCCCGGACCCCCGCCCCCCGTTTCGGAAACAGCCGCCACAGCCCCGATCGTTCGCCCGCGCATCCCCCCCGTGCCGAAAGCGAGATCCCGGTAGAAACGGTCGTTGAGTTCGCCCCACTCGCCGCGCGAAACCAACTCCTCCAGCGCTTCGCGAGCCCAAGGCTGCAGCCCCGGACTCTCCAGCCAGGAAAGAAGGCGCTCCCCGGCGCCGGCCAACAGTTCGCCGTTTCGAACGGCTTCGGATATAGTGGAGTCGAAAGTCATGGTTGGGAAAAATGAAATCGTCCCCCTTTTGCCGGGGGAGGCGGGCAGGTGCAACACTATGATAAGGGCGAGCCCACACAAAGCGAGCACCGGCCATGCCCCCCCACACACACACAATGGGTGCGGCCCATATTTACTTGACCGTTGGCTCGAGCGACTCGGGTACCAGCCCCGTAAGGCAACTTGAGTGCGGCCCATTTTATTTGACAGTTGCCACTTGGAAAAAAAAGCACCCGCCCTCATTCTCAAACAAAGGCTCTCGCACCCTCGCAGCATCCAGGAGAAACTAAAAGTGAAAAGACCACACACAAAAAAAAAATGGGACCGACCCAATTTTCTTTGACAGAGAAAATTTTGGGAATGACCCATTTTTGCTTGCAAGGGCTTCGTGGATGGGTGAGTCTTTTTGCATGCGAAGGAAACGATACAAACCTGACGAACTCTCCTACTACCATCTGATGAGCC
>JBKHCX010000022.1:0-23480 GCA_046541615.1 Puniceicoccaceae bacterium
CTCATCAAATGGTAGTAGGAGAGTTCGTCAGGTTTGTATCGTTTCCTTCGCATGCAAAAAGACTCACCCATCCACGAACCCCTTGCAAGAAAAAATGGGTCATTCCCAAAAAAAAACTTTGTCAACTAAAATGGGTCTGGGACATAGAATATTCGCTGCGGTTCTTGACCTTGCAAATCGGCTGAGGGTGGTTTTTTCTTTCTCTTTTTCCATGAATCATCTTTCTTTCGCGAATCGCGGCAACAGCGACATCATCGAAGACCGCCTGGAGGAGTGGCGGCGGGATCCGGAGGCGCTGGATCCGGAGTGGCAGGCGTTTTTCGAGGGGTTCGAGCTGGCGAGCCGCTATGCGAACGGGCGCAACGGGGCGGGTGGAGCGCCCGGGGACCCCGGGTGCGGAGCCGACGCGCAGATCCAGGCGAGGGTCATCGGGGCGATCTACGCCTACCGGTCCATCGGGCATACCGAGGCGCGGTTCAACCCGCTGATCAAGCAGGTTTCCGAGAATCCGCGCCTTTCCCTCGAGAGACTGGGTTTGCGGGAGGCCGATCTCGACCGGGTCTTCGACACCGGAAATTTCCAGACGGAGGAGCGGCTGACCATCCGGGAATTGCTCGACCGGCTGCGGCGCACCTATTGCGGGCCGACCGGGATCGAGTATCTGCACGTCCAGGAGACGAGGAAGCGCCGCTGGATCCAGTCCCGGATCGAGCCGAATTGTTTCCAGCCCGATTTCGCCCCGGAGGAGAAGGAACGGATCTACCGGAAGATCGCCATCGCCGAGGATTTCGAGAAATTGCTGCACTCGCGTTTCGTCGGGCAGAAGCGTTTCTCCCTCGAGGGGGGCGAGTCGCTCATCACCGCCCTCGACCAGATCGTCCAGCGCCTTCCCTCGCTGGGTATCCGCGAGATCGTGATGGGGATGGCCCACAGGGGACGGCTCAATGTGCTCGCGAACATCGTCGGCAAGTCCCACACGTACATTTTCCGCGAGTTCTCGCCGGATTTCGTTCCGGACAAGGAAGGGGATCCATCCGGCGACGTGAAGTACCACCTCGGGTACGACAACCGGATCCGGACCGACGGCGGCGAGTTCGTCGAGATCCGCCTCGCGGCGAACCCGAGCCACCTCGAGGCGGTCAATTCCGTGGTCGAGGGGAAGGCCCGGGCCCGGCAGCGGATACTGGGTGATCTCGAGCGCAAGCAGGTCCTGCCCGTCCTGGTCCACGGGGATGCCGCCATCGCCGGCCAGGGGGTGGTCGCCGAGGTCTGCAATTTTTCGAAGCTGAAGGGCTACCGGACGGGCGGGACCGTCCATATCGTGGTCAACAACCAGATCGGATTCACGACCGATCCGTCCGACGCCCGCTCCAGCCGGTATTGCACCGATGTCGCCAAGATGATCGAGGCGCCCATCCTGCATGTGAACGGAAACGACCCCCTCGCGGTGGCGTGGGCGGCCGAACTGGCCGTGGGCTACCGCGAGGCCTTCCAGGAGGATATTTTCCTCGACATCCTCTGCTACCGGAAGCACGGCCACAACGAGGCCGACGAACCGGCTTTCACCCACCCCGTTCTCTACAAGACGATCGGCGAGATGAAGTCGCCCCGGGAGGAACTGCGCGTACGGCTCGTGTCGGAGGGGGAACTGCCGGAGCATCGGCTCGACGAGATCGACGCGGAGATCAACAAGGAGTTCGAGGAAGCCTTCGAGCGGTCGAAATCCGGCAAGTCCGTCGAGAGCGAGGCGGACGTGTTCCGCGGGTCGAACGCGGTCTTCCAGCCGGAGTACAATTTCAACACGATCGAGACCAGGGTGGCGGCCGACGATCTGCGGGCGGTGGCCGAGGCCGTCACGAAGCTGCCGGACGACTTCAAGATCAACAGCAAGATCGGTCGTCAGTTGAAAACCAAATGGGAGGCGTTCGAGAACGGCGGGGGGATCGACTGGTCGTTCGCCGAGACGCTCGCCTTCGGCACGCTCCTGCGCGAAGGCACGCCCGTGCGGCTTTCCGGGCAGGACAGCGAGCGCGGGACTTTCAGCCAGCGGCACGCCGCCTTCTACGACATGGAGACCAGGGAGCGCTACGTTCCCCTGAACCATGTGGG
Organism: Puniceicoccaceae bacterium; assembly: GCA_046541615.1. Classification (GTDB taxonomy): domain Bacteria; phylum Verrucomicrobiota; class Verrucomicrobiia; order Opitutales; family Puniceicoccaceae; genus Puniceicoccus. The sequence goes on from JBKHCX010000022.1 coordinate 2,110, forward strand.
AGGAAAGCAGGCGCAGTTCTGCGTCCACAATTCCCTTCTGTCCGAAGCGGCGGTTCTCGGATTCGATTTCGGTTACTCCCTCGAGTATCCCGAGTTGTTGAGCCTGTGGGAGGCCCAGTTCGGGGACTTTGCCAACGGGGCGCAGGTGGTGATCGACCAGTTCATCTTTTCGAGCGAGTCGAAGTGGCAGCGCATCAGCGGAATCGTGCTGCTCCTGCCCCACGGCTACGAGGGGCAGGGCCCGGAGCATTCCTCGGCCCGGCCCGAGCGCTTTCTCCAGAATTGCGCCGAGAACAACATCCAGGTCTGCAATCTGACCACCCCGGCCCAGTATTTCCACGTGCTGCGCCGCCAGATGCGCCGCAAGTTCAGCAAGCCGCTCGTCATCCTGACGCCCAAGAGCCTCCTCCGCCACAAGCGGGCGGTCTCCCGGGTCGGGGATTTCACCGGCGACAACTTCAACTCCATCCTCGGGGATCCGAATCCCTCGTCGGAGAAGGCGAAGACGCTGGTGCTCTGTTCCGGCAAAGTCTATTACGACCTGGTCGAAGAGCGCGGGAAGCGTGAACTCGACGACGTGGCGATCGTCCGGATCGAGCAGTACTATCCGTTCAACGTCGATTTGTTGAAAAAGGTGTGCGAGCCCTGGTCCGATGCCGGGCGGCTGGTCTGGTGTCAGGAGGAGCCGCGGAACATGGGTGCCTGGACGTTTCTGATGCCGAGGCTTGAGGATGTCTTTGGAAGGCGGCCGGAATACGCCGGGCGCGAGAGCGCGGCCAGCCCGGCGACGGGCTTCCTGGCCCGGCACAAGGAGGAGCAGGCGGAACTGGTGCGGCAGGCGCTGGTCGGTGGGGAATGAGGAACGCGCTGACAGTCGGTGCCCTTGTCCTGACGCAAACAATCCTCTGGGGTGAAGGGCGGATGGAGCGCACCGGGAGCTTTCCGTGGAAAATCGACCGGACCAGTGCGCGGGCGGTCGCGGATGGGACGGTTGAGGCTTTGGCAGAGCGTGATTATTTCAAAGTGTTCGTTTTCTTGACGGAAGAGCAGATCGGGGAATTCAACTCCCTGATAAGTCAAGCAAAACTCGATCGGATCGGAAAGAATCTGGATCCTTTCGCGCTGATGACGCATCCGATCGGGAGGCGGTTTTCGAGCGCTTTTATTTTTGATCAGGGGATGGTCTCGATATTCGGATCGGAGACCGAGCTGGCCGACGAGTTCGAGGGCCCGCCTGTGTTTGTCGAATTGGACGAAACCGGAGAGGGCGAGGCGGTCGCCGAGTTTGAGCTGAATAGCGGGACACGGCTCGAACTTTTCTTACACGGAGACGCCGAGGGATGGGGACTGGATCATCTTCGCATCGGGGATTTCGTCTGGCCTTTATGGCGTAACGACGGGGCCTCGTCGTAAAAATCTCGTCCAGACAATTTTTTGTAAGCAGACTACAGGATTTGAAAGGATAAACGATTATGGCGATTGAAGTAAAAGTACCGGCCCTGGGGGAGTCCATCTCCTCGGGGATATTGGCGGGTTGGCAGGTCAAGGACGGCGACCGGGTCGAGAAAGACCAGGTTCTCTACGAGCTGGAGACCGACAAGATCACTTCGGAGGGGACCGCGGAGGCGTCCGGGACGATCCGCCTGAAAGCCGGCGAGGGCGACGAGGTCGAGGTCGGCCAGGTGATCGCGGAGATCGATGAGTCGGGCGTCGGCGGATCGGCGAAGGACGAATCCGGGAGCGGGTCGGCCGATGAATCTTCCGGTGATACGAGCCCGGAGCCGCAGGAGGACGAAAAGGCCGGAACATCCGGCGGTGACGAAGCCGCGGAAGGTGCGCCGCCCGCGCCGTCTCCCGCGGTCCGCAGGATCGCCGAAGAGAGTGGTCTGGACCCCTCCGAGGTCAAGGGGACCGGAAAGGGAGGACGGGTTACGAAAGGCGACATGCTGGAGGCTCTCGAGAAGAGGGAGGAGGAATCGGCGAAAGCGTCCTCCGGTGTCAGGGAGATGAGCGCTCCCGACCGGCCGGGGAAGGAGGCCGCCCCGGCGCCGTCGCGGAAGGATGGGGGGAGGGAGTCCCGCAGGAAGCTTTCCCCGCTGCGCCAGAGCATCGCCCGGCGCCTGGTCTCCGTGCAGAACGAATCGGCCATTCTGACCACGTTCAACGAGGTGGACATGAGCGCGGTCATGGGACTGCGCAGGAAGCACCAGGACGACTTTGTCGCGCGGCACGGGATCAAGCTCGGGTTCATGTCTTTCTTCGTGAAAGCCGTGGTCGAAGCGCTTCGCGAGGTGCCGGCACTGAACGCCCGTCTGGACGGGGAGGAACTGGTGACGAACCATTTCTACGACATCGGGGTGGCCGTGAGCACCGACCGCGGGCTGATGGTCCCGGTGCTTCGCGACTGCGACGGAAAATCCTTCGCCGAAATCGAAAGAACCCTCGGTGACTACGCGAAGAAGGCCCGCGAGGGGAAGATCCGGATCGAGGATCTGCAGGGCGGGGTGTTTTCGATCACCAACGGGGGGGTGTTCGGATCGCTTCTCTCGACGCCCATCATCAACCCGCCGCAGGCGGGCATCCTCGGGATGCACACGATCCAGGAGCGCCCGGTCGCGGTGAACGGCGAGGTGGTGATCCGGCCGATGATGTACATCGCGCTCTCGTACGACCATCGCATCGTTGACGGACGGGAGGCGGTCTCGTTTCTGGTCTCGATCAAGAAGTCGATCGAGGAACCGGCCCGGATGTTGTTCGGCGGCTGAAGAGGGGGTTGCCGGATCCGATGGTGCCAAGGGGGAGATTTGAACTCCCGACCAAAGGCTTATGAGTCCTCTGCTCTACCACTGAGCTACCCTGGCTTTGAAGGGTGGGAATAAAACAACGCACACCGGCCGGGTCAAGTCTCCGTTGGTCCGGATCCGCGGATTCCGGTACGAATTATCTTGCCCGCCCATCTGTTCCGGCGGGAGACTGTAGGATTGAACCCCTGCGTTTCCCGTGTCCTGCGGGCCCGTATCGGGCGGGGGAGAAAACCTTGAATGAAACCCACAGACCAGGATCGTCCGGGATTGTTCCGGTTGGGAATGATCAGCCCGGTGAACCGCGCCATCAGCCTCGCCGGCGTCGTGGTCGTGCTGGCCGCGCTCGTTTTCATCGACTCCGATTTCGTGATCGGCGGAAGCGGTCGGCTGGAACTGGCGCGGACCGCGCCGGTTTTCGCGGGCAGGGGGGGCGTGGTCGAGGAAGTGCGTTTCCGCGAGGGCGACCGGGTGAAAGCCGGGCAGGTGGTCGTCAGATTGCGGGATGCCGACCGCCGGTCGCTCCTTTTCTCTCTCGAACAGCGGTTGGCGGAGGCCGAGATCGCGGTCCGGCGGGCGGAGATGGACTTGCGGCGCTGGGAGATCCGGCCCGACGACGCGGCGGTTCTGGTCGCTCCCGAGCGTTTGGAGTGGCTGGAGGAACTGCTGGAGGCCAGGCGGGAGGTCGTCGATCTGCTGGAGGAGGCGCTCTCCGAGAATCTGATCACGACGCTGCAGGTGCGGCGCGAGCAACTGGGCCTGCTGGAGGCCGAAGGCGTCCGCTTCGAGGAAGGTCTGCGGAAGGAGTGGCTCGAATCGGGCCTTCTCGAGCTTTCGCGGGAGCGGCTGGAGGCGATCGCCCGGCACGCCCGCCGCCACCGGGAACTCCTGGGGAAGGAAATCCGGTGGCTGGAGGAGGATCTGGCCCGGGGCGAGTTGGTGGCCCCGTTCGACGGCCGCATCTCGTCCCTGGATTACAAGTACCCCGGCATGGAGGTTCCCGGGGGAGGGTTTGTGTTCGAAGTGGCCGATGATTCGGGGCCCTTCGAGGTGGAGGCGCTTGTAGGGGAACGCAACTTCGACCTGCTCCGGGTCGGCGGCGAGGTCCGGATGAAGAGCAACGTGGCGGGCACTCTCTTCGGCGGCGAGTTCGTCGGCGTGATCGCGGGGATCCCCCTCGCTCCGGCGGAGGACGGCGAGGGCGGGCCTCTCTACGAGGTGGAGATCGAAGTGACGGAAGCCCGCGGCCCTCTCGTGCACGGCTCCACCGTGGAAGTCGAGTTCGTCCTCGGGCGCCGCACGATCATCGACGCGATGATCGACGGGCTGGCCGGCCGCAACGCCCGGAGGCGCCTGACCGACGAATCCTCCGCCGCTCCGGACCAGGAGGCGGCGCAATGAGAGCGGGGGGAAGCAGTGCGAACGGCGGCCCCGCCGCGGACCTGGTGGGGTTCGTGCTGGCGCAGAAGTCGCGGTTTATTCCCGGTGTCGTTCTGGCCTGCCTGCGGTCCCTGACGATCGCGCCGCTGCCTTTCTTTTTCCAGATCATGGTCGACGACTACGTGCAGAGCGGAAATCTCAGCGGCATCGCCGCGCTCACCATGCTGATCGTCGGACTGCTCCTTCTGCATTACGTGCTTGCGATCGAGGGAACCCGTATCTTCGCGCTCGAGGTATCGCGGATGACGGCCGGTCTGCGCAGCCAGGTATTCCAGAAGCTGCAGTTCATCCATTTCGGATACCTCGACAAGACGAAGACGGGGCGCCTGCTCTCGAAGTACGCCTTCGACACCCAGAAGGTCGAAATGACGGTCATGCCGATGGTCAACCAGCTGCTGCCCACCATCCTCTATTCCGGGACCGTCATCATCATCCTCTTTCTTCTGAACTGGCAGCTCAGTCTGGTTGTGCTCGCGATCCTGCCCATCTATGCGATCAGCAAGAGATTCTTCTTCAAGCAGATGCGGGATTCGAACCGCCAGAACCGGGTCGCCCAGGAGAAGCTGACGGGCACGGCCAGCGAGTATATCTCGGCCCTGCGTCTGGTCCGGGGGTTCGGCGAGGAGAAACAGGCCACCGACACGCTCGAGTCCTCCAGCGAGGTGTACACGCAGACCCGGATCAACCAGATCATGGTGAACGCGGTCTTCGGAACGTTCGCCCACGTCAGCACGCAGCTCTTGAACGTGGTCGTGGTGGCGGGCGGCGCGTGGCTGGTCGTGACCGGCACGCTGACGATCGGGACTCTCTTCGCCTTCCTGGCCGGGCTTCCGATCATCCTGATGCCGATCCAATTGTTCATCCAGTTCAGCCAGCAGTTCTTCATCGGGCGGGAGAGCTACCACAGCCTGCGCGAGCTGCTCGACAGCCAGTACGTCGAGGAGTGGAAGGGGCGGACCCGCCCGGCCCCCCTGGCCGGGCGCATTCAGTTCGAGAACGTCACCTTTTTCTATCCGGAAGCCTCGACCCCGGCGCTGATCGGAGTGGATTTGGACATTGGCGCGGGCGAGCACGTCGCGTTCGTGGGGCGCTCGGGCTCCGGCAAGAGCACCACGGCGAACCTGGTGCTCGGCCTGTACGGCGCGCAGGAGGGCGATATCCGGATCGACGGGGTCCGCCAGCGCGATCTCGACATGCGCTGGCTGCGGCAGCAGTGCGCCATCGTCATGCAGGAGAGCCTGCTGCTGTCGGGATCGATCCTCGACAACATCCGATTCGCCCGGTGGAACGCGAGCGATGCCGACGTGAGGGAGGCGGCGGCGCGGGCGAACGCCCTCGAGTTCATCGAAGCCCTGCCGGATGGGTTCCAGACCATCATCGGCGAGCGCGGGGTGAGTCTATCCGGCGGCCAGCGGCAGCGGCTCTCGATCGCCCGGGCGATCCTCCGCGATCCGCGCATCCTCATCCTCGACGAGGCGACCTCCGCCCTCGACTACGAAAGCGAGCGCCTGATCCAGGATGCGCTCCGGCGGCTCTCGGAAGGGCGGACGGTGATCACCATCGCCCACCGGCTGAGCACGATCAAGGACGCCGACCGCGTGGTTGTCCTCGAAAAAGGGAGGGTCGTCGAAACCGGAACCTTCTCCGACCTCGAGAAGGCCGGCACCCGTTTCGCCGATCTGATCGCCGCGCAAGGGTAGGGGCGGGGGGCGGACCCGGCCCGCCGGGGGGACACCGGCCGGGGGGCCGGCGGAGGCGCGGGCGCCACCGATTGCGGGTGCGGCCCTCGTTATTCCGCGCCGCCGGGATTGCCAAGTGGCGGGGAATGCCCGAGGGTTTCCCCGTATGAACGATCCAGTGCGCCTTCTCAGCGAGTATATTTCGCATCCGAGTGTTTCGACCGATCCGGGGGCCGGGGCGGGGATGCGCGGGGCGTTCGGTTTCGCGGCGGACCGGCTGCGCGGGCTCGGGTTTTCGGTCGAGGAGGTGCCGACGCCCCTGCATCCGGTTCTTCTGGCCGAGCGGCGGACGCGCCCGGGTGATCCGCATGTCCTCGTCTATGGGCACTACGACGTGCAGCCGGCCGATCCGGTCGAGCTGTGGACGAATCCGCCCTTCGAGGCCGCCCGGCGCGGGGACCGTCTCTACGGGCGCGGGGCGGCGGACAACAAGGGCCCCCAGATCGTCCACATGGCGGCGCTCGCCCGCGCCCTCCGGGAGGATCCCGATCTGCCGCTGAACATCACCTGGTTCATCGAGGGCGAGGAGGAGATCGGCAGTCCGAGTTTCCGCGGATTTCTCGAAACCTACCGGGACCGCCTCGCCGAGGCTGATTTCGTGCTTCTCTCCGACACGGGCAGTCCGTCGCCCGCCCAGATCGTGGTGACCACGGCACTGCGCGGTCTCGTCTCCCTGCACGTGGAGGTGACGGGGCCGCGCACCGATCTCCATTCCGGCATCCACGGCGGGGCGGTCCGCAATCCGATCCAGGCTCTGGCCACCCTGCTGGCCTCGCTCCACCGCGCCGACGGAGCGGTCGATGTGCCGGGGTTCTACGACGGGGTTTCGCTGCCGGAGCAATGGGAGCGGGACGAGCTGGCCCGGCTGGGCTCCGACGAGGCCGGCTACGCCCGCTTCCTCGGGGTGGACGCGTTCTTCACCGCACCGGGCTACACGGCCCTCGAGGCGGTGCGGTTCGGGCCGACCCTCGAGATCAACGGGATCGGAGGCGGATTCCAGGGAGAGGGGCAGAAGACGGTGATCCCGAGCCGGGCCTTCGCGAAGATCACCTCCCGGCTGGTGGCGGGGCAGGACGCGGAGCGGGTCGAAACGCTGCTGGTCGAAACCCTCCGCGAGCGCTGTCCCTCCGGAGCGCGGATCGAGATCGAGCGCCACGGGCGGGGCGAACCCTACGGGATCGTGCCCCCGGGGCGTCCGAACACCCCGGCGGACCAGGATCCCCGCCTGGCGGCGGCTTTCGGCGCGGTCGAGAAGGCGGTCACCCGGGCGTTCGGGAGTCGTCCGCTCTACCTGCGGGAGGGGGGCAGCGTTCCGATCATCGCGGATTTGAAGACGATCGTGGGGTTGGACACCCTGATGATCGGGCTGTTCACCCCCGAGGACAATCTCCACGCCCCGGACGAGAGCTTCCACCTCGGAATCCTTGAGAACGGAATCGACGCCTTCGCGGAAATATTCCGGAATATCGCCCGTACCACGGTTTGACATTCCGGCCCGTTCCCCCAAGCCTCTGGGACTGAAATCCTCATGAAATCCACCTTCGAAGTCTCCCTTTACGCTCTGACCGACGACTACGAGACGGTCGTCCTGACCTTTCTCGACAATCTGGAGAAGGCCGGGAACCTCTCTTTTTCCACGGGAGGGATGAGCACCCGGATCGAGGGGGAGGCGGCCGAGGTGTTCGCCGTTCTCGGGCGGGAGTTCGAGAGAATCCAGGAAACGGGAAAGGCCCTGATGGTCGTGAAGGCCGGGCCGGGGATTTTGCGCTACGAGGGCAGGCACAACCGGCAACTGTGAGGGTTTCCGTGGGTTTCCTTTTGAACAGGATCTCGATCGGCTGATCATGCGGCGGGACTTGCAGTGGCTTTTCCATATCTGCTGGGAGGAAGGCGCTCTCGACGCCGATAGGATCCACGCGGCGATGCGGGGGCTCCATCCGCACATCGAACTAGAGGAGGTCGCCGAAATGCTCCGCGGGGCCGGTTGGGTGGAGGACGGGGCGTTCCTCAAACGGGCGGTCAGGGAGGCGGCCAAGCGGGGGAAAAGGGGGCAGGAGCCTCCGGCGCTGCCGGTGCCCCCGGAGAACGATCCGGCGGCGGACGCACCCGACTTTTCGGCCTGGGCCGCGATGGGGGACGACGATCTCGGGGCGGCCATGCGTGAGTGGATCCGTTCCTGCCAGCAGTCCGGCGCGAGCGATCTCCATGTGACGGCGGGGGCCAGGCCGCGGGTCAGGCACCACCGCCAGATCGTCTTCCTTTCCGAGGACGCGCTGGATCCGGAACTCGCCGGGCGGATGAACCTCTCGCTCCTCGACGAGTCGCGGCGCGCCCGGTTCGAATCGGAGTGGGATCTCGACTACGCCCTGCAGATCGGAGACGAGACGGGGGAGGGGGTGCGGCCCCGGCTCCGGGTGAACCTCATGCGGCACAAGAACGGGATTTCCGGGACGTACCACATGGCGCGGCCGGAGGTGGCCGGGCTGGAGGAGCTGGGGTTTCCAAACGCCGACCGCATCCGGGAGCTTCTCGCCTACCACAACGGGATCATCCTGGTGGCGGGTCCGGTCGGGTCGGGGAAGACCACGACCCTCGCCAGTCTCGTCAACGAGCTGAACGATACGCGGCACAGCCACATCGTGGCGATCGAGGATCCGATCGAGGTCGTCCAGCCCTCCAAGGGGTGCATCGTCACCCAGCGCCAGGTGGGCCGCCACACGGAATCCTTCGGGCAGGCGCTCAAATCCGCTCTGCGGGAGGATCCGGACGTGATCGTTGTGGGGGAGATGCGCGACCTCGAGACCATCGAGATGGCGATCACGGCGGCGGAGACCGGCCACCTGGTGATCGGCACGCTCCACACCCGGGACGCGGCCAACACGTTGAACCGCATCCTCGATGTGTTCCCCTCGCGCCAGCAGAGCCAGATCCGGTCGATGGCGGCCGATTCCCTCCGCGGGATCATCTGCCAGCGCCTTCTCCCGGCGACGGACGGCGGGGTGGCGCTCGCCTGCGAATTGATGGTCAACAACAGCGCCACGGCCAACATCATGCGCGAAGCCAAGGAGGCCGGTCTCGAGAGCGCGATGCAGACCGGACGCCGGCAGGGGATGCGGACGATGGACGACTCGCTGGTCGAGCTGTACGCGATCGGACGGATCACCCGGGAAACCGCACTGGAGCACATCAAGAATCCGAAGTTGCTCGACACCACCGACTGAAACCATGGCCGAGATCGACACCCTTCTCGAAGAAATGCTCGACCAGGGCGGATCGGACCTGCATCTGTCGGCGAACGCCGCTCCCAAAATCCGGGTGAGCGGATCGATCCGGGCTCTCGACTACGAGCCGTTCTCGGCCGAGCTGGTCGGGGAAGTCCTCCGTGAGTTCGTCCCGGACGAGCGCTGGAGGCAGTTCGAGGGGCGACGGGACGTCGATATCGCCTACGAGATCCCCGGGCGGGCGCGCTTCCGCACGAACCTTTTCCGCAACCACTGGGGCCCGGCGGCGGTGTTCCGGCAGATCCCGAACACGATCGAATCGATCGACGAACTGGATCTTCCCCGGGTGCTCAAGCAAACGGCCCTGCTCAACGGGGGGCTCGTGCTGGTGACCGGTCCGACCGGCAGCGGCAAAACCACGACCCTGGCGGCCATCCTCAACCACATCAACGAGAACGCCACCAAGGAGATCATCACTCTCGAGGATCCCATCGAGTTCGTCCACCCGGACAAGCGCTCCACCTTCATCCACCGCGAGATCACCGAGCACAGCCACAACTACGCGGCGGCTCTGCGGAGCGCGATGCGGGCCGATCCCGATGTGATCCTGATCGGCGAGATGCGCGACTGCGAGACCATGCGGCTCGCCCTCGGTTGCGCGGCCATGGGCATGCTGGTATTCGGCACGCTCCATACCAACGGCGCGGCCAAGACGATCGACCGGGTGATCGACGCCTTTCCCTCCGAGGAGCAGGAACAGATCCGCATCCTCCTGGCCGAATCGCTCCGGGCCATCGTCTCGCAGTTGCTCTGCGCGGATACGCGGGGCGGCCAGGTGCCGGCTTTCGAGATCCTGACCTACCACCAGTCGCTGCCGCACTGCATCCGGCAGAATTCGCTCTCCGGGATCCGCAACCTCATGGAGCAGAGCCGCGAGGTCGGGATGATCTCGCTCGACGCCTCGCTGCGCGAACTCCTGACCGCCGGACGGATCGACCGCCACGAGGCCTACATGAAAGCCAACGACAAGAGTGCTTTCCGGGAGGGGGCGTAGCCCTGCCGTCCGCATGGAACCCCCCGTGTCCGATGTCCGGGCCGTAGGAGCGTTTCCTCCCGCGGGATCGATTCCCCGTTCCGCGATTCCCGTGCGTGACAAAGCGCCTCTTGTTCTGGCACAATGGTGGTTTCGATGATTGCGGAACCTTCCCAGAATCCCCTTCCCCGGCACGTCGCCATTATCATGGACGGCAACGGTCGATGGGCGCGCAAGCGGTTTCTCCCCCGGATAGAGGGGCACCGCCAGGGGGTGAAGAATGTCCGGCGGCTTCTCGAGGCCTTGTCCGACACGAAGATCCCCTATCTGACCCTTTTCGCCTTCAGCGTGGAGAACTGGCAGCGCCCGCGCGACGAGGTGGACGCGCTCATGGACCTGTTGAAGGAGTTTCTGCGGCGGGAGTCGGATCTGCTGGTCCGCCACCGGATCCGGCTCGAAACAATCGGCGACCGGGGCGACCTGCCCGCCGACGTCCGTGAGACGCTCGCGGAGGTCATGGCCCGGACGGCGGGCTTCGAGGACCACGTCCTCTCGCTCGCCCTCAACTACGGATCGCGTACGGAAGTGCTCGCCGCCACGCGCCGGATCGCGGAGGATCTGGCGTCCGGCAGGATCCCGGAAGCCCCGGCTACCTGGGAGGAGTACCGGCCCTACCTCCAGACGGGGGATCTGCCCGATCCGGATCTGATCATCCGGACCTCCGGCGAGTGGAGGGTCAGCAATTTCCTCCTCCTCCAGGGGGCCTACGCGGAGCTTTTCTTCTGCAACGTGCCCTGGCCGGAGTTCTCGGTGACCCACTTCAACGAAGCGCTTGCCTCCTATGCCCGCCGGGAGAGGCGCTTCGGCAGGGTGGCCGCTCCGGCCGGGGGAGTCTGAACCGCCCCGTTTTTTTCATGAAGCAACGTGTCATCACCACCGTCGCCCTCTGGGGCGTGGTCTTTCTGTCTCTGATTCTGTTCGGCGTTTACGGGGGGCTGGCCCTCATCCTGGTGCTCGCGGCGCTGGCCCAGCGCGAGACCTACGGACTGCTGGGGCGGATGGGCGGAGAGCCCTGCGAGTGCGGAGGGCTCGCGGCCGGCTGCGCCTTCATCCTGCTGGTCGCCGGATTCTCGCTGGCCGGACTGGGCGCGCCCTACGCGGCCGCCCTGGGGATCGTGCTGCCGGGGATCGTCGCCTGGGTCATCGTGCGGACACCCGTCCAGTTTCTTTCGCGCCGTTTGTTTCCCACGCTCACCGGCTTCCTGCTGGTTCCGGGGGCGCTGGCGTTTCTGGCGATGACCGCCACCCTGCCGGGGCTTCCTTCGGCCCAGGGCCTCTTCCTCGCGATCTGGGTGGTCGCCGTGGCCAAGTTCTCGGATGTGGGCGCGCTGCTGGTCGGCAGCCGGATCGGCCGCCGGCCTCTCGCGCGCGGCTACAGCCCGAAGAAGACGCTCGAGGGGGCCGTCGGGGGCGTGGCGACCTCGATGCTGGTCTCCTTCGTGCTGCCGCCTCTGGCCGGCGGTCTCGCGCCCGACGGGCTCGGCCCGTTTCTCGCGCTCTTCCTCGGCGCTCTGCTCGGCCTGGTGGCCATCCTCTCGGATCTGCTCGGCTCGGCCCTCAAGCGGCTGGCCAAGGTGAAGGACAGCGGCAGCCGCATTCCCGGCATCGGCGGGGGCCTGGACCTGGTGGACAGTCTGCTCCTGACCGGTCCGCTCGCCTACGCGGTGCTGGCCCTCGCGCTCTGAGTCCGCCGCGGCCTGTCAGCCCGCCTCGTCCTCCTCCAGCGCGCGCCCGACCCGGTCCGGATCGAGTTCCCTGCGCGTTTTCAGGCCGAGTTCCCTCATCCGCTCGATGGTGCGGACGGCGTTTCCCCTGCCTGCGGTCAGCTTGGAGCGGGCGTTGTCGTGGGCGGCGCGGGCCTGCTCGAGCCGCTTGGCCACCTCGTCGAGATCGTCGGCGAAGCCGACGAACTTGTCGTAGAGTTCCCCGCCGAGACGGGCGATCTCGAGGGCGTTGCGGTTCTGCTTTTCCTGACGCCAGAGGGAGGCGACCGTCTTCAGGGTGGCGAGCAGGGTGGAGGGCGTCACCAGCACGATCTTCCGCGAGAAGGCGTGGTCGAAGAGCCCGGGATCGGCGCGGAGCGCTTCGACGAAGGCCGGTTCGACCGGCACGAAGAGCAGGACGATCTCGGGAGAGCGCAGATCCCCGATCGCCTCGTAGCCTTTCGAGGCCAGGTTGTCGATATGGGCGCGGAGCGAGGCCAGGTGGTCCTTGAGGGCCGCCTTCCGGTCCGTCTCCTCCGCGCATTCCGTCAGGCGGAGGTAGGCGGTCAGGGAGACCTTGGCGTCGATGACCAGGTGCTTGTTCTCGGGGAGATGGACGACGACGTCGGGCTGTAGGCGCGAGCCGTCCGCGGCGGTGTGGCTTTCCTGGGTCCGGTACTCGACGTCTTTGCGGAGCCCCGAGGTTTCGAGGACCTTTTCCAGGATGAACTCCCCCCACATTCCCTGGGTCTTCTGTCCGCGCAGGGCCAGGGTGAGGTTTTTCGCCTCCTCCCCGAGCGCGTTTCCGGTCTGGCGGAGGGTTTCGAGCTGGTTCTTGAACTCGGCGTGGTGGCTGATCCCCTGGCTGCGGAGATCCTGGACCGATTTCTGGAACTCGGCCAAGCGTTCGCTGACCGGCCGCAGGATATGGCCGATCTTTTCCTCCTGGAGGGTGGTGATCTTCCTGGAATTCGCGTCGAGGACGCGGGTGGCCAGATTCTCGAACTCGCGGGTCAGCCGGCGGGCCTCCTCCTCCCGCCGGGCCGCGGCCTCCTCGAAGCGCCGCTTCAGGCCGGCCAGGTCGGCCTCGCGGGCGGAGAGGCGCTCGCTCAGATCCACGATGGTCCGGCGGTCGGATTCCGCGGCCGCCTCGAGTTCGGCCACCCTCCGGGAGCGGTCCTCGAACCGCGCCTTCGTCCGGATCAGTTCCTCGTTCCGGGCCGCGGCTCCGGCGGCCTCGCGTGGGTCGGGCCGGCCCTGCGCGCGGCCGAGAAAGAAGAGCCCCACCGCGAGGGCGGCGAGCATAGCGACGAGAAGCAGCACGAACCAGGGTTCCATGAAGCTTCTAGAAAAACAGATTGCGGTCGAGGCTGCGGTATTGGATCGCCTCGAGCAGGTGGGGGGCCGCGATGGTCTCGGAGCCGTCGAGATCCCCGATCGTCCGGGCGACCTTCAGGATGCGGTCGTAGGCCCGGGCGGAGAGGGAAAGCTCCTCCATCGCGTTCTGGAGAAGGTCGCCGAGGGTGGAATCGAGGGCGCAGTGGTCGCGGATCTGCCGGTGCGACATCCGCGCGTTGGCGGTGACCCGGGTGCCGGCGAACCGTTCCAACTGGCGGTTCCGGGCGTTCACGACCCGCCGGCGGATGTCCGCCGACGCCTCGCCCGGACGCTCGTCGCGCAGCTCGTCGATGGACAGGGCGGGCGCTTCGACGTGGATGTCGATCCGGTCCAGAAGCGGGCCGCTGATCCGCGAGCGGTAGCGCTGGATCTGGGCCGGGGTGCTGCGGCTCTCGCGGCCCTCGCCCCCGGCGTATCCGTCGGGGGTCGGGTTCATCGCGGCGACCAGCATGATGGAGGAGGGCAGGGTGATCTTGCCGGCGCTGCGGGAGATCGTGACCTGGCCGTCCTCGAGCGGCTGCCGGAGCACCTCGAGGGTCGAGCGGCGGAACTCGGGAAGCTCGTCCAGAAAAAGCACTCCGTGGTGGGCCAGCGAAATCTCGCCCGGTCCGGGGATGGAGCCGCCGCCGAGCAGGCCGACATCGCTGATCGTGTGGTGGGGCGCGCGGAAGGGGCGCTCGAACCAGTGTCCCGAGCCCTCGCCCCGGGTGACGCCCGCCGCCGAGTGGATGCGCAGGATCTCGAGATACTCGTCGAGGGTCGGCTCCGGCATGATGGAGGGAATCCGCTTGGCGATCATCGATTTTCCCGAACCCGGCGGGCCGATGATCAGGATGTTGTGCGACCCCGCCACGGCGATCTCGACCGCCCGGCGGAGAGCGTGCTGCCCCTTGATCTCGGCGAAATCGACCCCCTCCCCGGGAGGCGGCCGCCGGGTGAACGGGCTGTCCTGCGGCAGGGCGGGCCGGATCTCGGTCCGTCCGTCCAGAAAGGCGGCCGCCTGGTCGAGGGACCGGACCGGATAGACGGGTATGTCGGCCACCAGAGCGGCCTCCTGTGCGGTCTGCGGAGGCAGGAGAATGCCGTCGCGGCCCTCGGCGCGGGCCAGCATCGCCAGCGAAAGGCCGCCCCGGATCGGGCGCGTCTCCCCGGAAAGGCCCAGCTCGCCGGCGATCAGGAAGCGGCCGAGGGCGTCGGCGCGCAACTGGGCCGTCGCCGAGAGAATGCCGAGGGCGATCGGCAGATCGAAGCTCGGACCCTCCTTGCGGAGATGACCCGGAGCGAGGTTGATGGTCGTTTTCGTCCGGGGGGAATCGAAGCCGCTGTTGCTCAGGGCGGACGACACCCGGTCCTGCGATTCCTTCACCGCCGCGTCGGGCAGGCCGACCAGAACGAGCCTCGGTTCCCCGGCCTCTCCGGTGTTGACCTCGATCTCGACGGGAACTCCGTCGATCCCGACCAGAGCCCCGGATTGAACCATCGCTAGCATGGCCGCGAGTCTTGCCGCCGGGGGTTGGCGGTGTCACGAGCAAAACGAGGGCGCGGCGGTTTTATTTGGAGTCCGACCGGCCGCGGAGACGCTCCCGCGCGATGAGCCCCCCGCCCGGGGTTCGCGGAAAAATCGTTTGCGATTCAGCCTTGCCAATCGCCGGGGTGTCCCCTTTGCTCCCCGGTTTCGCCTTTTCCCAACGTCAACCAAAACGAGACTCCCGACCATGGATTACCTCCTCAATCTGGCCCAGGCCGCCCCCCCTCCTCCCGGTGGCGGGCTGACCCCCATTCTTTTTTTCATCCTGCTCTTCGCGGGCATGTGGTTCCTGATCATCGCTCCGCAGCGCAAGCGTCAGAAGCAGCTCGAGGCCATGATCAAGGCGCTCCAGACGGGCGACCGCATCCTCACCTCCGGCGGGATTTACGGGGAGATCACCAACGTCAAGGACGACCGGCTGGTTGTCAAAATCGCCGAAAACGTCAAGGTCGAGATCGGCCGCGCGTTCGTGGCGAGCAAGATCGACGACGCTTCCTGAGGGGAGGCGCGCCAAGGGTAATCGATGTCCGGGGGTATTCTCTGGAAGGCCGGTCTGTCGGTCGCGATCCTCGCGTGGGCGCTGCTGAATCTGATCCCGCTCGAGGACCGCGGGTTCGAGGAGTACGCCCTCGAACAGACCGATGAGAAGGAGTTCGCCGAATTGGTGGAGGAGGCGGGCGCCCGGGTCGAAGCGGGGGACTCTCCGTCGGTTTACGTGGCGCTCCGCGAGATCGCCAACGACGGCGGCATCGATCTGGCCTCCTTTTTTCCGGAGATACAGCTGGTGGACATCCGCAACCAGGAGCGGCGCAACGAGGTGCTCCTGCGCGAGCTGCTGAACCGGTCGAAGAGCAACCTCCGCCTCGGCCTCGACCTACAGGGGGGGGTGGCCTTCAGCCTGCGGCTCGACGACGAGGCGCTGGAGGACGTGGGGCGCTTCCAGCGCGAGGAACAGTTGAAGCAGGTCGTCGAGGTCATGGAGCGGCGGGTCAACGGGCTCGGGGTTTCCGAACCCTCGATCCGCCCGGTTTCCGACCATACCGTGGAGATTCAGCTTCCGGGGCTCAGCCTGCGCGAGGATCCGGAGGGGATCGAGTCGCTCAGGAAACCGGCCCGGCTGGAGTTCCGCCTCGTCCACCGCTCCATCCGCCCCCGAGAGGGCGAGCCGGCGCCGCGCGGATACGAGGCTCTCTCCATCGAACAGGAAGGACCCGACGGAGAGTTGGTCGAAGTCCCGTATTTCGTCGAGAGGCTGCCCGAGGCGACGGGGGCGATCGTCTCCCGCGCCGGGGCGATGCCCAACCAGACCGGCGGGTACGAGGTCTTCATGGATTTCACCTCGGAGGGCAGTGATCGCTTCGCCGCCATCACCGAGAAAATCGTCGAGGCCAACGAGCGCGACGGTTCGGTCGGGCAGCTGGCCATCGTCCTCGACGGCGAGCTGAAGAGCGCTCCGAGCGTGGACGAGGTCATCCGCGGCGGCGCCCGGATCACGGGGCGTTTCTCCCAGCGCGAGGCCATCGAGCTGGCGAACGTGCTCAACAATCCCCTCGAATACGAGCTGAACGTGGACGAGATGAGCGAGGTCGGCCCGTCCCTCGCCGAAGACGCGCGCGACAAGAGCGTGCTCGCCGCCCAGATCGGGGCGGGGCTGGTCATCGCCTTCATGATTTTCTGGTACGGTCTCGGCGGGATCGTCGCGGTGACCTCCATCCTCGTCAACGTGGCCATCGTGCTCGGGGTGCTGGCCAGTCTCGGGGCGACCCTGACCCTGCCCGGGGTGGCGGCCCTGGTCCTCACCGTCGGGATGGCGGTCGATGCGAACATCCTCATCTTCGAGCGTGTGCGGGAGGAGCTGCGCCTCGGCAAGAAGCCGGCGAACGCGCTGCTGGGCGGATACGAGAAGGCGTTTTCCACAATCGTGGACGCCAATGTGACCACCCTGATCACCGCGGCGATCCTCATCTGGCTCGGCACCGGTCCGGTCAAGGGCTTCGGGGTCACGCTGGCGATCGGTATCTGCTCGTCGGTCTTCTGCGCCCTGGTCGTGAGCCGGTTCCTCCTCGAAGCGCTGGTCTTCAAGGCGGGGGTCAGGAAGATCCTCGGCTGGAGCCTGCCGGGACCCTTTTCCATCGACTTCCTGCGGTTCCGCAAGCCCGCTTTCCTTACCTCGTGGCTGATCGTCGCGGCCGGGGTGGTCGCCACGGTCCTGCACTGGGACCATCTTTTCGGGATCGACTTCGTCGGCGGGGACGAGGTCACCGTCTCCTTCGAGGAACGCCTCCCCCTGACCGGCATCGAGGCCGTCGCCGGCGAGGGCGGTTTCGGCGAGGTTACGGCCGTTTACGAGGTCAGCATGGTGGACGACGCCGAGACACTCTCCATCCAGACCGAAGTCGGAAAGGGGGCGGAGTTTTTCGACGCCTTGGCGGCCGCCTACCCGGAAGCGGGTCTCACCATCGAGGGGCAGACCAGCATCGGCGGCGTGGTCAGCGACCAGATCAAGCGCAACGCGGTTTTGTCGGTGGTGGTGGCCCTGCTCGGCATCCTGCTCTACATCGCGCTCCGCTTCGAGGTCGGGTACGGAATCGGGGCTGTCGCGGCGACCATCCACGACGTGCTCATGACGATCGGGATCTTCGTTCTCGCCGGCGGCCAGTTCTCCGCTCCGATGATCGCCGCCATCCTCATGATCGTCGGCTATTCGATCAACGACACCATCGTGGTCTTCGACCGCATCCGGGAGGAGCTGGACCTGAATCCGACCTTCACCCTCAAAAAAGTCGTGAACCTGGCGATCAACCTGACGCTCGGGCGGTCGATTCTCACCAGTGTCACGACCTTCATGGCCGCCCTCGCCCTGTTCCTGGCCGGAGCGGGGATCATCGTGGACTTCGCGTTCGTCTTTCTCGTCGGGATCGTTACGGGAACCTTCTCCTCGATCTACATCGCCAGTCCCATCTTCTTCTGGTGGCACAAGGGTGATCGCAAGCACGTCGAGGACCGGGAACTGACCCCGAAATACGACTGGCAGACCGGGTCATCCTCGTAGGGCCGGGCATCGCCCGGCGGGCGCACCCTCAGAGAAGGGGTCCGACCAGGTGCGCGAAATCCTCCACGAACCGGCGGCTTTTCCCTTCGGAAATGGAGGCGGTCCCCATGGGCTGGCAGTCCCGCTCGATCCCCTCCACCCAGTCGGCGAAGGCGGCCAGATCCGCGGGATCCTCGTGGACGATCCCCATCTCGAAATTGACGAAGAGGCTGCGCATGTCGAAGTTCGCCGAGCCGGTAAGGGCGGTTTCATGATCGACCATGAGAAGCTTCGCGTGGAGCATGCCCGGGAGGTAGAACAGGATTTCCGCTCCGGCGGCCGAGAGTTGCCGCAGATAGTGGAAGCGGGCGACATCGACGAGGCGCTGGTTGGAGTGCCGCGGCAGGATGATCCGGATCCGCCTCCCCGCGCGGGCTTTTACGAGGAGCGAACGGAAGAGGACTTCGTCGGGGACGAAGTAGGGGGTCACGATGGTCAGGATCTTCCGGCAGTCCTGGACCATCTCGACCATGCGTTCGT
Source organism: Puniceicoccaceae bacterium (assembly GCA_046541615.1). GTDB lineage: Bacteria > Verrucomicrobiota > Verrucomicrobiia > Opitutales > Puniceicoccaceae > Puniceicoccus. The sequence goes on from JBKHCX010000022.1 coordinate 20,604, forward strand.
AGAGCGGGTCGGTGGGCACCTCGGGTCCGCTCTCGATGACCTCCAGGGTCCGGGAACCGGCGGCGGGGAGATCGAGGGAGAAGATCTCCCGGAACCGCTCCGGTTTCTGTCCCGAGGCGAAGAGCCAGTCGTTGAGGAAGATGAAGTTCAGGTGCCGGACGACCGGGCCCTCCACCTCGATGGAAAAATCGCGGAAGGTCTCCGCGGTCACCTCCGGCCCCATGAAACGGCGGTCGATGTTCTGTCCTCCCGTGATCGCCTTGCGGTGGTCGAAGATGGCGAGCTTGCGGTGGTTGCGGAGGTTGGCCGAGGAGTGGCTGTGCAGCGGAAGCAGCGGCATGAAACGGGCGACTTCCGCCCCCGCCGCCTTCAGATCCTCGATCCACCGCCCGCCGCTGCCGAGAAAACCGAAGGCGTCGAGCAGGAGACGGACCTCCACCCCCTGGGCGGCTTTCCGGCGGAGGGCCTCGACCACCGGGATTCCGGCCTCGTCCTTCGAGAGGATGTAGGTCATCACGTGGATGCACTTCCGGGATTCCCCGATTCCCCGCAGAAGCGCCTCGAAGGTCGAGGGAGCGTCCGGCAGAAGATCGCAGCGGTTGCCGGATGTCCTCCTCAATTCCTTGAGCCGGGCCTCGGGCACGTTCTCCCCCGCCTGGTAGCGCGATCCCTCCATGACCCGTCGCTTCCGCTCGACCAGGCCGCGGCTTTTCCGGCCACCGAACAAGAAATAGAGGGGAACCCCGATCCACGGGATCAGGAGCACCGCCAGCGCCCACGCGAAGATATTGCTCGGGTTGCGCTTCTCGTTCAACATCCGTCCGATGATCATGAGCCCGAGTATGAAACCGAGCCAGGTGAGGAGATGGGCGTAGGTGAATCCGATCAGAAGGCTGAAACCGTGGAAGACCGGTTCCGAGATCGTCTCCCAGGAATGATGGATGGTTTCGAGCATGAAAGCAGATCGATGTTGAGCAATCGCCGCCTTTTCCGCAACCTCTGAAGCGCCATGGCCGAACGGAAGATCATGACTCTCAATATCGCCCACGGGCGCGGTCTCTCCTTTTACCAGGGGTTCCACTCCCCCGAGGGGATCCGGCGCCAGCTCGAGCGGATCAACAAACTCCTCGGCCGCTTCCACCCGGACATCGTCTGCCTCCAGGAAGTGGACGAGTCCTCCCACTGGAACGGGCACATCAACCTGCTCGAGGAAATCCAGAACAAGGAATCCCTGCCCTACGCCTACCTCGGGGTGCACAACCGGAGGGACGAAGGAAAGCGGCTCGCCTACGGAAACGCGATTCTCTCCCGGTTCCCGATCCGCGAAGCCCTCACCGTCCCCTTCGGCCGGCAGTCGATCGGGGAGAAGGGCTTCCTTTTCGCCCGGCTCGATCTTCCGGAGGGGCCGCTGTCCATCCTCAACCTCCATCTCGACTTTCGCTCCCGGCTGCGCCGGCTGGCCCAGGTCGAGCAGGTGATCCGGTTTCTGCACGAGGAGCTGGCCACTCCCGGCGACCCTCTGCTCCACCGGCCCATCGTCTGCGGCGACTTCAACGCCCGGGCCACGCTCCGGCGGGACGCCGTCGCCCAGCTCTTCGGCTACATGAACAGCCACCACGAATACACGCTCCATCCGGAACGAGCCCGCTCGTTCCCCGCCCACAGCCCCGTGAAATGCATCGATTTCATCTTCCTCCCCGACCCGATGCGCTGCAACGCCTGCCAGACGATCCGCAGCTACGTCAGCGACCACCGCCCCGTGTTCATGAAGTTCGAGATTCCCGGTTGAGCGCTTCCCGGTGGCCGGTTTTCGGTTGACCGGCTGAGCGGTTCCCGGTTTTTGGTTTTTCAGTTGATCGGTTCTTGGTTTTCCGTTTTCCAGCATACTCCACCCGTTTCCCATGCCCATATACGAGTTCTACTGCCGCAGGACCGACACGGTTTACAGTTTCCTGAGCCCGCGGATCATTGATTCCGGGGAGGTTCCCCGGTGTCCGGACGACGCCCGCTACAAGATGGAGCGGGTGGTCTCCGGTTTCTCGGTCACCGGACGGCACAAGGACGAGCCCGGAGGGGCTCCGGAGGGCGACGATCTCGACGATCCGCGCATGGAGGCCGCCATGGGCGAGCTGGAGCGGGAGATGGCCGGGATGGATGAGGAAAACCCCGACCCGCGTCAGATGGGCCGCCTCATGCGCCGGATGTCCGATCTGACCGGCGAGCCTCTCGACGGGGCGATGGAGGAAATGGTCCGGAAGATGGAGGAGGGCGCCGATCTCGAGGCGCTGGAGGAGGAGTTCGGCGACTCCATGGACGACGGCGGGCCCGACGACTCCCCCGGGGAAGCAACGGCGGGCGACGATGTCTCGCGGACGGAGCGGCTCCGCCGGCTCATGCGGAGCGGCCGCCGCCGGAGTCCGCGCAAGGATCCCACCCTCTACGATTGGCGCGATTTCGCGCCCGGCGGTCGTTGACCGCGGTCGTCACCGGACCAGCGGTTTTATGAATGATGATCCTTTGGAGTTACATGGAAGAATTGGAGAGATCCATGATCGGACTGTAAGGGGAGCTGGGCTTCGTTGAGCGCTTTCAGCGTAAGCCGGTCCGGGTCGGCTGATCGCGACGCAGAACCGGGGCAGAAGCACGCGGCACCGTATTTTGGAGCGGCGCGCTTCAGCCGCCGTCGCGTGTTGAGTGGGCAGCCGCGCCTTGGGGCCCTCACAGGCTGCGGCCTTCGTGCCACTTTGGTTTGACGATTATTTCCAGGCCGTGGGCGGGCAGGCCCCGCTTGCCGGAGCGGATCAGGGTCTCGAGGAAGCCGGCGGCCTGCTCGTCCGTTTCTTCGTTGCCGTTGCTGTAGCCGCTGGTATCGCCGCT
>JBKHCX010000023.1:0-23274 GCA_046541615.1 Puniceicoccaceae bacterium
CGGGCTGAAGCCCGGACACCGAACCTTGCTTCCCGGTGGGCGGGTAGGGTGTCCAAAAGTCTTCTGTCGACACTGTGAATCTACTGTCTGACTTTCTGTCCGCAACCGTCTTTCCGGCTGCCTCAAGCCAGCCGGTCCGAACCTTCGTCTGCGCATCAAACCCAGGCACATAGGGCTTGATGTCCAGAAGCGGAGAGCCATCGAGAATGTCCACATTACGAATGCGAAGCGTGCCGTTCTCGATCCCATCGAGTTGGACAACCGACAATCCTACGGGGTTTGGCCGCTTGGGAGCACGGGTCGCGAAGACTCCCCGTGGTTCGCTGTCCATGAATGGCACAACCTCCAGCTTGAAACCCCGGGCACAATGGAAGACGTAGAGGAGTACAATGTGGGAGAACCCGTCGAGATCCTTCAGCCCGGCCCGGTACTCGGCGAAGATCTCCACGGTTCCGCTCGTTCCCATTGCTCCCACTGGCTGAATTGGCATGCCTGCCAGATCAGTAAACGGCGTGTGAACCAGTCCTATGGGTTTCATCTCAATCATGTGTTCACGCGATCGTCCGGCTTTTTGACTGTCAAAATGTTATGAGCTTGTCGCTCTCAATCACCCACTCCGCCAGTTCCAGCATGGTGGCCTTCTCCGCTCCATCGAAATAGGGATGGTTCTTGTAGATTCCGCACCGAACCATACAGGTTCCACAGACCTTGACGGCGACACCCTTTGCAATGAGGTCTTTGAGCATTGCCGTGAGGTCTTGGTCGTAGTTCTCCGGCTGCGTGCAAATATCCCGCGCCATGTCCACAGAATCGTTCATGAGGAAGATACGAACTTCCTGCCCGGCTTCCTGAAGTTTGCCTGCCAGTCGCAGGCCGTTCCATGTGACATCGGTGTTGTCATATGGTTCACGGTTAAAGACGATCAGTATTTTCATGTCTTTCCTTCTCGTCTGTGACGAACTGGACTTCTGTGCTCATGATCGAAACGATACCCAGAGAGCTGGGTTTGTCGAGATTTCGTTCAGGTGATCAGTGCTATCTCCCCGAATCAGTCGGGCATTTGTCGGTTCCAGCGGGTTCGCGGCGGACGCGGGACCGCCCCGGGTGTTCCTGCTCCGGGCCCCGGGTCACCGGCGCGCGGCCAGGAACGCGGGGAGGACCAGGAGGGTGGTCAGCAGGATGAAGGCGAGGCCGAGGGTCAGGACGATGCCCATGCTGGCCGTGCCGGCGTGGGGGGAGAAGGCCAGGGTGCCGAAACTGGCGGTGGTGGTGAGGGTGGCGAGCAGGGCGGCCCGGGCGGTGCTGGTGGCGAGGAAGGGTTCGCCGGGCGCCATTTGGCGGCGGCGGTGGATGACGTGGATTCCGTTGTCGATGCCGTAGCCGAGGAGGAGCGGCAGGGCGATGATGTTCGCGAAATTGAGGGGAATGCCGGAGGCGGCCATGGCGGCGCCGGTGAAAGCGGTGGCGAGAGCGAGGGGCAGGAGGACGAGGCCGGTCTCCCTCCATGAGCGGGTGTGGACCGCGAGGAGGAGAAGGATGGCCGCGAGGGCGTAGAAGAAGGCTTCCCGGAAGGCGTCGGTGACCACCGCGCCCGATTCCAGATTGACGATGAGATCTCCCGTGGCCTCCGGGAATTCCGCCCGGATGTTCCGCGCGAAGGCGCGCAGATCGGCGCGGGAGCGGATTTCCGGATCGGGCAGCACCTGGATCCGGTGAACGCCCGCCTCGTTGACCCAGCGGCGGGCGATGCCTGCGGGAAGATCGTCCGGCCCGACGAAGTCGGCCGTCAGCGAGAGGCGCAGGTTTTCCATGGCGGCGGGGAATGTTTCGAGGAGGCCCTTCTCCAGGCGCAGGAGGAGCCGGTCGCGTTCGGCCGGGGGGCGGGAGGCGAGTTCGGAGAGGAACCGGTCGAGGCTTTCGGCGAAACGCTCCCGCGCGGGGGTTCGGGCGGCGGCGGACCGGGCGAGGGCCTCCCGGAACTCGAAGAGGGCTTCGGCGCGTTCGGCGGCGGTCACCTCCGGGTCCCGGTCCAGGGGCGCCACGAAGAGGTTGCCGAGGATCAGGTCGAGCAGGGCGATCCGCTCCAGCTTTTCGTCCTGGTCGGAGGGGACGAGGGAGTGGAGGGAGACCACCCGGCCGACGCCTTCGATTTCCTCCAGCCGGGCCGCCGCCTCCCGCGCCTGTCCGGGATCGTCGACGAGCAGCTCGACCGTCCACGGGGAGACGCGGTCGCGGTCGATCAGATCGAAGAGGGTCTCCACGGATTCACTGCCGCGGTCCCGGAGGTTGAGGGGATCCGGGTCGAAGGCGACGCGCGGCAGGGCGAGCAGGGCGGCGGCGCCGAGCGCCAGGGAGGCGGCGCGGATCGCCCGGGCGTGGTCCTCCGGCAGGCGCGACAGGCGGCCGAGGCGGGAGTGCGTCGATCGCCCGCGGCCCGCGCGCGGCCTGGCCCGGACGGGAAAGAATCTGAGGAAGATGGGCAGGAGGGTGAGGCTGACGAGCAGGCTGACCAGCATGCCGCTCCCGGCGATGATCCCCAGTTCGGACACCCCCTGGAAATCGGTGAAGAGGAACACGAAGAATCCGAGGGCGGTGGTCGCGGAGCAGAGGGCGAGGGCCGGGCCGATTTTCCGGATGGTGTCCTCCAGGGCGGCGCGGTTCGGTGCGCCGCTCCGGATGCGGCCGCGGTAGTAGAGGCTGAAGTGGACGGCGTGATCGACCCCGAGGCCGATGTAGAGGACGGCGAAGGCCAGGGAGATCATGTTGAGCGAGCCCACCAGGAGGGCGGCCAGTCCGGCGGTGAGCGCGAGGCCGCAGGCCAGCGTGAGCAAACTCGCCGCGATGAGCCGGGGCGAACGCAGTCCGATGAAGAGAAGGACGGCGACCAGTCCGAAAGCGAGCGGAGCGGCCCGGAGGCTGCCTTCCTTGGCGGCGCGCATTTCCTCGTAGGCGAGGGCCACGTCCCCGGTGAACCGGATGCGTCCGGGGGTGTCGGTAGCGGCCATCACCTCTTCGGCGGCCTCGCGGACGGCCCGCATGGCCTCGCCGGCGGGGAGCAGCCGGGAGAAGTCCATGCGCGGGTTGATGAAGAGGAGGAGGGCGGGCGGGCGGTCTCCGCCGTCTTCGCGCAGGAAGCCCTGCCAGGAGAAGGTGTGGGGCTCTCCGGCGACGGAGGCGTCCATGGCCTCGCCGGTGGCGGCGAGGAACCGGTCGAGCGCGGCGGGGTCGGGCGCCTCCTCCCGGGTGAGGGCCTGGGCGAGGCGGCCGAAGAGGCCGCGCAGGGAGGGGTCGCGGACGAGTCCGGCGAGGAACGGCTGCGCCTCCGAGAGGCGGTCGGCGTAGGTGTCCAGCTCGCCGACGTCGGAATAGAGGAGTCCGTGCCGGATCAGAAAGTCCTCCCGCTCGTGGTAGAAGACCTCTCCGATGGTTTCCTCCCGCTCCATGAGCCGGGCGGCGAACTCCCCGGCGATGGCGCGGTTCTTTTCGGGGCCGCCGAATTCGAGCACGGCGATGATCCGGTTGTTCTGCCGGGGGAACTCGGCGTTCAGGCGCTCCTTCGCGAGCCGGAAGGGCAGATCCGGCGGAAACATCTCCGCCGTCTTCGTGTTCAGACCGAGATGGTCCTTCGCGTAGAAGGCGGAAACCACGCTCAACGCGACGAGCCCGATCGACGGAACGAGCCCGGAACGATCGAGAAAGCGCCACCAGGCGGCCAGCCATGTTTCCGCGCGGGTCATTTCAGGATTGATTCAGCCGTTGATGGAGATGGATGGAGATTGACAATCGGGAACCTGGCGATGCTTGAGCGTGGGCGCACGACTGAAGTCATGCGCCTATGTGAATCGCCCGCTCCCCTGCCGCAGCGCGGTTGCGGCCGTTCGCAGGCTGCGGCGGGCGCAGAGGTAGCCGCGGACCAGCGGGACGAGCCGGGGGAGGTCCGCCGGACGGCGCAGGGGGGCGGGCAGCCACCGGCGCGGCCCGCCCCCCTCCGCGACAAAGGAAGGCAGGGCGGTTCCGACCTCGTCGATGATCACGCGGACGGCATGGAAACGGATTCCGCGGCGCGCCGCGACCCGGGCGATGATCGCGCTCTCCATGTCCACGGCGGCCGCGCCCGTGCGCCCGCCGAGGGCGCGCTTCTCCGACGGGCTGCCGACGGGGCTCCGGGCCTCGGCGATGGGGCCGCCGTGGCGGCGGAGGGTGGCCGGCAGCAACGCCCCGAAGCTCTCCGCGAAGGTGGCGTGGGGGGTGTGCCGGCGGCCGTCCGCGCCGATGATGGTCCCGGGGAGGACGAGGTCGCCGCGACGGACGCCGGGCCGGAGCGCTCCGGCGACCCCCCAGCCGAGGAGAAGACCGCACCCGTGGCCGGCGAGGGATTCCGCCGCCCGCTCGACCGCCCGCGGATCCATGCCGGACCACACCAGATCGAGGCCGGGAGCGACGGGTGTGGGGCGGCCGGGCACGGGCTTGCGCGGCGAGAGGGTGCGGGCTTCGAAGGAAAGCGCGGCGACGATACCGATCCGGGGCATGGTCCTAGCGCGGTGCGGCGGCGGAACCCTCGCGCGGCGGGTGGGGGGCTTGGTTCACCGCCCGGCCCGCGCCGCCTTCCGCACGGGTGGCCGGGAGATCGGGCGCTGAAGCGACCCGGCGCGATCGGGAACCGGAGGATTTCGTGTTGGCGCGCACGGCTTGTCCCGGTGGGGGCACTGGTGGACGAGCGGGGCCGCCCGATCAGGCTCCGGGGGGCGTCCCCCCCGCGCCCGGCCGGTTTTCGCGCGCGTAGCGGGCGAGGGCCCAGAGCGGGAAGTAGTCCGTGTAGCCGTGGTATTTCAGGTAGAAGACGCGGGGGAAGCCGGGGCAGGTGAAGTCGGGGTCGTTCCACAGGCCGTCTTCGTTCCGCTTTTCGAGGAGCCAGCGCACGCCGCGCTCCACGGCCGCGGAACGGCCCTCTCCGGCGGCCATCAGGCCGAGCAGGGCCCAGGCCGTCTGGAAAGCGGTTCCGTGGCTGTTGCGTCCGCGCAGGCGGGGGAACTCGTAGCTGTCGTTGGTCTCGCCCCAGCTTCCGTCGGGGCGCTGGTGCGCGAGCAGCCAGGCGGCCGCCTTCGCGCGCGCCCCGGCGGGGGCGCCGGGGCATTGCTCGAGGGCGAGGAGGACGGACCAGGTGCCGTAGATGTGGTTGGTACCCCAGCGGCCGAACCAGCTCCCGTCGTCCTCCTGCTCGCGCCGGAGGTAGTCCAGGACCCTTGCCAGGGGCTTGTCGAGGCCGAGTTCCGGATGATCCTTCCGGATCGCGCCGAAGAGCATGGCGCAGCGGGCGCTCACATCGGCGGTCGGCGGATCGAGGAGCGCCCCGTGGTCGGCGAAGGGGATTTCGTTGAGGTAGTAGTGGGTGTTGTCCACCTCGAAGGAGGCGAACCCCCCGTTGCGGGACTGGAGCCCGGCCAGCCAGCGGGCGGCCCGGGCGATGGCCTTCCCGAAGCGCCGGGGATCCTGCCGCCACAGGACGAACGCGGCGAGGGCGGTGTCGTCGAGGTCGGGGTAGAAGGCGTTTTCGTATTGGAACGGCCAGCCGCCTCCGGGCAGGTCCGGGCGCGCCTCGCTCCAGTCCCCGGGCTCGTCGAGAAGCTGCCGTTTCTCCAGCCATTCCAATCCGCGCGAGGCGGCTTCCCGGTCGTCGGCGTGCCCGGTCTCCTGGAGCGCGGCGGCGGCGAGGGCCGTGTCCCAGACCGGCGAGACGCAGGGCTGGCAGTAGGCTTCGTCGCCGCGGCGGACGACGAGGTCGTCCAGCGCCTGCCGGGCCACCCGCCGCCGCGGATCGGAGGCGCCGGCGCCGGCGACGATGAGCGCCTCGTAGGCGTTGACCATGGCCGGGAAAATCGCGCCGAGGCCGTGGCGGCCGTTCAGGCGGTCGGAGACCCACCCCATGGCCCGCCGGGTCGCGCGGCGGCGCAGCGGCGGGGGGATGAGCGGCTCGCAGAGGCGGGCGCTCCGCTCCAGGAAGAGGAAGAGCCGGTTCAGGCGCGAACGCGTCGGGAAATAGTGCCGTTCGATTTCGGCGGGGGTGATGAAGAGTTCGGCGACGCCGGTTCCGGTGGGGTTCTCGGCCCGGGCTCGTTTCGAGTAGAGCACGAGGAGGGGCGCCATGACGGTCCGGGACCAGTAGGCGACCTTGCCCAGGTGGAAGGGGAACCATTTCGGCAGGAGCAGGATCTCGACCGGCATGAAGGGCACGGCGCGCCAGGGCGCCTGCCCGAAGATCGCCAGGGTGATCCGGGTGAACACATTGGCCCGGGCGGCGCCGCCCATGGAGAGGGCGCAGAAGCGGGCCTGGCGCATCGGCTCCGATTCGGGGTCGATCCCCGCCAGCTTGAGCGCGTAGTACGCTTTGACCGTGCAGCTGATGTCCGCCTTGCCCCCCTGGTAGAGGGGCCAGCCGCCGTCGGCCCCCTGCCGGCGCAGGAGGTAGCGCGCCATCGCCGCCTCGAGGCCGGGGTCGCGCCTGCCGTCGAAGTGGGTCATCAGGATGTACTCGGCGGGGATGGTGCAGTCCGCTTCGAAGTCGTAGCACCAGTGGCCGTCGGGGCGCTGTTTGCCGCGGAGGGCGCGGGCGGCGCGGCGGACCGCCTCGGCGGCGTCGGGAGGGGGGCCGGAGCGGGGGGCGGCGGATCCGGCGTCGGCGGCCGCGTCCTCCGCGGCGGCGGGGGGGGCGTTTCCGGAGGGTTCGAAGACGCGGGGGAGGGGTTTGGCCAGGATGGCGAAAAGGCGGCGGAGCCAGGCGTCCCGCCGGGCGAGCAGATCGGCGGCCAGAACGGTCGCCTTGACGCTCCGGCGGCTGATCTTGACCTCCGCGCCGAGGGAGAAGGAGGGGTTCGCGTGGATTTTCCGGAGGGTCAGCACGGCCATGCCGAGGGCCATCAGGCAGAATCTGCGGATGCCCGTCTCGTGGCGGGGGAAGCAGAGCGTGTATTCGAGGGCCTGCTTCAAGTGGTTGTGGGCGACCCCCGTGAGGCGGCGGATTCCTTCCTGGAAGGCGGCGTCCTCGTTGATCTCCGCCTCCGGGCCGGCGGAGAGGGGGGCGCCGCCCCCGAAGACATCCTTAGGGAGCCAGCAGGCGCGCCGCTTGCGGTCCTCGTGGATGTCCTTGAGGATGTTGGTCATCTGCAGCCCCTGCCCGAAGCCGGGGGCCAGCGCGGCCAGCCGCGGGCGCCGGGCCTCGATCTCCGCGGAGTAGGCGCAGAAGAGATCGGTCAGCATCTCCCCGACGACCCCGGCGACGCAGTAGCAGTAGTGCGACATCTCGCCGAGATCCCGCAGGCCGGGCTCGGCGGATTTCCTCCGGTGCTGGAAGTATTCCATGCCCCGCGACATGATCCCGACGCAGCGGTGGATCGCCTGGCGCTGGGGTTTCGTGAACGAGCGGGTGATCCGGAGCATCTCCCGGGACCGGCGGACCAGCTCCCGCTCGGCGGGAGGGGTGCGGCCGCCCAGTTTCGCGGCAAGCTCCTCCGCGAAGGCGGGATCCTCCCCGCCGCGGACGACCCAATCGCGGAACCTGCGGAAGAAGGAGGATTTTTCGTCCGGTTCCATCTCCGGCTCGTCCTCGATGGTGTCGAGAATCCTGCACAGCAGATAGGCGTTTCCGACGACGTGGCGCAGCGCCGGGGGCAGCTCGGGGATGGTGAGCGCGAAGGTCCGGGAGACTTTCTCCAGCAGGCGGGCCTGCAGGGGGAAGTCCAGACCTTCCGGGCGGTTCTCCCGGGAAGGCGGCGGTGCGGACCGGCGGTCGGAACCGGCGGCGGCGGCGGGGGGGGGCTTCGTTTCTGGGCTCATAACATGGGTTCGGGCGGGAAACGGCGGGTTTTTTCAGAGGAGGTCTTCCGGGGCGGTCCGCCCGCAGGCGGAGGTTTTCGGATCGGTCTTGTCGGCCCGGGGCATGGGTTCAGTGGAAGATGGATTTCCTGACCGTGCGGGCGAATCCGCTGAAGGAGCCGAAGGTGTCGTCCACCGAGGACGGCTCGTAGCCGCAGTGGACCATGCAGTCCTTGCAGCGCTCCTCGCCGCTGCGGTGGCCGTAGCGGTCCCATTCGGTGGTCTCCATGAGTTCGCGGAAGGTCCTGGCGTAGCCGTCCTGCAGCAGGTAGCAGGGGCGCTGCCAGCCGAAGATGTTGTAGGTCGGGTTCCCCCAGGGCGTGCAGTCGTAATCGACGTTCCCCTGGAGGAACTCGAGGAAGTTCGGAGAGAGGTTGAACTTCCACGAGCGCTTCCGGTCGGCGAGGATTTCGCGGAAGAGCCGCTTGGTGCGCTCCCGGGCGAGGAAGTGCTCCTGGTCGGGCGCCTTCTGGTAGCTGTAGCCCGGGGAGACCATGAGCCCCTCCACGCCGAGCTTCATCATCTCGTCGAAGAATTCGCGGACCCGGGCGGGGTCGGTCCCGTCGAACAGGGTGGCGTTGATGGTCACGCGGTGGCCGCGCTCCAGGGCCGCCCGGATGCCCCCGATGGCGGTCTCGTAGGCGCCGTCCCGGCAGACCGCCTCGTCGTGCTCGGGCTGGAGGCCGTCCAGGTGGATGCTGAAGGAGAGATACTTGCTCGGGCGGAACAGATCGAGCTTCCGTTTCAGCAGGAGCGCGTTGGTGCAGAGGTAGATGTATTTGCGCCGCTCCGCGAGCCCTTCGACGATCTCGCCGATCTCGGGATGCAGCAGGGGCTCGCCGCCGGGGATGCTCACCATCGGCGCCCCGCATTCCTCGGCCGCGTCGAAGCACTGCCGCGGGGAGAGCCGCTTCCTGAGGATGTGTTCGGGATACTGGATCTTCCCGCAGCCGGCGCAGGCGAGATTGCAGCGGAACAGGGGCTCGAGCATCAACACCAGCGGATAGCGCCGCCGCCCTTTGAGTTTGTTGCGGATGACGTAGCTCGCTACCGTCCATGCCTGGCTCGCGGGTACACTCATGGATTACCGGATCATAGGCAGGCGGCGGTTGCGATCAATGGTCGAATTGGGGGAATTGGAAAAGACATCGCGTCCCGGTTCGGGGCGGCCGGGGTCCGCCCGGCCTCATTCCGCCGGGGGCGGGGATTCTTCCTCGGCCCCGGCCTCCGCATCCGATCCGGGCCGGGGATCGTCCGCGGGCGGGCCGCCGGACTCCGGCGCGGGGGCGGAGTCGTCCTCCGGAAAAGCGATATCGACCTCCCACGCCTCCTCCCCGGCCTCCCCGGCGGGGGGATCACCGTCGTGGACCAGGTATCGCCGCCGCTCGAGGTAGGCTTCGCGGATGAAGACGTAGGGATCGATCGCTCTCTTGCGCACTCGGGCGAGGGGATCGTCGTCGGCCCGTTCGTTGACGATCCGGGCGATGTCGATGGGCAGGAGCCATTCGCCGGCATCGGCGATCCGCAGGATCCGCAACCGCGCCCAGTTGTCCACCACGACCGAGGGCGAGTTCCGCAGCGTGGTCGGGCCGACGACGGGCAGCACCAGGTAGGGGCCGGCCCCCACGCCCCAGACCGCGAGGGTTTGGCCGATGTCCTCGTCGTGGCGCTCCAGCCCGATCGGGGTGGCCGGATCGAAGAGCCCGCCGATCCCGACGGTTGAATTGACGACGAACCGCGCGAGGTCCGAGAGCGCCAGGACCGGCTTGCCCTGGAGGAGCTGGTTCGCCGAGGTGAAGGGGGTGTCGAGGTTGGCCGCGAAGTTGCGCACCATGCGCCTGAATTCCGAAGGAGTCACCGCGCCGTACGCATCGGCCGCGGGGCCGATCAGGTGGCGGTCGAGGGAGTCGTTGAAGGCGTGCATGGACCGGTTGAAGGGCTCCAGCGGGTCGTTGGTTTCCGCCGTGATGCTTTCGGAGGTGGCCGAGCACCCGCCCGGGAGGAGGGCGGCGAGGGCGGCGAGGGCGGCGAGGGCGAGCCGGACGGAGTGGCGTTGGAAAGCCGGCGTCCGTTCGTCCGGCATGAGTTCGCGGGGCGCCGCGAAGATTCCGGGGAAACGCGGAAACCGCGGAAAAGGGGGGCGGCTCATTCGCTTCGAGGGGCGCCGAATCCGGCGGCGGCGGCCCGCCGGGGGCTCCCGGGGGCCGATCTTCAGGGCCGGATCGGCCACGCCGCCGAGGATCAGCCGTCCGTCCCAGGGCAGGCCGACACTGACCCCGGGCATCCGCGAGCCGTCGCCGCGCAGAACGATCCGCGAACGCCAGCCGCCCCCGTGTTCCCGCACCCGGTACAGCCGCCAGGGCGAGGGTTTCGCCGGGTCGCGGCGGTGGGCGCCCAGCGCGGGCAGGTCGGGGTGGGCGGCCACCCACAGCGCTCCGCCGGGCCCGGGGGCGATGTTGTCCAGCCCGCGGCCGAGCGGCGTCCGCCCGCGGAGGACCGGCTTCCCCGTGCGGGCCGGCCGCTCGTAGATCCGAAGGGCGCCTCCGAGGGTTTCCGCCACGAACAGGCGGCGCCCGTCCGCGCTCAGGAGGATTCCGTTGGGGAAAGGAATGCCGTCATCGACCGTGGTCCATTGCCCGTCGTCGTAGTGGAGCACCTGCCCGCCCCACAGGCCCAGCGCCAGCCGGATCCGGTCGATCAGGGAGTCGTGCCGGGGGTTGTTCGTCACGAAAAAGGACCGTCCGCCCGAGGCGGCGATGTCGTTGGGGAAGGTCAGGCGTGGGTCGCGGATGGTGGCGACATGCCGGCCGGCCGGGGGGTCCGCATCCGCGTCGATATCGAAAAGCTCCACGGTGCGCTCGCCCGGGGCGCGGTGGTTGACCGCGAAGACGCGCGGCGCGCCGTCCTCCCCAAGGCGGCAATCGATTCCGTGCGGGCGGAAAGGCTCGTCGAAGTCCAGCCGCACCCGCACCGGCGCCGCCTCCCCCGGTCTCCAGAGCAGCAGGCTTCCGCCCCCCGGCTCCGCCCCCCCGCGGGCGCCGACCCCTCCCGCCGAGACGAGCAGCGCGCCCGAGCCGGGCACCACGGCGAGATCCTCCGCCCCCGCGGGGACGGGCACGCGCCGCCAGCCGTCCCCCCGGAAGGCGGGCTCCCGGTGGAACGCGCCCAGCCGGTGGGCGCGGTAAACCCCCGCCGCCGCGAGAAGCGCAAGAGCCAGCGCCACCCACGGCAGGAGGCGTCCTCTTCTGCGTATGCCGCTTTTCCGCACGGAAACGAATTTGCAGAATCCGGCGGCCCACGCACTTCGAAAAACGGATCCCCTCCCCGTTCCGCGGGCCCGGTTCGGACCCTTCGAAAACCGGCTGACGCCCGGATCGAAGGGCGCCGGCCCGCCGGCCGGCGCGGACGGGTGCGACCACAAGTGCGTGGAGGAATCAAAGGGGTTTTTCCGGTTTTCCAGTTGATTCGCGGCCATCGCGGCAACCGTCTTCGCTCTTCGAGCTCCGCCGAGTCAAGAGCACGAGGCCCTGCATAAGACGAAGAAGAATTTCTATCCGGTCTCCACGCACTTGTGGTCACACCCCGCACGGACGCCCGGGGTGAAATACGTTTGCCGCGCGGCCATCCGCCCGCAATCCTCCCTGCCCCATGAGTGAAACAACCGAACGCAAAGGGATCATACTCGCCGGGGGCTCGGGCACGCGCCTTTTCCCGCTGACCCGGGCGGTGAGCAAGCAGCTCATGCCGGTTTACGACAAGCCGATGATCTACTACCCCCTCTCCGCGCTGATGCTCGCCGGCATCCGCGACGTGCTCGTGATCTCCACCCCCGAGGATTTGCCGCTTTTCCGGAAATTGCTCGGCGACGGCGTCTGCCTGGGGATGGAGTTTTCCTACGCGGAGCAGCCCCGCCCGGAGGGGCTCGCCCAGGCCTTCCTGATCGGCGAGGAGTTTCTGGCGGGCGCGCCGGCGGCCCTTGTGCTCGGGGACAATCTCTTCTACGGCGGAAATTTCACCGAGGCCATCCGCAGCGCGACCGCCTCGGACGAGTCCGTCATCTTCGCCTACGAGGTCGCGAATCCGCGGGCCTACGGGGTGGTGGAGTTCGACGCCGCCGGGCGAGTGGTCGGTCTCGAGGAGAAACCGGAGCGGCCGCGGTCCACCTTCGCCGTGCCGGGAATCTACTTCTACGATCCGGAGGTCTGCGCGCTGGCCCGCTCGCTCGAGCCGAGCGCCCGCGGGGAGTTGGAGATCACCGACCTCAACCGGCTCTACCTCGACCGGAAGCGCCTCCGGGTCGAGGTCCTCGGCCGGGGCACGGCCTGGCTCGACACCGGCACCCACGACAGCCTGCTCGCGGCCGCGTCCTTCGTCCAGGTGATCGAGCAGCGCCAGGGGCTGAAGATCGCCTGCATCGAGGAGATCGCCTTCCGCAACGGTTGGATCGACCGGGCCGGGCTCGAGGAGCTGGCCGCCGCCCTGGGCAAGACGCCCTACGCCGGCTACCTGCGCGCGCTCGCCGCGGATTGACGGGAGGGGGACCGGTGGGCGGAGAGAAAGACTTCCACCTCTCGTCGGTCCCCGGGGAGGGGGCCGCCGGGCCCCGGAGTCCGGGATGAACGGAGGCGTTCCGGAGATTTCGGTCGTCACCGCCCTCTACGGGCGGCTCGATCTGACGCGCCGGTTCGTCGATGATCTCGCCCGAACGCTGGCGGGTATCCCCCACGAGTTGATTCTCGTCGATGACGGCAGCTCCGACGGAACCCGGGAGTATCTGCGCTCGCTCGACCGGCCGGGGGTCCGCGCCTTTCTGAACGAGCGGAACACCGGCTTCGCGGCGTCGAACAACCGGGGCGCGCGGGAGGCCCGCGCCCCGGTGCTCGCCTTCTTGAACAACGACCTCGTGCTGCGCGAAGGCTGGTGCCCGCCGATGCGGCAGGCCATCGATTCCAGGGCGGGAATGGTGGGTAATGTGCAAACAAATGCCCAGACCGGCCGGATCGACCATGCCGGCATCGTCTTCACGCCCTGGGGGATCCCCGAGCACTGGGGCCGGGACTACCTCCGGATTCCGCGCTCCGGGGTGCGGCGTTTCCGCGCGGTGACGGCGGCCTGCTGCCTCGTCCGCCGCGAGGTGTTTCTCGCGGCGGGCGGCTTCGACGAGGGCTACCGCAACGGTTTCGAGGACATCGATCTGTGCCTGCGCCTCGACGCGGCCGGCAGGGAGAACCGCGTGGCCTTCGGCGGCCGGGTCGGGCACTGGATCAGCGCCAGCCCCGGGCGCAAGAGGGCGGACGAGGAGAACATCCGCCGCTTTCTGCGCGAGTGGGGGGACCGCGCCTCCGCGTGGGGCCGGCGGGACTGGCCGCGGCACTACCTGCGGCGGCACCTGCGGCGGCCCTGGCGGTTGAACGGCCGGAAGACCCTCGACGCCCTGCGGATGCTCGTGAGCGGAGGGCGGTCCGTTCCGGTCTGGATGGAGGAGCGCGCCCGCGCGCTCCGGGAGACGGGGAGGGCCGGTGGCTAGGGTTTTCGTCGATGCGACCGCCACGGCCCGGACCCTCCACCACACGGGCGTGCAGCGGATCGTGCGGGAGATGCTCGCCGCAGGCGCCGGGCGGGCGGAGGAATGGCGCCCGGTGGTCCGCCGCGGGGGCGCTTTCCGGCGGCCCTCCCGCCTCGAACGGCTGCGTCTCGAACGGATTTTCTCGCCGGGCCCGCACCGCTGGCGCGGGACCGGGGGATGGGTGGACGCCCTCTTTCCGGGCGGTCCGGTCCGGATTCCGGCCGGGGAGGCGGACGCACGTTTCCTCCTGCCGGAGATCCCCGGCCCGGAACGGATCCGCGCCTTCGGGGAACTGCTCGGCGCGCCCGGTCGCCGGATCCGGGTGGTCGGCTTCTGCCACGACGTTTTCTCCTGGAGCCATCCGGAGTGGACCCCCGGATCGCGGCGGGAGGGGTTCGCCGATTTCCTGCGGCTCCTGTGCCGGATGGACCGGGTCGTCTGCCCCTCGCGGGAGACCGCCTCCGAATGGCTGCGCTTCCGGGCGGAGGAAGGTCTGGACGGTCCGGTTCCGGAGGTGCGGCCCTGGCCGATACCGGCGCCGGCCCCGGCGGCGGGGCCGCCCCCGCCCGGGCGGCCGCTCGTTCTGAGCGTCGGCACCCTGGAGGTGCGGAAGAACCACGCGGCCCTGCTGGATGCGGCGGAATCGCTGTGGGCGGACGGGCTGGATTTCGAACTGGTCCTGGTCGGCCGGAAGAGGGCGGCCCGCGAGGATGGCATCGTCAGAAGGGTGCGCGCGCTGCGCGCCTCGGGCAGGCCCGCGCGCTGGCACGCCCGGATCCCGGACGCCGCGCTCGACGACCTCCACCGCCGGGCCGCCTTCACGGTGTTTCCCTCGCTGGGGGAGGGCTTCGGGCTGCCGGTCGCCGAGTCCCTCGCCCGGGGGCGGCCGTGCGTGTGCTCCGGCGCGGGGGCCGTCGGGGAAATCGCCGCCGGGGGCGGGTGCGTCCCCGTCCGCGTCGAATCCCCGGGCGCTCTCGCCGATGGCATGAGGAAACTGCTGGCCGACCCGCGAACGCGCGACCGGCTCGCGCGGGAGGCGGCCGCCCGGCGCTGGATCACCTGGCCGGAGTGGCTGGAGGGCTTGCTGAGCGGGGCGGACGGCTGTTGAGAGCCCGCCGCCCGCGGAGAAACGCCGCGGCCCGCCTTCCGGCGGGCGAGCGCTCCGGGGCGGTTCCGCTGGCCGGCGCCCGGGAACGATGGCTCCGCCGCGCGCCTGTGGCCGCGCCCCTTGACGAAACGCCGAAATGGTGAAAGTTGGGAAGATGGCTGAAAAAATCCTGGTTCTGGAGGATGATCAGGCTTTCGCGCAGATGCTTGTCGAGAGCCTGGAGGCGAATGGCCTCGAGGCGGAGGTTTCCCTCGATCCGGAGGAGGCGCTCGAGAGGGTGCGCTCGGACGCTTTCGACCTCCTGGTGAGCGACTACCTGATGCCGAAACAGGATGGAACCGCCTTTGTCCGGCAGGTCCGGCGGTTCGACGGGGCGATTCCGGTGATCATGATTTCGGCCTTCATGGGCGGAGCGGAGATGCGCCAGGCCGCCGAGGCGGGCGTGACCCGCGTCCTTCGGAAGCCCTTCCGGGTGGACGAGCTGATCGGCGAGATCCGGCAGCTTCTGAAGCTGGGACCGGTTTCTCCGGTTGCGGTTCGCCCGGAAGGGCGCCGCTCCGGCGGGGAGTTCACCTTTCCCCGGCCCCTCCGCTTTCTCCGGGCCCACACCCGCGCGTCCCAGGGATGGATCCAGGATCTCTGGGAGGCGGGCCGTTCCGGGAAGCCCGTGTTTCTGGTCGGCGAGAAGGGCTTCGAGCTGGATCTGGTGGTCGCGGAGCTGGCGGCCTGGGCGGATCCCGAAGGCGGTGCCGTTTCCTTCGATTTCCAGGCTTCGGCGCTTTTCTCCCCGCACGCGCGCTCCCTCGTCAGACGGTTCGCCGGGAGGGATTCCCATTCCCGCGTGGTGATCGGGCGCGGAATCGACGAAATGGAGCGATCGGCGCAGAAGGTGCTCAAGCAGATGCTCGAACATGGCGGCGGCTATCCGGACGGGGAGGACGGTTTGACGTTCGTTTTCCCCCTGACCTCCGACCGCCTCGCGCTCGCGGAGATGTCGATGGAGGAGGAGCTGCTCGAAATGGTCTTCGGGAATCTCGTCAAGGTCCCGCCGCTGCGGGGGCGGCATCGGGACATCGCGGCCTACCTCTCCGCCGGCGCGGGCGGGGAGGGCGGCCCGGTCTTCTCTCCCGGGGCGGCCGCGTTTCTGCTGCGCTACGACTGGCCGGGGAATTTCGACGAGCTGATGAAACTACGCCGCCGGCTGGCCGCCGGCCCGCCCGGAGCGCCGTGGTCCGAGGCCGGGGTGAGGTCCGCGCTCGAAAAACGGCTGACCGAACCGCTCGACGCCCGGATCGATTTTTCCCTGGGGGCTGTTTTGACGGCCCGCCAGAGGGAGTATCTCGAGACCCTCGCCCTCCGGGGGAAAGGCGCGCCCGGGGAGATCCTGCGCCGGGCCGGCTGCCCGGAGGCGGCGCCCTCGCCCGATTTCCCGGCGGGTCAGAAACTGCTCCATCCGGAGTTGCTCGGGGCCGCCGAGACGGATTGACCCGGCGGCGGAACCGTGAAAGGGTTTCCTTCGGAAAATGGCCCTCGCGCGCACACAGTTACAGATCGTCCGCCAGCTCCGGGAACTCGGGCACCTCGACGCCGACCAGGTGGCGAGGATCGAATCGACCGACCAGAACCTCCCGGGGGAGGAGGTCGAGCGGCAGCTCATGGAGGACTTCGCGGTCTCGGAGTTCAATCTTCTGCTGGCGAAGAGCCGGTGCTTCCATCTGAACCCCTTCAACGCGAAGCGGTTCATCCGCGACGATTTCACCTTCGAGAAGCTCGACAAGGATTATTGCCAGGAGAAGAAGATTCTTCCGCTCGGCATGGTCGGCGAATACTTCGCGGTGGTCTTCGACAATCCGTTCCAGGTCCAGCTGATCCAGGAGATCGAGCGCAAGACCCGGTCCAAGGTCCATGTGCTCCTCGGCCTCGCCGAAGACATCGAGGCGGCGATCGCCGACACCGATTCGCCCCGGATCCCCGCCGGGTTCGGCGATGTCGTCGATCAGCTCGGGATGGAGTACGATGTGGACGAGGATATCTCGGAGGAAAGCCTTTCGGACGAGGAATCCGGGCCCATCATCCAGCTCGCCAGCCGCCTGATCGAGGACGCCTACTACTCGGGCGGAAGCGACATCCACATCGAACCCTTCGAGAACGAGACGCGCGTGCGCGTGCGCGTGGACGGGATCTGCCGGACGAAACTGAGCCTGCCGCGGAAGGTGTCAGCCGCCCTCCTCGCCCGGATCAAGGTGATGGCGAACCTCGACATCGCCGAAAAGCGGATCCCGCAGGACGGACGGGTCGTTTACAAGCAGTTCAACAAAAAGGGGATCGACATCGACCTGCGCATCGCCACCTGCCCCCTCAACCACGGCGAGGGCTGCGTGATGCGTATCCTCGACAAGCAGAAGAGCACCCTGCCGCTCACCGCCCTCGGTTTCTCCCAGGAGAATCTCGACGAGTATCGCAAGCTCATCCGCCGGCCCTACGGCATGATCCTGCACTGCGGCCCCACCGGTTCGGGGAAATCGATGACGCTCTACTCCGCCCTCAACGAGATCAACGACCCGGCCGTCAACATCCGCACGGCCGAGGATCCGATCGAGTACACCCTACCCGGACTGTGCCAGGTGCAGATGAACCGGAAAATCGGGCTCACCTTCGCCGCCGCCCTGCGCGCCTTTCTCCGGCAGGATCCGGACATCATTCTCGTAGGGGAGATCCGCGACACCGAGACGGCCAAGATCGCCGTCGAAGCGGCCCTCACCGGGCACATGCTTTTCAGCACCCTGCACACCAACGACGCCCCGAGCACGATCGCCCGGTTCACTGAAATGGGCATCGAGCCTTTCATGATCTCGGCCTCCCTGGTCTGCGTCTGCGCCCAGCGCCTGATGCGCCGGGTCTGCAGGAACTGCCGCCAGCAATACGAGCCGGAAGGAAACGAGCGGGCCATCATCGAAGAGGCGATCGGCTGGAGCGGCACGATCCACCGGGCGAAGCTCAATGGCTGCCCGGCCTGCGGCGGTTCCGGCTACAAGGGGCGGATCGGCATCCACGAGCTGATGGCCGTCAGCGACGAGCTGGTCAAGGGCATCAACGAGGAACTGGAGACCGCCCGCGTGAAGGAGATCGCCGTGCGCAACGGCATGCGGACGCTCCACCAGGACAGCATGCTCAAGGTCCGCGACGGCATCTCGACGATGGAGGAAGCGATCGCGACCGTCCCCCCGGATCTGAAGACCCTGGCGGCCGCCGAAGCGAGCCGCCTCGTGTCCGCGTAGGGGCGGGGCCGCGGCGTGTTTCCGGCGTCCTCCTCCCGGCGGCGGCCGGCGCGCGCGCGGGACGGCGGGGGATCGGCCGGGGCCGGTCCGGTCAGGGCGCCCTTTCCTCGGGGGGCACGGGAAGGAAACGGTCGCGGTCGTAGGGGGGCGTCTCGCGGGGCGGGACCTCGCCTTCCCATTCGTCGCGCGTCCAGTCGTCGGCATAGTAGCGGAGCCAGGTGTCCGTGCCGTCGGGATCGTCGTCGGTGCCGTGCCCGGCGACGTCCACCCGGCAGTTCCATTCCGATCCGGCGGGGGGCACGGTGGTCGGCTCGGGCAGGGTTTTGTTGACGAGCAGCTCGTAGAGTTCCGCGTCGCTCAGATGGTCGGTGCCGAAGACGAAGACACGGATCGAGGCGAGGGATTCGAGCAACTCCCAGAGCGCGTCCCGGACTTCATCCCCCCCCGCGAGATCGCCGGGCGGGCGGGGGACGAACCCGATCTCGTTCCGCAGCCGCTCCGCGATGGTCGATTGCTCGGCCGACTCGAAGGCGAGCACATGCTCCCAGAAGGCTGTCTGCGTGTCCATGGGCAGGTCCTCGCTGCCGCCTTCGAGAAACGGGCCGCCCACGCGGTCCATCACCTCTTTGCGGAGTTCGCCGAGGCGGAGGGCTTGTTCGATGAGAGGATCGGATTCTTCTTCTTCTGGCATGGTGGCGGAGCGGTGGTGCGATCAGGTAGTGAAGCGAAAAAGCGGGGTGCGTTCCAGAACGGAAACGGACTTTTTCGCTTGTTCCCGGGTCATGCTTGCCATCCGCCGGCTTCCCGGCCTTTCTTTCCCCTTGGTGAAGATTCTATTCGGCAGTCTGGTTTTCGCTCTGGCTCTCCCGTTCGTGATGTCCGGCTTGCGGGGGGAGGTGGAGCGCGGACCCCGCCCCGAGCCGTTGAAGGGCGGGGAGAAGGAGCGCGAACTCTTCTGGAAAGGGCTGGAGCTGCACCAGGAGGGCGTCGCCGGCGACGAGAAGGCGGTCGTGCGGGCGCAGGAGATTTTCGAAGCGCTCCAGGCGGAGCATCCGGAGGACGCCCGCGTGCTCGTCTTTCTCGGAAATCTGTACACGCTCCGGGCGCGGGACGCGGTTTTCTACCGGAAGATGGGTTGGCTCGAAAAGGGCCTGGAGACGATCGACCGGGCCGTCGCCCTGGAGCCGGAGGACCCCCACGTGCGGTCCGTCCGCGCGGTGAACAGCTACCGCCTTCCCCGCCTTTTCGGCCGGAGGGATGTCGCCGGGGAGGATTTCGCGGTGCTTCTCGAATGGGCGGAAGAGGATCCGGAGCGCTTTTCGCCGGATCTGCTCCGGTTCGTCTATTTCCACGCCGGCCGGTATGAGGCGCGGAGCGACCGCGCCCGCGCGCGCGAACTCTACGAACTCGCCCTGGCGGTGCCCGCCGAAAGCGTCTCCGAGAGCGAGATACGGAAGGCCCTCGAAGAGGTGTAGGCATGGCGGATCGACCGGACAAGAAGCGCAGGTTCCGCGAGGACCGGAAATACGACCCGGACGGCACCTTCAGCGCCGGCGGCGTCACCAGGCGGCAGCCGCACAGCATCGAGGCCGAGCGCGCCCTCCTGGCCGCCTGCATGCGCGAGAACGCCGGCGAGGTCATCACCGACTGCGTCAACGCGAAGATCGACGCCGAATCCTTTTTCCGCCCCGCCCACCGGAACGTCTTCGCGGCCGTTCTGGACCTCAACGAGCAGGGGCGGGAGATCGACGAGATCACCGTCGAGGAGAAGCTGGCCTCGATGGGCCTGCTGGAGGAGACGGGCGGACGCGCCTATATCAACGAAATCTCCGAATCGGTCGGCTCGACGGCCTTCGCCTCGAACTGGATGGAGATCGTCAAGGAGAAGGCCCTCCTGCGGCGCCTGATCCGCCTCTCGAACCAGACCGTGGAGAAGTGCTACGAAGGGGCCGAGGACATCAGCCAATTCCTCGCCGATGTCGAGTCGGAGATCTACCGGATCGGCGAGGCCCAGGTCTCGGACACCGCCCAGCCCATCGGCAAATCGCTCGACAAGGTGATCAAGATGATCAACGACATCCTGGCGAAGCGGCACACCAGCTACGGCACGCGGACGGGGTTCCTCGACCTCGACCGCATGACCTTCGGCTTCCACCCGGCGGAGATGATCGTTCTGGCCGCCCGGCCTTCGGTCGGCAAGACCAGTTTCGCCATGAACATCGCCGAGAACGTGGCCATTCCCGGTCCGTCCAACCCCGGTCCCAAGCCGGTTCTCGTCTTCAGTTTCGAAATGAGCGCCGAGAGCCTCGCCCAGCGCATCCTCTGCAGCCGCGCGGGCGTCAACATGAACAAACTGCGCGACGGTTTCTCCTCGAAGGAGGAGCAG
Source organism: Puniceicoccaceae bacterium (assembly GCA_046541615.1). GTDB lineage: Bacteria > Verrucomicrobiota > Verrucomicrobiia > Opitutales > Puniceicoccaceae > Puniceicoccus. The sequence continues at coordinate 20,208 of JBKHCX010000023.1, forward strand.
CAGAGCATCGTGCAGGCCGCGGGCGAGATCAAGAAGGCCTCCATCATCGTGGACGACCAGGGCAATCTCAACATCCTCGAAGTCCGCGCCAAGGCGCGGCGGGTGTCGTCGCGCCAGCCGCTCGGCCTGATCGTGGTGGACTACCTCCAGCTCGTCGCCGGCATGGACAACCGGGCTTCGCGCGAGAACCAGATTTCGGAAATCTCCCGGGGGATGAAGGCGATGGCGAAGGAGCTGAATGTGCCCGTGCTCGTCCTCAGCCAGTTGAACCGCGAGAGCGAAAAGGAAAAACGCGAGCCGCGCATGTCGGACCTGCGCGAGTCGGGCGCCATCGAGCAGGACGCGGACGTGGTCATGCTCCTGCACCGCCCCCGCAACGAGGACCAGGAGGAAAACCAGCGCTCCGACGAGATCGAGAAGATCCGCCTGATCGTGGCGAAGCAACGAAACGGCCCGACCGGAGTCATCGACCTGGCCTTCCTGCGCAAGTACACCCGTTTCGCCAACCACACCGAGGAGAACCCCGTCGGGGGCGCTTTCGGCTAGAGGGCCCGCCGCGCGGGCGGCGATCCCCTTTTCCGGAGGCGGCCGGATCCGCGGCCGGTGTCGCCCCGGGGCGGCCGGGCCCGGGCTTCCCGGCCCTTATCCGCGGCGGCCGCGGCGGAACTTGTTCTGGAATTTCTCGACGCGCCCGGCGGTATCGACGAAGCGTTTCTCACCGGTGAACACCGGGTGCGAGTCCGAGGTGATGTCGCAGATGATCACCTTGTGCCCGACTCCGTCGATCTCCTCGCGGCGGTCGGATTTCACGGTCGAGCGGGTCAGGAAGCGGTTGCCGGTCGAAACATCGACGAAGCAGGTGGGCTCGTAGTTGGGATGGATTTCTTTTCTCATCGGATTTCGGCGGGTCGGGGACCGGCTTCAGCCCTGGCGGGCCTTGAAGCGCGGGTTGGTTTTGCAGATCACGTAGATGCGTCCGCGGCGACGGACCACCTGGCAATCCGGATGGCGATGCTTGAGCGACTTGATGGAGGAAACGACTTTCATGGCGAAAAACGGGAAAGCATGGAGCTTCGGACCCCGGTGTCAACCGCTTTTCCGGGTCGATTTCGGGCCGGGTGCCGGAACCCGCCACACTTCGCTTGCCATCGGGGGGCGGATCGGCACCATGGCGCCCATGGCCGAAACTGTTTCCCTGGGCGACGCGCTCACTTTCTCCAACAACGCTCCGCTCGTTCTGATCGCGGGGGTCAACGTGCTCGAATCGCGCGAGCTGGCGATGGAGGTGGCCGCCCACATGGCCGGGGTCGCCTCCCGGCTCGGCGTTCCGTATGTCTTCAAAGGTTCCTTCGACAAGGCGAACCGCTCCTCCATCCATTCCTTTCGCGGGCCCGGGTTGGAAAAAGGCCTGGCCCTCCTGGCCGAGGTGCGGGAGCGCTTCGGGGTTCCGGTCCTGACCGACGTCCACGAACCGGACCAGGCGGCCGCGGCGGCGGAGGTGTGCGACATCCTGCAACTGCCCGCCTTCCTGTGCCGCCAGACCGACCTGGTCACGGCGCTCGCGCGCACCGGGGCCGTCGTCCAGGTGAAGAAGGGGCAGTTTCTCGCCCCGGAGGACATGCGCCACATTCTGGCGAAGTTCGCCGAATCCGGGAACGAACGGGTTCTGCTCTGCGAGCGCGGGGTCTCCTTCGGCTACCACAACCTGATCGTGGACATGCTGGGGTTCGGGGTGATGAAGGCGCTCGGGGCGCCGGTCGTCTTCGACGTGACCCATTCCCTCCAGATCCCGGGCGGCCGCGGAAGTTCCTCGGGCGGCCGCCGGGAGGCGGCCCTCCAGTTGGCCAAGGCCGGGGTCTCGCAGAAAATCGCGGGTCTTTTCCTCGAAGCGCACCCCGACCCCGGCAAGGCGCTTTGCGACGGCCCGAGCGCCCTGCCCCTCCGCGCCTTCGAACCCTTTCTGGAGCAGATCACGGCGCTCGACCGCCTGGTCAAATCCCAGCCGGATCTCGCCCTGTAAGCCGCTTCCCGCGAAAGGTCGCCGTCCGCCCCAATCGCAGGTTGCCCCCGCGGGAAAAACGACTTTCATCCGAGAGCATGGGTTTCAGCGTTTTGGAGTTGTGCGCCGGGGGGGGCGGACAAGCACTGGGCTTGGAGCAAGCCGGATTCGAGACGGCCGGGGTCGTGGAGATCGATCCCCACTGTTGCGCGACCCTTCGCATGAATCGACCCGACTGGAACGTGATCGAGTCCGACATCACGGAGGTGGAGGGGAAACTGTTCCGAAACGTGGATCTGGTCGCCGGCGGGGTGCCCTGCCCACCTTTCTCCATCGCCGGCAAACAGCTCGGAAGGGAGGACGAACGGGATCTCTTTCCCGAGGCCTTGCGGATCATCCGGGAAAGCGCGCCCCGCGCGGCCATGCTCGAGAATGTCCAGGGCTTCGCCTCTTCGAAATTTTCGGACTACCGCCGTTGGCTCGCGGAGCGGTTCGATGAGATGGGTTACACCACTTTCATGCGAGTGCTCAACGCGTCGGATTTCGGGGTCTGCCAGTTGCGGCCGCGGTTCGTATGCGTGGCCCTGCGACCGGAGGACGCCGACACATTTCTGTGGCCCGACGAAAGTCCGTGCGGCGAAACGGTCGGCGGCACGCTGATCGACCTGATGTCCGCGAACGGCTGGCCCGGGGCGCTTTCCTGGAGCCACCGGGCCAACACCATCGCCCCAACCATTGTCGGAGGTTCCAAGAAACACGGCGGGCCGGATCTGGGTCCGACCCGCGCCAAGCGACAGTGGCAGACTCTAGCCGTCGATGGAAGGGGAATCGCCGACGAAGCACCCGGCGGTTCCGTTCCGATCGAAACATATCCGCGCCTGACCAACCGGATGGTGGCCCGACTCCAGGGGTTCCCCGACGACTGGCGGTTCTTCGGAAAGAAGACCGCCGCCTACCGGCAGATCGGCAATGCTTTTCCGCCGCCCGTTCCAAGGGCGGTCGGTCAGGCGGTCGCGCGCAGCCTGGCGGGCGGGCGAAATCGCCGATACCGCCGGGAGGCTTCCGGGC
>JBKHCX010000024.1:0-23053 GCA_046541615.1 Puniceicoccaceae bacterium
CGGCCACCTGCCAGATCAGCTTCCGCAGGTACTCCTTCTCCCGCACCCCGAACCACCTCTCCCCGTTCACCGTACGGCTCATCAGATGATAAAAGGCTTTCGTGCCTTCCCCTAGTTTCAATCGTGGTCTTGTTCTATTCATAATAAATCCATATTCGCAGATCGGAGGAAACGTTGCAAGCTAAATCTTGACCAGCTTTGAGTTTTAAATTCGGGGGAGTCAACTCTTTATTTTACCCGCTCGCAAAAGGTCGAATCCACGGGCCTCTGCGCATTCCCCCCGCACTTTCGAGCACACACCTCCGGAAATCGACCGAACAGACGGTTTGCAGCGGAGCCGGACAGGCCCAAGCGTGGTGGAGTGTTCGCGCAAACTCCGCCGCGGCTGACTTTCCGCGCCATCGCGACCGGGTTCGCCATCGGCGCGGTTCTGACGCCCGGCAACATCTACAGCTGGCTCCAGTTCGGCATGTCGTTCAACATGTCGATCGCCGCGGCCCTGATCAGCTACGCCCTTTGGAACGGATCGCACCGGCTCGGCGCCGCCCGCCGCTGGGATCTGCTCGAGAACAACATCAACCAGACCACGGCCTCTTCGGCGGCCTCGATCATTTCCGCCGGTCTCGTCGCGCCCATTCCGGCCCTGACCATTCTGACCGGAAGGGAGTTCACCTTCGGGATCCTGGCGGTATGGGTCTTCACGGTGAGCGTCACCGGGATCGTCATCGCCCTCGGATTGCGCAGGCAGATGTTGGTCGAGGAAAAACTCCCCTTCCCCAACGGGGTGGCGACCGCCGAAACGATCCGGGAAATGTACGCCAGGGGCCGCGACGCGATCTACCGGATCAAACTCCTGACGGGGGCGGGGGTTCTTTCCGCCTCCGTGAAAGCCATCGACGCTTTCGCGGCGAAGATTCCGCCCCTCGGCCTTCCCGTCCGCGGCCGGTCTGTTCGCCGGCGAGAGCCTCATGGGCGTCGTCGAGGCCCTGGTGCAGCTTCTTTCGCAAAAAACCCGGGATTCCATGGTTGCCAGAGGAGGGACAAGTCGGCATACTTTTTCACTTTTCTTCACCCGACGACACTCTCCATGAGGCACTTTTTGAAAGAGACCGACTTCAGCCCGGCCGAGATTCCGCTGCTTTTCGACATGGCCGCGGAGTTCAAGCGGTTGCGCGGCGGCTCCCATCCCCGGGTGCTCGAGGGGCAGAGCTGGGGGATGATTTTTTACAAAAACAGCACCCGGACGCGGATTTCCTTCGAGGTGGGGCTTCACGAACTGGGGGCCCACTGCGTGCGGCTCGACAGCAGCGCGACCCAGATCAGCCGGGGCGAGACCATCGAGGACACGGCGCGGGTCATGGGCCGCTACCTGCACGGGCTGGTCATCCGCACTTTCGGGCAGGAGATCGTCGAGGAGTTCGCCCGCCACGCCGGCATCCCGGTCGTGAACGCGCTGACGGACCACCTGCATCCGTGCCAGATCTATTCGGACGTCTTCACGCTGGCGGAGCGCTTCGGCGCCGATGGCAGCGATATCGGATCCCTCCGGGGGAGGAAGCTCGCGTTCCTCGGGGATTGCTCTTCGAACATGGCGAACTCCTGGATCCTGGCCGGCGCCCTCTTCGGGCTGGAGGTGGTGCTCGGCGGCCCGGCCGCCTACGCTCCCGGACCCCGCATCGCGGCGGAGTTGGAGGCGATCGCACCGGGCCTGCGCCCGCATTTCGTGGAGGATCCGCGCGCGGCGGTCGAGGGGGCGGACGCCGTTTACACCGACGTCTGGGTCAGCATGGGAGACGAGGAACAGAGCGCGGACCGGATCCGGGCGATGCTGCCCTACTCCGTGACCGAGGATCTGCTTTCCGCCGCCGGCGGGGGGGCGCTGTTTCTCCATTGCATGCCGGCCCATCCGGGGCAGGAGGTCTCGGAGGAAGTTCTCCGCGGCGGACGGGCCATCCTCTTCGACCAGGCGGAGAACCGTCTCCACATGCAGAAGGCGATCCTCGCCCGGCTGGGCGGGTGGGCGCGGGAGGAGCGATGACGACCCGCAAGCGAACCAAGGCCGCTCTTCCCGAGAACCTGAGGGGACCCCTGCACGGAAACAAGCCTTTCTTCAACCGCGAGCTGAGCTGGCTCGCCTTCAACCAGCGCGTGCTGGAACAGGCGGCCAACCCGGACTACCCGCTCCTCGAGAGGGTGCGTTTCATCGCCTTCGTGAGTTCGAATCTCGACGAGTTCTACGAGATCCGGGTGGCGGGGCTGATGCAGAAGGTGGACTCCGGGATCACCCGGACCGGGCTCGACGGCCTGGAGCCGAAGGAACAGCTGCAGCGGATCCGCCGGATGGTGGCGCGCCTGGTGAGGGACCAATACTCCTGCTGGAACAAGCAGCTGGTTCCGGACCTCAAGCAGGAACGGATCGTATTCAAGGGAATGGACCAGCTGACCCGGGGGGAGAAGCAATGGGCGCGGAGACACTTCGAAGAGAGCATTTACCCGGTCCTGACTCCCCTGGCGATCGATCCGGGGCACCCGTTTCCGCAGATCACCAACAAGTCGCTGAACATCCTCGTGCGGATCCGGAATCCGGATGAAGCGGACGAGGACCTTCTCGCCATCCTGCCGGTGCCGCGGATTCTCCCCCGGATCGTCGAGATCCCGACCCGGGGAAACAAGCACCAGACTTTCGTTTTTCTGAGCGATCTGGTCGGCCATTTCGCGCACACCCTCTTCCCGGGCTTCGACACGCTCTCGACCCATCCCTTCCGCGTCACACGGAACAGCGATCTCTACATCGACGAGGAGGAGGTGGACAACCTCCTGCAGACCATCGAGGAGGAGCTGCACAAGCTCAAGAGAGGGGCGTCGGTGCGCCTCGAGATCGCCGACACCGTCCCCGGGGACGCTCTCGACCGGTTGCTGCGGGCGATCGGTCTGAACCACGAGAGCGTTTTCCGCATCGACGGGCCGATCAATCTGCTGCGGGTGATGGGCTTCTACGACATGGTGGACCGGCCGGACCTGAAATTCCCGCCTTTCCTGCCGGCGACTCCGAGAAGTCTGTCCGAGGCCTCGAACATTTTCGAGGCGATCATGCGGGAGGATTTCCTGCTGCACCACCCTTTCGATTCGTTCGCCCCCGTGGTCGATTTCCTGCGCCAGGCCGGTGACGACCCTCGGGTGTACGCGATCAAGCAGACCCTGTACCGGACCAGCGGCGACTCCCCGATCATCGAAGCCCTGGTGGACGCTTCGACGAAAGGCAAGCAGGTGACGGCCCTGATCGAGCTGAAGGCCCGTTTCGACGAGGCGAACAACATCCAGTGGGCCCGCCAGCTGGAGGACGCGGGGGTGCATGTGGTTTACGGACTGGTCGGGCTGAAGACGCACTGCAAGTGCTCGCTGGTGATCCGCCGCGAATCGGGCGACACCCTGCGCCGCTTCGTCCATCTCGGCACCGGAAACTACAACCCGAAGACGGCGAAACTCTACACCGACTTCTCCTACTTCACCTGCCGGGCGGCGATCACCCAGGAAGTGGCCGACCTGTTCAACAGCCTGACCGGATTCGCCCGCTCGCCGAAATTCAAGCACCTGCTGGTAGCCCCCTTCAATCTGCACTCGTCGATCCAGCGTTTCATCCGCCAGGAGACGGCCAACGCGCGGGCGGGCAAACCGGCCCGGATCATCGCGAAGGTGAACAGCCTGATCGACGAGGAGACGATCGAGTCGCTCTACGAGGCCTCGTGCGCGGGCGTGCAGATCGATCTGATCGTGCGCGGCATCTGCGGCGTGATCCCGGGGGTCAGAGGCCTGAGCGAGAACATCCGGGTGCGCTCCATTCTCGGCCGGTACCTGGAGCACTCGCGGATCTACTATTTCCACAACCACGGCAGGAAGGCGCGGATCCATATCGGAAGCGCGGACTGGATGCCACGGAACTTCTTCCGCCGTGTCGAAGCCGTCTTTCCGCTCGAGAACGCTGAACTGCGGAAACAGGTTCTCGAAACCCTCCGGGTTTACCTGCGCGACAACAAGCAGGCGAAGCAGCTGCGGCCGAGCGGATCGTATGCGAAGCTTCCGCCGCCCAAGAGTCCGAAGGCGCCGTTCTCGGCGCAGGAGCACTTCATGGAGCTGACCCGCGAGAAGATCCGGAAGGCCGCCGCGGACCTGGAGAAAGAAAAGACCGAAGCCACCCTGCGCGCCGAGCCCCGCCCCGCTGCGGACGCGACGCCGGCCGAGGCGGAAGACGGGTGAAGAGTGGTGGACAGGAGCGTCCAGCCTCCGGCGAGGCCCCGCGCACGGAGGCGGGGCGCTCCCATGCCGCAGTGGGACCGGGCCGCTAGGAGAGGCGCTCTTTGAGGTCTTCCTTCGAGGTGAGACCGACCACCTGGTCCACCATCTCTCCGTTTTTGAAGAACAACAGGGTCGGAATGGCGCGCACGCCGTAGCGCTGGGCGACCTCCTGGTTCTGATCGACGTTGACCTTGCAGACGAGGGCGGCGTCGCCCATCTCGCCCGCGACCTCTTCGAGGATGGGAGTGAGGGCCTTGCAGGGCCCGCACCACGGGGCCCAGAAGTCGACGACGGTCGGCTTGCCGGCCTCGCGGATGGACGAATCGAAATCCGCTGCGGAGAGTTCTTTTATATTTTCAGCCATAATTCGGAACGGTTCAGAGGAGGGGGAGAAGATCTTTGAGAATGAGGTAACCGACGGCCAGCGCGGCCAGACCGGTGACCACGTCGATGGCGACTCCGGCGGGAGAGGCCCCGCCGGCCTTCGCGCTGCGAGCCGGAGCCATGGGCACGGAGGCCCCGCCCTGGGTCGGACGGAAGGGAGCGTTCGAAGTGCCCGGCCGAACGACATGCGGCCTGGGCGGCGGTGGTTTGCCCCCCTTGGCCATCGGCGGCTTCGGGGCCGCGGCGGACTTCGGAGGCTCGGCGGCGCCGCCCCCCGGCTGCGCGGGGGAAGCGGAAGCCGGTTTGGGTGCGGCCGGAACGGGCCGCTTGGGTGGAATCTTCGGCGTCAGCTTGGGCTTCTGCCCGGTCTTCGGAGGCAACTTGGGCGCTTTCGGCGGGGTGGCGGCGCCGCCGGGGGCTCCGGTCTTTTCCTCCGTGTCGCCTCCGGCCACAACCTCCGCCGCCACCGCGGAGGCGGCATCCGCTTTCGGACCGGGTTTTTCCGGCGGAGGGTCCGCCTGCTTTTTCGGGGGAAGGGTCGGCTTGGCCGCCTCTTCGCTTTTCGGAGTTTCCTCGGGTTTCTTTTCTTCGTCCGCCATTATTTCTCGGGGTTTCAGTGGTTCGGGGTCCGATTCCCGGGAACGGGTCATCCGGATGGAGGATCCACCCGGCTTGGAGGCCTTGAGGGGAATCCCCCCCGCCCCGGACTCGGTTTTGCTCTCAGAATCGGAATCCATGTTTCTATTCAATCAGGAGTATGCCGTTCGATGAGTTCTGACAATTCGTTTTTTTCGGTCTCTTCGAGGGATTTTCCTTTCCGCGAAAGGTCTTCGAAGGTTTTCACCAAAGTCTCGGTCATGCGGCCGTGGGTCTCTTCGGATCCCCCGACGATGGAAAACTTCTCCGCCCGCGTGATCCGTCGGTGGCCGTCCTCGTTGTCGAGGCCGATCCCGAGCAGGTGCGCCCCACCCTTTTCGTTCCCGTTCATCCCTCCACTATCGCCCCGTCGGCGGAATTTTCAAGGGTTTCGTCCAATTGGAGTGCCTCGCACAGGATATCGCCGAAAGCGCGTTCCTGCCGGATGGCCACCCGTCCCACCCGGGTCAGTTCCAGAACCGCCAGAAAAGTCGCGGCGAGGGTGTTGAGGGTATATCCGCCGGAGAAAAGCTCGCTGAAACGAAACCGGCTCCGCTCCCGCAGGCGAGCGAGAACAAACTCCATCCGATCGGCGACGGTGACCGGATCGTCTTCGATCCGGCCGACGACGATCCGGTCGGCGAGCCGCCGGAGCACGCGGTTGAAGGCGTTCCAGATTTCGAGCTGATCGGCGGGGCGGAGCGGAACCTCCTCCTCCGCGTCGCCCGGGCCGACCCTCCGCGGGACCCGGTCGGCGTTCTCGTCGATGAGGTCCTCGAGCTGGCCGGCCGCCTCCTTGAAGGCGCGGTACTCGATCAACTGCTGGACCAGCTCCCACCGGGGATCCTCCCCCTCCTCCTCGGCGTTCTCCTCGCGGGCCCGTTTCTCCTTCGGCAGCAGGAGGCGGCTCTTGATGTACATCAGCGTGGACGCCATGACGAAGAACTCACCGGCTATCTCGAGATTCAGCTCCTCCATCTCCTTCAAGATCGCGAGATACTGCCGGGTCACTTCGACGATGGGAATATCGTGGATGCTGATTTCGTTTCTCCGGATCAGGAAAAGGAGAAGGTCGAGCGGCCCCTCGAAGACGGAGAGCCGCACGGAGGGGTCCGCGGAGGACAGGAGCTGGTCGTCGGTCAACACGGCGCCGGCCTCAGAGGAAGCGGAGGGAGCGACCGTCGGCCGGATCGATGCGCCGGTAGTAGCAGCCCGGGCGCGCCTGCCCGTCGGGCCCCTTCGTGTGGCAGGCGCCCTTTCCCTGGGGCTCGACCCGGTAGAGAAGGGAGTTCTGCTCGCAGTTGACCCGGACTTCGACGATCTTGAGCCAGTCCCCGCTGGTCTTCCCCTTGATCCAAAGCTCGTTGCGGCTGGTGCTCCAGAAAGTGGCCATACCGGATTCGACCGTATGCCGAAGGGCCTCTTCGTTGGCGTAGGCGAGGATCAGGACCTCGCCGTTCCGGGCGTCCTGCACGACCACCGGCACCACGCGGCTCCCCGTCGAAGCCACTTTCCCCAACTTGTCGAAATCGAGCCGAAGCTCGCTTCCTTCTTCCAATTCGTTCATGATTCCCTCCACCAAAAATGGGAACACCCGGCTTGCCAATGAATTTCGGACCGGGCGGCCGAAGTCATCCGGCCGCCGGAGGGCGGGATTCGAACGGACAAGGGACCGGGCGAAACAGTGCCCGAAGGATTGCCAAACGACTCCCGGGCGATCAGCCTTCCTTCCCGATGAGCCTGCCGAATCTCCTCACCCTGTCGCGGATTCCGTTTCTGTTCGCGATCACCGCGTGCCTGCTGCTTCCGACACCCGGCCCGTCCCTGGCCCTGGTCTTTTTCATCGTGGCGGCGATCACCGATTGGGCCGACGGCTGGCTTGCCCGCAGAACGGGGGATGTCTCCGACTTCGGAAAGCTCATGGACGCTCTGGCGGACAAGATTCTGATGGTGGGGATGCTGGTCGTTCTCCTGTCGGCTGGACTGCTTCCGATATGGTGCCTCTTCCTGGTTCTGCTGATCCTCGCCCGCGAGTTCTGGGTGACCGGCCTGCGCCTCGTGGCCGCCGCGCGGGGGGTGGTTCTCGCGGCGGAGAATCTCGGCAAATACAAGACGGTCTTTCAGATTCTGGCCATCGCCCTGCTCCTCCTGGCGCAAGCCCTCTCGGCGGATTTCGGACTTCCGTCCGGGGGCGGGGCCGTGTCGTTCTTCGATGCCGCGGGGATCGCCGCCTTTCTCGCCGCCACGGCTCTGACGGTTGTCTCGGGCAGCGTCTATCTTTGGAAATACCGCTCCCTGATGGGGCTGGGGGGCGGGGCCGCCCGATGAGGGACAGAAACCCGTTTTTCTCCCTGCTGCCCCGGTCGTTCGTGGTCGGACTGGCGACCCTCGGGCCGCTCGGCCGCCTGAAGGGGCCGGGCACCTGGGGAAGCGCGGCGGGGATACTCCTGTTCACCCTGCTCTTCGCCTACCTCCCCCCCGTGCCCTATCTGCTTCTGAACGTCTTCCTGGTTCTTCTGGCGGTGCCGGTCTGCGAGGAGGCCGAGATCCGCCTCGGCCGCCGGGATCCGGGATGCGTGGTCCTCGACGAATTCGTCGCGGTCCCGGTGTGTTTCCTGGCGATACCCTTCGCCCCGGGGCAACCGGCGTGGGGATGGATTCTCGGCGGCTTTCTCCTCTTCCGCTTCTTCGACATCCTGAAGCCTCTGGGCATCGGCCGGCTGCAGGCCCTGCGGGGCGGCTGGGGGGTCGTGGTCGATGACCTGGCGGCGGCGCTCGCGACCAATCTCGTGCTGCAGGCGATCCGGCACCTGTGGTGAGCGAGCCCTCCCCGCCGGCCGGCGGCCGGCACGGGGAACCGAACGGCGGCCGGGGCGGGACGGACGCTAGACCCGGAAGATCGAGCCCAGCTTTTTCCCGAGCAGGATCGACGCGCCGATGATCGTGACCGCCAGGAAAGCCATGGCCCACACCCCCAGGGCACTGGCGATGTAGGGGCCGTCGCCGAGCAGGTTCAGCAGCTCGTAGATGGCCTTGGTGATCGGATAGAATTCCTGTTTCTGGGCGAGAATGAGGCTGTCGGAAACCTCGAGCATCGCCTGCGAGAAGGCCAGAATGGCGCCGGCGAGCAGGTTCGCGAGGATCAGCGGCATGGTGATCCGCAGGGCGGATTTCAAGGGCGGGCAGCCGAGGTTCTGGGCGGCTTCCTCATACGCGACGCTGGTCTGCTCCAGCCCGGCCACCGCCGAGCGGACGACGAAAGGCAGCTTCCGCATCGCATAGGCGATGACCAGGAGCGGGACGGGGTTCTCGGTCGGATTGAGGAAGGAGAAGACCTTCCCTTCCTGGGTCATGGCGAGATAGCCGAAGGCGATCACGATCCCGGGCACGGCCAGCGGGAGCATCGCGAGCGAATCGAGGACCGACCTCCCGGGCAGGGTCGATCGGACCACGACGTAGGCGATCGCCACCCCCAGGACCACGTTGACGATGGTGGCGGTCGAGCTGTAGAAAAGGCTGTTGCGGATCGCCGAGAGCGTGAGCGGATGGCCGAGCGCCAGCTCGTAGTTTTCGAGCGTCCACCCGGTGGGCAGGATGCCCGCGTACCAGTCGCTGGAAAAGGAGATGAGGACCACGGCCAGGTGCGGCAGCAGGGCGAGGAAGGTGATCCCGGCGAAGAATCCGAAACAGAACAGATGGCCCCACTTTCCGGGGCGCCTGCAGACCGAGGCGTGGCCGGCCTTGGCCATCATCGAAAAAGTGTTCCGTCCGAAAAGGACCTTGCCGACCAGGTAGAAGACGATGGAGGCCGTGAGCATGACCCCGACCAGCGCGTAGGGAAACGGGTTTGACCCGATCTCCTTGACGCCGTTGAAAATCTGCACGGGCGTGACCCGGTTGAAATCGAAGATGAGGGGCACCCCGAGTTCGGTGAAGGCCCAGATGAAGACGATGGTGCTTCCGGCGAAAACGCCCGGGCGCATCAACGGGAGGGTGATCTTGAAAAAGCGCTTCCACCCCCGGCACCCGAGATTCTCGGCCGCCTCCTCCATCGCCGGATCGATGTTCGCCAGGGAAGCGACGGCGTTGAGGTAGAGGATGGGATAGAGGCTCAGTCCGTTCAGGGCGACCACGCCCCAGAAGCGGCTCTGCCCGAGCCAATCGATGGTCTCCCCCGCGTCGAGCCAGCCGATCTGCACGAGAAAGGCGTTCAACATGCCGTACTGGCCGAGGATCTGGCGGACGCCGATCGCCCCGACGAAAGGCGGCAGCATGATCGGCAGTAGGATCAGGGCGGAAAACACCTTCTTTCCGAAGAAATCATACCGGTCGGAGATGAAGGCGAGGGGCAGGGCGATGAGCAGGGCGAGGACCGTCGAGAAGAAGCCCATCCCGAAGGCGTTCCGCAGGCCCTCCATGTAGAGATCGTTCCGGAAGACCTCGAGCACGTACGAGAGGGTCCACTCCCCCTCCAGGGAGAGAAAGCCGCCCTGCAGCACCTGCCAGATCGGCCACAGAAAGAAGCAGCCGAAAAACACCGCGGCCACCGCGTAGATCCCAATGCCGAAACCCCTGCTCACAAGCCTTCGATAGTGGACGATTTTCCGGTTGCGAAGCAAAAAAGTTCCGCTTCCGCACGGAAGGTGACGGATCCGTCACATTCGAACGAGGCGGGCCGTCCGATCCCACCGGGGAACCGGGGAGAACGCGGAAACGGTTTCGGCGGCCGTGGAAGCCGCCGGAGGGAGTCCGGCGGTTCGCGGGTTCCCCGGCCTTCGGATCGCGGGGCGGGCCAGGCCGCCGCGCAAAAGCACGGTGGCATTCCCGCGCTCCGGCGGCCGCGGGTGCGAAAAGGAAATCCCGGTCTTGATGCCGGTTACCGCCGGCGATAGCTTTCTCCCCATGTCCGGCGCGGCGGCACACCCCACCCCCCTCGATCTCCATTCCCCGCCATCCGAAAAGATCGCCTGTTTCCAGTCCCTCTTCCGCGGGCGCACGGATGTGTATCCGCTTCGTTTCGAGAGCCGGCGGACGGGAAGGGCCGGGTATTCGCCCGCGTGCGGGAACGAATGGGTCAAGGGGATTTGCGGGAAGCCCAGGATCAAATGCTCGGATTGCCCCCACCGGAACTGGCTTGCCGTGAACGAACGGACCATCGAACAGCATCTGTCGGGCAGGGGCGCGGGCGGCGGACCCTTTGTGATGGGGGTCTATCCGATGCTGCTGGACGAAACCTGCTTCTTTCTCGCGATCGATCTCGACGGAGAGGGCTGGCCGGAGGACGCCCGGGCGCTGCGCAGCGTGATCCGCGACCGCGCGCTTCCCGTCGCCCTGGAGAGGTCGCGCTCGGGCGACGGGGCGCATTTCTGGTTCTTCTTCGAAGAGGCCGTCCCCGCCGCGGCCGCGCGGAGCCTGGGCGCCCACCTGCTGACCGAGGCCATGGAGGCGCGCCCCGAGATCGGCCTGGCCTCCTACGACCGGATGTTTCCCAACCAGGACACCCTGCCGCGGGGCGGTTTCGGGAACCTGATCGCCCTGCCCCTCCAGAAGGAGGCGCGGATGGCGGGCAATTCCGTCTTCCTCGACGAAGCGCTGGAGCCGTATCCGGACCAGTGGGCGTTTCTGGGGAATCTGCGGAAGATCCCCCGCCGGGAGGTCGCCGCGCGAATCGCAAGGGCCGGGTCGGAGAACCGCGTCCTGCCGGTCCGCATCGCGCCGGAGGAGGAGTTCGCCCTGGCCCCCTGGGAGGCCAGGCCCTCCCGCCGACCCGCCGAAGCCCCGCTCGAAGGCGAATTGCCGGAGCGCGTCTCCGTCGTTCACGCCGACCGGATCCACCTCCCCAAGGCAGACCTCCCGCCGGGGTTGCGGAACCGGGTTCTCCTCCTGGCCGCGTTCCAGAATCCGGAGTTCCACCGCGCCCAGGCCATGCGGCTGCCCACCTACGACAAACCCAGGGTCATCGCCTGCGCGGAGGATCATCCCGGGCACATCGCCCTGCCGCGCGGATGCCTGGACGATCTGCGGAAGCTCTTCCGGCGCAACCGCATCGGCCTCCGTATCGAGGACAGGCGCGAGAACGGCCGGCCCCTCGACGTCCGCTTCACCGGAGCCCTCAGGCCGGGCCAGTCGGAAGCAGCCGGCATCCTGCTCCGGCACGACACGGGTGTCCTCGCCGCGACGACCGCCTTCGGCAAGACCGTGCTGGCGGCGTGGATGATCGCGGAGCGGGGCGTGAACACGTTGATTCTCGTGCATCGGCGGCAGCTCATGGACCAGTGGTTCGAGCGACTGGGGGAGTTCCTCGATTTCCCGGCGAAGGCGATCGGGCGCCTGGGGGCGGGGCGGCGCACGATGAAGGGGCGGATCGACATCGCCCTGATCCAGAGCCTCGTGCGCGGGGACTCGGTGGAGGACCGGATCGCCGGTTACGGGCATGTGATCGTCGATGAATGCCACCACGTATCGGCGCGCGGTTTCGAGCTGGCGCTTCGCCGGGCCAGGGCGAAGTACATCCTCGGGCTGACCGCGACCGTCCGACGCAAGGACGGGCGGCACCCGATCATCTTCATGCAGTGCGGCCCGGTCCGCCACCGTGTGGAGGCGAAGGCGGAGGCCGGGAACCGGCCGTTCGGGCATTCGGTCCTCGTCCGCCCCACCGCGTTCCGTCCCTGCGGCGAGCCGGAGGAGGACGCGCGCCTGGCCTTCCAGAGCCTGTGCCGCGAACTGGTCCACGACTCCCGGCGGAACGCCGCCATCTGCGGCGACGTGCGGGAAGCCTTCGAGTCCGGCCGGCACCCCCTCGTGCTGACGGAGCGGACCGAGCACCTCGACCGGCTCGCGGAGGGGTTTGCCGAAGCGGGACTTCCCCATGTCGTCCTGCGCGGCGGCATGGGGACGAAGGAACTGGCGGCGGCCATGGAGACGTTGTCCCCCGGCTCCCCGCGCCCGCCCATCGTGCTCGCAACCGGCCGCTTCGTCGGAGAGGGGTTCGACTGCCCGCGCCTCGACACACTTTTCCTGACCCTGCCGGTCTCGTGGAGGGGGACGATCGCGCAGTACGCCGGCCGGCTGCATCGTCTGCACGAGGGCAAGAAGGAAGTGCGGATCCACGACTACGCCGACCTCGAGGTCCCCATGCTCTCGCGCATGTTCGACAAGCGGTGCGAGGGGTATCAGGCCGTGGGATACACGGTGCTGCTGCCCGCGAGCGCCCTGCCCGGATGGCCGCGGAGTGTTCCTCTGCCGGTGGACCCGCTCTGGAAACGCGATTACGCGGCGAGCGTGAAGAGGCTCATCCGCGACGGGGTGGACGTCGTTCTCGCCGAGATGTTCGTCCGGGTGGCCCGACCCCCGGATGCGGAAGAGAAGGCCCGCAGCGCCTCCGAGGCGTTTCTATTCCGCCGGTTGGAGAGCCTCGAAGCGACGCGGGGAAAGTTCCGGCTGAACGCGGACCTTGCCATCCCTTTCGACCAGCGCGGCGCGATGGAGGTGGACTTTCTCTGCGAGACGGCCCGGCTGGTCGTCGAACTCGACGGGGACCAGCACCTCGGCGACCCCGGGGCCTACCGGAGAGACCGCCGCAAGGACAGCCTTCTGCAGCGCAACGGATACTTCGTCCTCCGCGTCCTCGCCGGCGACCTGGGCACCCGGCTGGGCGATGTCCTCGACGAAATCCTCGCCACCCTGGACCACCGGAGCCGCCGCTTCCAGGCTTCCGCGCCTCCGTAGGGGAAGAGCCGCGGGTCGGCAAGCCCCTTACTCGGGCAGTTCCGATGTGGCGAGATTGCGCGCCTCCTCGAGGGCCTTGCTGGCAAGGAGGGTTGTCAGATACCGTTCCCCGAAGCTGCATCCGACGGTCACGATGCGTTTGCCGGCCATGCCGTCCTTTTTCGCGAGTTCCATCGCCGCGAAAACATTCGCTCCGGTGGAGATCCCGCCGAGGATCCCGTCCGAGAGAGCCAGTTGGCGGGCGGTTTCGAAAGCGTCCTCGTTCGAGACGGTGATCACTTCGTCGATGAGCGAGGTGTCGCAGTTGGCCGGGATGAATCCGGCGCCGATCCCCTGGATCTTGTGGGGGCCCGGCTTGCCACCGGAGATCACCGGGCTGGCGGTCGGCTCGACCGCGACGGTGTGCAGATCCCTGCGGCCCTTGATCACGCCGGATACCCCGGTGATCGTGCCGCCCGTGCCGACCCCGGCCACGAAGGCGTCGATATTGCCTTCGGTGTCGTTCCAGATCTCCTCGGCCGTCGTCCGCCGGTGAACCTCGGGATTGGCGGGGTTTTCGAACTGCTGGGGCATGAACGCCTTGTCGCCGTATTCGTCGACGAGCTGGCGCGCCTTGAGGATGGCGCCGTTCATACCCTTCGCCCCCGGGGTGAGAACCAGCTCGGCTCCCAGCATCCGGAAGAGGACCCGGCGCTCCATCGACATCGAGTCCGGCATCGTGAGGATCAGCCGATAACCCCGGGCGGCGCAGACGAAGGCCAGGGCGATGCCGGTGTTTCCGGAGGTCGGTTCGATGACGATGCTGTCCGCACCGATCTTGCCGTCCTTCTCGGCCGCCTCGATCATGGCCCGCCCGATCCGGTCCTTGACGCTGGCGAGCGGGTTGAAGAATTCGCACTTGAGAAAAATTTCCGCGTCCACCTCCTTCGTAAGGTTGTTGATGCGGACGAGCGGCGTGCCGCCGACGGTGTCGATGATCGAGTTTGCAATGGCCATGGTGGGAATGGGTTATCTGTGGATGCGGTTGTCGGATTGAGAGAACGAGAGAAAGGCAAAGGACCGCCGGACCGCAAGTCAAACCGTCAGATCGAGCCGGAAACGCCGCCGCGGTTCGAACCCGGGAAACCATTCCGGGACCCGTCCGGGGTCCGCCCCCCCGGGGCCCATCCGCCAGATGCGGCAAGGCCACCGGTTCCTCCGGTGGTGTTCCCGGTCCGGGCTTCGGCTACGGACTACCGGGAGATTCGAAAAGCTCCCTCCATTCGCGCCGGAGCGCGGCATCGGCGGACGGATCGGTCCCGGCGAGCACCACCCGGGCGCCTTCCGGGGGTGAGCCGAGGAGATCCGCGAGCGGGTTGCCGGGGCCGGAGCGGACGACCTCGATCCCGTGCGCGCGGCAGAGAAGGACGGGATCCACCTTCTGCGGAGTCAGGAAATAGGTCTCGAAAACATCCGCCTCGGCGGCGACGGGAAGCTGCCCGAAGATGCGCCCTCCCCCGTTGTCGATCACCACGAGGGTCAGGGAACCGCGGATATCGCGCGCCGCACGCAGCCCCCCGCAGTCGTGCAGGAAGGCGAGGTCGCCGAGCACCGCGACCGTGGGAGGGCCGCCGTCGGCGAGACCGGCCGCGGTGGACACGAGGCCGTCGATCCCGCTGGCCCCCCGGCTCGAGAAGACCCTGGGGCCCCGGGGCCGCCCGGCGAACCAGAACCGCTCGGCGTCGCGAACGGGTTGGCTGTTGGCGATGAACACCTGCGCGGCGGCGGGGATGGCCCGCGAAATTCTCCAGTGGACCTTCCCCTCGAACGAATCGGGAAGATCCCCCATCCATGCCTCGATCCGGGTCCGGGCCGCCCGTTCGCGCAGCATCCACTCCCGGCGGAAGGAGTCGTCGGGGAAACGCCCGGAAAGGGGTCCGAGCCCGGAGGGATCGCCTCTGAGCCAGGCGGCCCCGCTCCGCGAAGGGTCGAGGCAGGCCGGATCGGCGGACCACTGCCAGCGCGGTCCGCGGAAACCGTCGAGCCACCGCCGGAGGGATTTGGCCGTGGGGAGAGGGCCGACCTGGAGAACGGCCCGCGGCGCGGGCGCGGGGAGTTCCTCCGCCGAGAGAAGACCCTCGTACTGGGTCACGACCCGCTCCGCCGCGCCGGGGGCGTGGCGACCGGGATTGAGCACATCGCACAGGACGGGCCAGCCCAGGAAGTCCGAGAGGCGGAAAAGTCCGTCGGCCCAGGCGGCGGGATCCGCCGGGTTGGCGGCCCCGGCTGCGATCCACCCGGGCCCTTCGGCGCGCACGGCCTCCCAATCGATGCCGGAGACCGGCCCGGCGGACCGCGCGAGGGGTTCGGGGGAACCGGAACCCCGGCGGGGGGCGGCGGGCAGAAACGGCTCGCGGAAAGGAAGGTTGAAATGGACGGGACCGGGCACGGGGTCCAGGGCGGCCCGGAGGCCCTCCCGGGCGAGTCCGGCCAGGTAGCGTTCCCCCTCCGCGCCCGGGGGGGCGGACGCGTCGGCGGCCCACCGCACGAACCGCCCGAAAATCCCGACCTGGTCGATCGTCTGTCCGGCGCCGCAGTCGCGCAGCTCCGGGGGGCGGTCGGCGCTCAGGACGAGGAGGGGGACCCTCCGCTGCCAGGCCTCGACGACGGCCGGCAGGTAGTTCGCGACCGCCGTGCCCGAGGTGCAGACGAGGCCGACCGGCCGATGGGTCCGGTCGGCCAGACCGAGCCCGAAAAACGCGGCCGAGCGCTCGTCGAGGATCACCCGCACGCGCGCCCGGCGATCCCGGGCGAGGGCGAGCACGAGGGGGGTGGACCGGGAACCGGGGCTCACCACGAAATCGGCCGCGCCCCCCCCGAGAAGGCCGTCAACAAAGGCGGCGGCCTGCCGGGCGCTGGCGCTCCCCTCCGGTCCCCCGCTGTCTGGCTGCTGCGTTTTTCCCACGGTCGGAAGCGTAGGGGAATCCGGCCCGCCGACCACGTTTATTTTTTCCGGCCTCGGCCCCTGCCGCAGGATTCGGCGCACGGTCTCTCCCTTTTTCACCCTCACGCTTGCGCTGGCGGCGGAAGCCGACGGAAGACATCGCCCCGGGGGCGGTGGAACCACATCCGCGGAACGGCCCCTGGCAGCCCGGCAGGGATTCGAACCCCGACAAACTGAACCAGAATCAGTTGTGCTACCATTACACCACCGGGCTTTGAAAACACGGCGTACTCAAACCGGAACGCGGCATCCGGTCAAGATTTCCTTTCGGGCCGCCCCGTCCCTTTGCGGGATCGACAAAAAACCCCTCAGAACCCGGCCTCGCTCGCCGTATCGGAGACCGCGAGCGGCTCCACGGCGGTGGCCCGCCCGGCCGCGTCGCAATCGACCACGACCCCTCGCATCCAGACATCCTCGCGGGCGATCGTGAACTTCCTCGGCATTCCGTCCAGGAAGCAATTCAGCACGGGATCCACCTCCCGCCCGAGAACGGACCGGTACGGACCGGTCATCCCGACATCGGTGATGCAGGCGGTTCCGCCCGGGAGAATCCGCGCGTCGGCGGTCGGGATATGGGTGTGGGTGCCGACGACCAGGGTCGCCCGCCCGTCGAGCATCCAGCCCAGGGCGATCTTCTCCGATGTCGTCTCGGCGTGGACTTCGACCACGAGGGCATCGACCCTGGTCCGCAGGTCCTCCACCATCCGTTCGGCGGTCCGGAACGGGCTCGCGCAACGGATCTTCATGAACTCCCGCCCGAGCACGGTGAACACCCCGAGGCGGAAGCCGCCGCCCTCGAGGATCAGGTGGGTGCGGCCCGGGCAACTCTCGTCGAGATTGGCCGGCCGGCAGACCCGCTCCAGGCCGCCGATCTCCTCCGGGAATCCGCGCTGGTCCCAGACATGGTCCCCCAGCGTGATCGCATCGACTCCGGTCTCCAGGATCTCGCGCACGATCTTTCCGGTCGGCCCGGAACCGGCCGCCGAGTTCTCCCCGTTGGCGATGACCCGGTCGATCCGCCGGGTCTCGCGGATTTCCCGCAAACGCTGTTTGAGAATCTCCCGGCCGGGGCGTCCGACGATATCTCCGATGAAAAGGATGCGTGGCATGACCGCATTGACTCATCCCCGACCGGGGAAGAAAAGCATGAAATGCTTGCCTACCGGGGGCGGTGGTGTTTGATTCATCCTTTCATCCCACATCATCATGTCCACAAGCAAAGCACAGCACGAGCCGGAAACCGTTCTGCCGTTCCAGCCTCAATTCGAGGAAGGACCCGAAATGAAAGGTGCGGACGTCGTCGTGGCCGCCCTTGAGCGGGAGGGCGTGGACACCATTTACGCCTATCCGGGCGGCGCCTCGATGGAGCTGCACCAGGCCCTCGTGCGGTCCAACAACATCCGCACCATCCTCCCGCGGCACGAACAGGGGGGCGGCTTCATGGCCCACGGCCACGCCCGCGCGACCGGCAGGGCGGCCGTCTGCATGGCGACCAGCGGCCCCGGGGCCACCAACCTGATCACCTGCATCGCCGACGCCTACATGGACAGCGTCCCGCTCGTGGCGATCACGGGCCAGGTGTACCAGACCCTGATCGGCAAGAGCGCCTTTCAGGAGACGGACGTGCTCGGCATTTCGATGCCGGTGGTGAAGCACAGCTACATGGTGCTGGAGCCGGAGCAGCTGCCGGCGGTCATCAAGGAAGCCTTCCACATCGCCCAGAGCGGCCGGCCCGGTCCGGTGCTCGTCGATATCCCGAAGGACGTGCAGCAGGCGGTGTTCAAGCCCCGCTTTCCGCTCGAACTGGATTTGCCGGGCTACCCGCCCCCCCCGACCGCTTCGGACGAGGAGTTGCTCGAAGTGCTCGGACTGATCGAAAACGCGAAGCGCCCGGTCCTCTACGTGGGCGGCGGGGTCATCAGCAGCCATGCGACGGCGGCCCTGCGCGAGTTCGCCCGCGGAACCGGGATCCCGGTGGCCTCCACCCTCATGGGGATCGGAGCCATGGATCCGGACGACCCGCTTTCGCTCTACTGGTTCGGCATGCACGGAACGGTGGCCGGCAACTGGGCGGTCTGCGAGAGCGACCTGCTGATCTGCGCCGGCGCCCGGTTCGACGACCGGATCACGGGCGCCGTGGATAAGTTCGCCCCAGAGGCGAAAATCGTTCACTTCGACCTCGACCGTTCCGAGCACCACAAGAACAAACGGGCGCACCACCCGATTTACGGCGAGATCCGCGACGCGCTCGAACGGCTGAACCGCCTCGTCGATTCCACCGACTTCGCGAAACCGGATCTCTCCGAATGGATGGAGAAGTTGGACGGCTGGAAAAAGGACCATCCCTTCACCTACAAGGAGAGCCCGCACATCCTCCCGCAGGAGGCGATCGAGGTTCTCTACGAGGAAACCAGGGGCGAGGCGATCATCACCACGGGCGTGGGCCAGCACCAGATGTGGGCCGCACAATTCTACCGGTTCAAGGAACCCCGCACCTACCTGAGTTCGCTCGGGCTGGGCACGATGGGCTTCGGTTATCCGGCGGCGGTCGGGGCCAAAGCCGCGTTTCCCGGGAAAGAGGTGGTCGATATCGACGGCGACGGCTCGTTCCTCATGAACATACAGGAGCTGGCCACCGCCAGGATCGAGAAGATCCACGCGAAGTGTCTCCTCCTCAACAACCAGCATCTCGGCATGGTGGTGCAGTGGGAGGACCGCTTTTACGAAGGCTGTCGCGGCCAGACCATCCTCGGCGACCCGGAAAACATCGGAAGCCCCGAAAACATCGGAGGACTCTACCCGGATTTCGTGAAAATCGCCGAAGGCTTCGGAGTGAAGGGCCGCCGCGTCATCCGCAAGGAGGACCTGCGGGAGGCCATCCGCGAAATGCTCGACCACGACGGACCCTACGTGCTCGACGTGATCGTGCCCTACTCCGAACACGTGCTCCCGATGATCCCCCAGGGCAAATCGGCGAAGGAGATTCTGACGGAATAAAGAGCGTTTCGAAGTTGACTTGCCGGCATCCATCACCGAAGGTTTGTTTCTCATGAAAAAAGTCCCTCAATCTTCCCGCTCCAGCGGATTCACTCTTATCGAGCTGCTGACCGTCATCGCGATCATCGGCATCCTGGCGGGGATCATTATTCCCACCGTAGGCAAAGTGCGCGAGTCCGCGCAGAAAACCCAGGCGTCCAACAACGCCCGGCAGATCGCCAACGCCTACGCCCTCTACGCCTTTTCCGGCCAGAGGGTGAAGAATATCGCCGAAGACAACTACGAGGACTGGGCGGGCGTCCTGGCCGTGAACGCCGATCTGTGGGAGGCTTCCGTTTATTATATCGACACCCTGATCCCGAGCGACTTCGACATGCCGAAGACCGTCGGCACGCTGACTAGCGAAGGTGATTTCACGCCGAACGGCGACTTCGACAATCAAAGCATGGTCGTTGTGGCCGAACTCACCAAGAAAACGGGCACCAGCCTCCCGATCGTATGGTCGTACGGCCTTGAAACCGATGGGAAATGGGACACCGACGGAGCCTGGGGAACCGATGGCGGAATCCTCGCGAAAACCGACGGAAGTGTCGCCTTCTACGAGGATCTCGAAGGCGAGGATGGAGAAGGTGTTCTCCTCGACGTCGATACGAAAGAGCAGACCGTGAACTACCAGGATGCCATCGGCGAAGACGCGGTGGCCCTCGAAGGTCTCGACAGTTGACTCCGTTGGAAGACTCGCACCCCTCCAAACTGCATTCCTTTACAAAGTCGGCCCCCGGGGCCGGCTTTTTTTTTGCCAGATTCCCGATCCGCCTGCCATCCTGACACCCGATGCCCAAATCCGTCTACATTTTCGGCCACAAGAACCCCGACGCGGACGCCATCTGCTCGGCCATCGGCTACGCGGCCTTCAAAAAGGCCATCGGCCGCGACGAGTTCGTTCCCGCCCGGTGCGGCAACTCCAACGCGCGTATCGACGCCATCCTCGAACGCTTCCGGGTGCCGCTCCCGGCCTTCGTCGGCGATGTGACCCCCCGCGTCGGAGACATCATGAAAACCGAGTTCTGGAAGGCCGCTCCCGAGAGCACCTGCGCCGAGGCCCTCCAGCTGATCGACGAACACGACGTTCGCTCGCTCCCCGTCGTCAACCGGGACGGCAAGGCGAAAGGCCTGGTATCCATTTTCGACCTCGGGGAATACTTCACCCCGCGGATCAGCGATCCCCTGCGGATGCGCAAGGTGCGCTCGACCATCACCGCCATCGCCCGATCGCTGAAAGCCGAATGCATCCACCTGCACGAACCCGACGAATTGGAGGAACTCTTCGTGCGGATCGGAGCGATGGATATCCGCTCCTTCGGCAGCTTCGCGCAGAAGGAAGTCTCGCCGAGACAAAGCATCATCGTGGTCGGCGACCGGTGGGACATCCAGGAGAAATCGATGCAGCTCGGCGTGCGCCTCCTCGTGATCACCGGGAATCTCGACATCGATCCCGAGATGATCGAGCGGGCCAAAGAGAAGAAGGTCAGCCTGATCGTCTCGCCCTACGATTCGGCCACCACCTCGTGGATCATCCGGTCGGCCTCCTTTCTCGACAACCTGTTCGGGACGGAGATGATCCGCTTCCACCGCGAGGAAAAGGTGCGCGATGTGCAGAAACGCATCGCCCGCAAATACGCCCCCCTCTACTTCGTGACCGACGCCACCGACCATCTTCTGGGAATATTCTCCAAAACCGACATTTTCCGGCCGCCCACCACGCGGATCGTCCTGGTCGATCACAACGAACTCTCTCAGGCGGTCAACGGCGCGGCCGAGGTCGAGATTCTCGAGATCATCGACCACCACCGGCTGGGGAACGTGCCGACGGACCAGCCCATCCTCTTCATCAACCAGCCGGTCGGTTCGACCTGCACCATTGTGGCGGACCGCTTTTTCAAGGAAGGGCTGGAACCCTCCCCGGAGATCGCCGGCGTGCTCATGGCCGGCCTGATCTCGGACACCCTTCTGCTGTCCAGCCCGACCACCACCGACACGGACCACGAGATCATCCGGCGCCTGGCGAAGATTTCCGGCGTCGAGCCGAAGGATCTCGCCGACAGCATCTTCTCGTCCGGCTCGGTCATCCTGAACTCCGACCCCGCGGAGGTGATCCAGATGGACTGCAAGATCTACGAGGAAGGCGGTATCCGCTTCTCGGTTTCCCAGATCGAGGAACTCGGTTTCGACAATTTCCGGACCCACGAGGAGGCGCTCAAAAAGGCCCTCCGGAAATTTCTCGAATCCGAGAATCTCGACTTCGCCGCACTCCTCGTCACCGACATCAACCGGCAGAACTCCCTCCTCGTCGTCGCCGGCGAGGAACGCCTGATCGCGGGAATATCCTACCCCTCGGTCAGCACCAACGAAATCTTCGACCTCAAAGGCATCGTTAGCCGCAAGAAGCAGCTGATCCCCTACCTCTCGAAACTTTTCGCGGACTCCTGAGCCACCCGCGGCCGCGATTCCGACCGGTCGTCGGATCGGTGCCTTCATTTGAGGCGGTGATTTGCGTTGTGTTGGCAGGCGAAGGCGTGGTCGCACCAAGCCGTTTCAATGCCCGGGGGCCATGAAAGATGGCTCGGGAGGGATGCTTCCATGGCGAGGAGGCAACACCGCGGGATGGCAAGATTGGAGTTGATGTTGCGATCGCGGATACGAGTGCGGTTTTCGAACATCCGACTGTCGCGGACCCAGTGGTTGCGGATTTCACACGCACCCCAGCGGGCCAAAACAGCGAAGTAGGCGGCGTTGGCACTGTCTTCGAGCGATTCGTCGGAGTGGTGGCAGCCCAACTCCGGCTCGGGACCGCAGAGTCCGCCGGTGCGCGTCGGTGAAAAACTGGCCATGGCGGTGAATGGCCGCCAGGGAACCGCGCCCTGCCAACAACGCCATGGCTGTGAAGGTGATCATGGATGCGAAGGGAAAGCCGCCGTTGCTGCCGCGGGGATCCTTCCTGTTCTCCATCACGAAGCCGCGCAGGGAAAGCATATCGGGCTCGCGCAGAGGCAGGTCCCGCCCGGGCGTCCGCAGGTTCAGACCCGGAAGGTGTTTGGGCGGAACGTCCATGACCGTGAGGATCTTCAGGACGCTGCGATTGAGCCATTTCACCCAGTTCTCCTTCAGTTTGCGTCAAAAAGACGGCCCGCCCGCTCGAATTCCTCGCGACCCACGGTGCGGAGGGTCAGTTCGGAGCGTCAGTTTCTTGAGCACCACCATGCTCGGCTCATACTCCACAGTGGCGCGTCTTTTTCGAATGTCATGGTAGCCCGACACAGGCAAAGAATTCCGGATCGGGTAGATTCTTTATTGATCTTGATATTGAAACAAGTGGCCAAGGGCGGCGGGGGCACTCAAATGAAAACACCATGCCCAAAATATCGGTTTCTTCTTTTATTTGCCGGGTAAAAATTTTCTTGAGCCCTCTTTCGGGTTTGTAAAACTTGCTTAGTTCCCATTTATACCTGAACGGATCAAAAAATTTTTGACCTTGACCTCACCCTGTTTTTTGTTTTGGTCTTGGTCAAAACTGGTCTTCCTGCGAAACTGGATTTATGATAACGAAAAATAAGAACACAAAGAGAAGGCCTCGCCTCAAGCTCGGTGAAGGGACGAAAGCCTTTTATCATCTGATGAGCCGGACCGTGAACGGGGAGAAGTGGTTCGGAGTGCGGGAGAAGGAGTACCTGCGGAAGCTGATCCGGCAGGTGGCCGAGTTCTCCGGCATCCGGATCATCACCTACGCGGTGATGGACAACCATTTCCACGTTTTCGCGGAGGTGCCGCCCGAGCGGGTGGTGCCCGACGGGGAGATCGTCCGCCGCTTCGCGGTGCTCTATCCCGAGGTCACCCCCTGGCAGCCGCTTTCGGCGGATACGCTCGCTGAACTGCTCGCCGCCAACGACGAACGGGGGCAGGCGCTGCGGGAGGGGCTCCTGGCCCGGATGCACGATGTCTCCTGGCTGATGAAGACGATCAACCAGAGGTTCG
>JBKHCX010000025.1:0-22268 GCA_046541615.1 Puniceicoccaceae bacterium
CGAACCTCTGGTTGATCGTCTTCATCAGCCAGGAGACATCGTGCATGCGGGCCAGGAGACTCTCCCGCAGCGCCTGTCCCCGTTCGTCGTTCTCCGCGAGCAGCTCGGCAAGTGCATCGGTCGAAAGCGGCTGCCACGGGGTGACCTCCGGATAGAGCACCGCGAACCGCCGGACGATCTCCTCATCCGACACCACCCGCTCGGGCGGCACCTCCGCGAAAACGTGGAAATGGTTGTCCATCACGGCGTAGGTGATGATCCGGATCCCGGAGAACTCGGCCACCTGCCAGATCAGCTTCCGCAGGTGCTCCTTCTCCCTCGCCCCGAACCACTTCTCTCCGTTCACGGTCCGGCTCATCAGATGGTAAAAGGCTTTCGTGCCTCCACCGAGCTTGAGGCGAGGTCTTCTACTATTTTTGGATTTCATTTTCATGGGCCCAGTTTCGCAGATCCGCAGGAAGACACAAGCCAAATTCCGACCGCAGAAAGATATTCTGTTTTTGGGCGACAATTATTTTTCGACCCGGGCAAATACGTTCGGGCAAATCGGTTCCGGACGGATATGGCGGGTTTGATTCAAACCGTGGGTTTCGATGTTCGGTCTTTCCTGGCCATCCCAGGCATTAAGGCGAAGGTCCAATCAACGCTCGGTGAGAACTTGTCTCAATATAAGAACTGTCTGGCCGGGGTTGCGCGGTTGGACGAAGAGATCGATTGGGATCCGGGGCGGACGTTCCGGGAAGGCCTTTGCTTGGTGGAGCGTGCCGGATGGAGGGGCATGTCGTGGAGAGATAGCCGATTTCTTCCGCAAGTCGTTCGGTTGGAGCCGGACGTTCTGACTAGCTGCGGAACCTCGGGCCAGCGATGGCCCGCAGTCTCAACCACACCCCGCGATCCGGACCGCGGACCCGATTCACGGGCGGAAGCCGCGGGCGATCATACGGGAGGGGAGGAATTCCGGTGGGAGCGGGGCGCCGCCGGTCAGGTGTTCGGCGAGGCGGGCGGTGAGGAGGGGGGCGAGGAGGGCGCCTTTGGAGCCGAGACCGTTGCAGATGAAGAGCCTGTGTCGGGTGGGGTGGGGGCCCAGGTAGGGCAGTCGGTCCCGGCTGGCCGGGCGGATGCCGGCCCGGTGGTCGAGAACCTCCGGATCGCCCGGCAGGTCGAGAATGCGGCGCGCGGCCGCCAGCAGTTCGCGCCGACCCTCCTCGGTCGGCCCGGGCGGCGGAGGGGCGGAGTCGGCCTCGCTCCCCTCGCGCCGCGTCGCGGTGCGGCGGTAGGTGGATCCGATGCGGAAGCGGTCGCCGCCGAGCGAGAGGATCCATTTCTCGTGGTGCAGGATCTCCGGGAACGGGGCGAGCCCCGGGATCCGGGTTTCGAGCGTCTCACCCTGGACCGGGCGGAAGGGCAGCCAGCGGAACAGGGGGTTGCGCAGAACACCGACCCCTTCGCAGCAGATGACGGCGCGGGCGCGGATTCCGTTCAGGGAGAGTCCGCCGGCCGGGGAGTCGAAAGTGCGCCAGTCGGCGTCGGCGGGCAGGTGGCGCGGCCCGAGGCCATCGCGGATGATCCCGAGGATCGGCGGCGGCTCGACGTGGCCGACGCCTTCGATACGGAAGCTGCCGAGCGGGTCCGCGACCGCCGGATGTCCGGCGCCCGGGGCGTCCCGTTCCCCGAGGAACCGGTCGTATCCGTGCTCCCGCCGCCGCTCCTCGAACCGGCTGATTTCGGCCGGGTCAAGAAAGTAGCGGCGGATGAAGGTGTCGCGGTAGTGGGCGTCTCGCGGGGAGATGGCGCGGTAGGTTTCCCGCGCCGCGTCGCGGAAGGCGGCGAAGTCGTCCATCCGGGTCAGGCGCCGCCCGGTGACCGGGTTGAGGACGCCGGCCGCCACGTCCGAGGCGGGGGGAAGGGAGGCGCCGCCGAGGACGATTACGTCGTGTTCTCGGAGGCGCCAGGCGAGCAGGAGGCCGGCCAGCCCCCCGCCGACGATGAGGAATCGGGTTTCGGTGGTTTTCATGGTGGCGACGGAATCGGCCCGCGGGCGTTTCCGACGGGGTCACCCATTGCGCCGCTTCCGGGAAAGAAGACCGTCCAGCGGCTGGAACCGCAGGAGCAGGAGCACGCCCGCGCAGGCGCCGGCTCCGGCGGGGATGACCCAGAGAAGGTGGAGCGCGAGCGCGGTCTTCGGGGCGGCGGGGTCCGCTGGCGGCAACAGAAGGAGCCCCGCCAGCAGAACGGCGGAGGCGCAGAGGACCTTCCAGAGGTCGGTCGGAAGCCAGGAGAGGCCGGGCTCGTCCGTCCGCCGGATGCGCCGGTGGAGGAGAAGGACCTGCAGGGCCGCCGCCAGGGTGTTGGCCGCCGCGAGCCCGTGGACGCCGAAGGGTCCCATCAGGGCGAGGCTCAGGGCGAGGTTGGCCAGGAGCACCCATCCGGCCACGCGGACCGGGGTCTTCATGTCCTGGCGGGCCTGGTGGGCTTTGGTGAGGAGGGTGGCCTGCGCGTAGAAGGGGAGTCCGGCCGCGAAGAGCGCGAGCACCGGGGCGGCGCGGGCGGCGTCGTCCGGGTCGAAGAGCCCCCAGGCGAAAACGGCCCGGAGAATGGGATCTCCGAGCACGGCGAGGCCGATGAAGGCGGGCAACGTAACGGCGGCGACCAGCGCCGAACCGGAGCGGTAGGCATCGCGGAAGGCGGCCCGGCCGCCGGCGGAGAAGTGCCGGGCGAACTCGGGAAAGAGGACGGTCGCGGCGGCGATTCCGAAAATTCCGAGGGGCAGCTCGACGAGGCGGGCGGCTAGGTAGAGCAGGGCGACCCCGTCGTCGTCCACGAAAAAGGCGAGGCTGCGCGACACGAGGATGTTGACCTGCAGGATGGCCGCGCCCGCGATGGCAGGCACGAACAGCCGCTGGAGCTTGCCAAGCGCCGGATCGCCGGAGAAATCGAGGCGGGGCCGCCATCCCCGGCGGCGCAGATCGACCGCCGGCAGGAGAAATTGCAGCAGCCCGCCGGCGAGAACCCCCATGGAGAGCCACAGCGCCTTCTCATAGGTGGTTTCGCCGAACCAGATGCCCGGGCCGCCGAGGAAGGCGATCATGCAGAGGTTGAGAACGACCGGGGTGATCGCGGGGGTGAAGAACCGGCCGAGCACCTGGAGAGCCCCGGCGAGCAGGGCGGCGAGACAGATGGGCAGGACGTAGGGGAAGAGCAGCAATCCGAGCCGGGCCGCCTCGCCGTAGCGGTTCTCGTCGATCGCCCCGGCGGAGAGGGGGAGGGCGACGAGCAGACCGCACAGGAGGGTCAGGGCCAGGAGCAGGAGAAGCGCGCGGGAGAGGGTGCGGTTGAGCAGGGCGAAGGCGGGATCCCGGCCGCCCCGGGTGTTCTCTTCGGCGAAAACGGGGATGAGCGCCGAACCGAGGGCGCCCTCCCCGAAGAGTCTTCGGAAAAGATTGGGCAGGGTGAACGCGAGCAGGAAGGCCGAGTTGGTCTGGCTGAGCCCCAGCTGCGCGTAAACGAGAATGTCCCGGAGGAATCCGAAGACCCGGGAGCCGAGGGTCGAGCCGGAGACCGTGAGGATCGACTGCCAATTTTTTCGCATGACTTTGCGGAAGGATTGCGGCATCTTCCGTTCTCACTATCAATACAAGGGTTCGCCGGTTCGCGACCCTCTTTTCCCTGTCTTTTCAGTTATGCCACTCATCCAGAAACTTACCGAGAAACTGGCCCGCCATCCCAAGCGGATCGTTTTCCCCGAGGGAAGCGACCCCCGCATCATCCAGGCCGCCCGGCTGTTCGCCTCGAGGCAGCTCGGAGTGCCGATTCTTCTCGGCGACCGGGCCCTCATCAAGAGCAACGCCCGGCGGCTCGGAATCTCGCTCGACCACATCCGGGTGATCGAGCCGCGGCGGAGCGACGAGTTCGTCGGCTTCATCGAACGGTTCCAGGGATTGCGCCGCTTCCGGGGCCTTTCGGAGCACGAGTGCCGCGACTATGTCGCCGACACGAACTACTTCGCGACCCTCATGCTGGCGACCATGCAGGCCGACGCGATTCTCTCCGGGGCGACCAGCTCCGCCTCCAGCGCGATCCGGCCCCTGCTCAAGATCATTCCGAAACAGGAGGGGGTCGAGACCGTTTCCTCGCTCCAGATCCTCGACTTCGACGAGGATTCCCACCGGGCGGAGCTGTTCCTCTCCGACTGCGCGGTCGTCCCGGATCCCACCCCGGACCAGCTGAGCGACATCGCCGTGACGGCGGCGCTCATCCGGCACCATCTCACCAACGAGGTGGCCCGGGTGGCCATGCTCAGCTATACGACCAAGAACGCCAACTCCCGGAACCCGTCGGTTCTGAAGGTCCGCTCGGCCACCGAGATGGCCCAGAAGCGGATTCTCGCCAACCAGTGGCCGATCGAGCTGGACGGCGACCTGCAGGTGGACGCCGCCCTAGACCCGGCCACGGCCGAGACGAAGAAAGTGGGCGGCGAAGTGGCCGGACGCGCCAACGTGCTGATCTTTCCGGACCTGAACAGCGGAAACATCAGCTCGAAGATGATCCAGATCCTGGGCGGGGCGCACTGCTACGGGCACATTCTCAGCGGGCTCAGCCGACCGGCCGCCGAGATCAGCCGCGGGGCCAGCGCCCACGACATCTTCGGCACGGCCGTTCTGGTGTGCGCGCAGGCGATCGACCGGGGCTTCCTTTACCCGATGGAGCCCGGGGCTTCCTCATGAGCGGGGCCTCGCAACGGACGAATCCGGAGGGGGAGGAGGCGCGCTACGATTCGCCTTACTCGATGTCCATCTTCGCCGGGCCGTCCGAGCCGCTGATATCGTCGCCCCTCAACTCGACGACGAAGCGGATTTTCGTGGCCGCGACCCGGCAGAACCAGGGCAAGACCACGACCTCCCTCGGGCTCTTCGGGGCGATGCGCAACTACTCCTCCCGGGTCGGCTACATCAAGCCCATCGGGCAGCGGTTCGTCCAGGTGGACGGGCAGAAGATCGACGAGGATTCCCTCCTCTTCGACTCGGTTTACAACCTCGACGCACCCATCGGGTCCGCCAGCCCGGTCGCCATCGACGGCAGGATGACCCGCTGGTATCTCGACCATCCCGGGCGGAAACTCGAGCACCTGGTCGATCTGATCTGCCGGGCCTTCGACCGGGCGGCCTTCGAACGCGACTACATCATCATCGAGGGGAGCGGCCACGCCGGGGTGGGCTCGGTGTTCGATCTGTCCAACGCGGCGATCGCGAAAATCCTCGGGGCCAAGGCCATCATCGTGTCCGAGGGGGGGATCGGCGCGCCCGTGGATGAGATCGCCATGAACAAGGCGCTTTTCGACCAGTTCGGCGTCGATGTCATCGGCGCCATCCTCAACAAGGTGCTGCCCGAGAAACTGGATCTCATCCGCGAGTACGCCGGAAAGGGCCTGGAGCGCCTCGGCATCCCCCTGCTGGGCGCGCTTCCCCTGCGCAAGCGCCTCCAGGCCCCGACCTTTTCGCAGGTCGTCAAGGAGATCAACGGGCGATGGCTCAACGGGGCGGAATACGGAAAAAAGGAGCGGATCCTGCGCGTGGTCATCGGTGCCATGACGGCCAAGGGAGTCGTCGATTACATCCAGCCGGGCGTCCTCATCATCACGCCCGGCGATCGCGAAGACGTCCTTTTCTCGGCCATCGCGAGCGCGAACATCTCCCGCAAGCAGGTCGTCTCGGGAATCATCCTCACGCGGAACATCCTGCCCCACCCGAAGCTCATGGATCTGATCGGCATGACCGAGATACCCGTTGTGATCTGCAGCGAGGACAGCTACACGGTGGCCTCGAAGATCAACAACATGACGGTCAAGACCCAGCCCACGGACAAGGACAAGATTCCGATCATCCAGGAGATCGTGACCGAGCACACCGACATGGACCGCATCCGGAACGCGTTCGCGGAAGGGCGGCGCGGACGGTAGATGAAAGAGCTGATCCTGCTCCGCCACGCCAAGTCCTCCTGGGCCCGGGATGAGCTGGATGATTTCGACCGGCCTTTGAACGGGAGGGGGCTCCGGGAAGCGCCCCTGGCGGCCGCGGCCCTCGCCGCGCAATGCGCGCCCGCCGACCGCCTGCTCACCAGTCCGGCCGTCCGCGCCTACCATACGGCGCTGTTTCTCCGAAAGGCCTGGAATCTGGACTGGGACCGGTTCCAGCTCCGGCCCGCGGTTTACGAGGCCCCGCCCGGCGATCTCCTGCGGGTCCTGGCCGATCTTCCGGACGAGGCGGGGCGGGTCGCTCTGGTCGGCCACAATCCCGGGCTGAGCCTGTTGCTCGAACACCTGACCGGGGCGGGGCCGGAATTGAAAACCGCCTGCGCGGCCCGGATCGCGATCCGGGGGGACTGGAGCGGTCCCGAACCGGGGAAGGGCGAGCTGATCGGCGGGAAGGTGATTTCGGTGGCCGGGTAGGGACGGCCCGGTTCGGGACGGCGCCCGGATCTCCTCGACCGCCCCCTATCTTCGCCGCCATCTCGCCGAGTGCGCGAAGGTCAGTTGGTACTTCCGCTCGGTTTCGCGGATCAGGAAGGGCATGTCGCACACGTCCAGGAGTTCGAAATCCGCTTCGAGAAGCTCCGCGAGTTCGGAGGCGGAGTCGCGGCCGCCCCTGCGCGCGCCGATCCATTCCTCCGGATCGGTGTGCTCCCGCATCCAGGTGAACGGGGAGTTCAGAACGAGGGTTCCGCCGGAATTGACCAGCCGGGGAAGGGAGTCGAGGAAACGGCGGGGGTGGTGGAGACGGCAGAGCAGGTTCGCCCCGAGCACCCAGTCGAAGGAGCCGAGATCTTCGGGCAGGGCATGGGCGTCCGCCACGGCGAAGCGGATCCGATCCGGATCGACCCCGTCGGGCATGCGGGCGGAAAAGGTGCTTTCGCGCTCGCCCTGCAGTTTCATCCGGTATTGGATCGCGGCGCCCGAGCGGAGGGTCTCGGCCGCCTCTATGAATTTCGCCGAGTAATCGACGCCGACCACCTCGCCGCACCAGCGCGCCATCTCGAAGGCGGAGCGCCCGACGGCGCAGCCGACATCCAGCCCGCGTCCGGCGGGCCGCGCCGGGAACCGCCCGGCCACGACCCTTTCGGCGTAGGAAAGGGCCGGGGCGGCGAACCCGCTCCACGGGAGGACCTCGGCCGCAGTTCCGTAGTGAAAATGCAGATACTCGGAAGTCAGGCGGTCCGACTCGTAGTCCACCGCACCGGTGTCGCCCGCGCCCACGTCCACGTGCCGAAGAGCGCCGGTCAGGCGGAGAGAGCGGCGGACTCCAGCAACCGCAGCATGTAGGGCGCCGGTTGGTAGTTCTCGAGGATCACCGTTTCCTCGCCGTCGCGGTACATCCGGATCTGCTTCAATTTGATCTCGGGAGTCTTGTGGGGCGCGTAGAGAACGTCGTCGTGGGAGGCGTTCTCGCGGTGCTTGAAGAGGTCCGGGGTGAGGTGGCCGCCGAGGTGGTCGTCGCGACCGGTGGCGATGTGGCAGGTGCCCAGGATCTTCTCATCCTGGATGTCGCGCCCCGAAAACGGAAGCCGCTGCGTGCCGAAGCCGAGTTCGCCGAGCGCGCCGGTCATCGGATCGTCCCCGAGTTTCGCATTGTGCTCCTCGATCTTTCCGTAGTCCCCGTAGAGGAGGCGGGAGCGGACGATTCTCCCGTCTTCCACGGTGAGCATCCCGAGGGTCTCCTCGTCGTATTTGAAGGGGAACTTGCCGCTGCCGGTGGTCGGCACGAAATAGACCTCGCCCGCCGGAAGATTGGCGACGTCGGGCTTCCCGCGCGGGCAGAGGCCGTGGCTTTTCTGCGCCTCCTGCCCGTCGGTGCGCAGGGTGAGGGTCGTGACCTGGTTCTCGACTTCGAAATCAATCTCGAAACGGTCGGCCTTCGTCAGGCCGAGGCGGAGCGCCTCGGCTTCCTCGCTGACCCGCTCGTAATCGACGGAGAGCCCGGTTTCGACGATGATCTGGTTCAGGCCGTGCAGGGTCGCCCCCCGGAAGCCGAACTTCTTGGCCTGCGCCGTGAGCGGGGCGGTGGCCGAGAAAGTGGAGACGGTCAGGATGATTCCGTAGTTCGGGTAAACGTCCTTCTCCAGGCTGAGCCGACGCCCGGAGGGATCGTAGCAGTCGTCGTCGAAATCCAGGTTGCTGCCGCCCGACTCGCGGTAGGCGAAAATCTCCCCGCCCGTGTAGTTGAGGGCTTCGAGATCCCCGTCGCGGAACCCCTTGTAGAAGACTTCGTACCCGTAGTTCTGGATCGAGAGCGATTCGTCCGAGAGAAAACGGAAGTTTTCGATCTCCTTCGGATCCGGAAGATCGATGAGGATGCAGAGCTTCTCGCCCCGGCCTTCGCCGAAGCAGGTCCTCATCAGGCGCCGGAGGGAAAACGGAGGGAATGTTTCGTTGTTGTACATGGGTTGATGGTCGGAGGTTAGGGAACCGAAGGAGTCGGGGAAACGCCGGGTGTCAAGGCCGCCGGGGAAAATTTACGGGTTGTCACGGGGTTCGGGCGGGGTATGGTGGGCGCCGGTGGAAACGACTTTGAACATACTCCTCGTCGAGGATGATCCCCTTGCCGCCAAGCTCGTCCGCCTGATCCTGGGCAAGGGCCGGGGTCTGGAGGCGCGGACGACCCTCGCCACCACGATGTCGTCGGCGAAGTCCGCCCTGGAGAAGAAGACCTTCGATGTGGTCCTTCTCGACCTGAACCTCCCCGACAGCAACACCGAGGAGACCCTCGAACACTGTGTGGAGATCGCCGTGAAGCAGCCCGTCATCGTTCTGACGGGGAACGAGAGCGAGGAGATCGGCGTGCGGGCCGTGCAGCTCGGCGCGCAGGATTATCTGGTGAAAGGCGAGTACAACGACCGCATCCTTCTGCGCGCCCTGCGCTACGCGCGGGAGCGCCACCGGATGTGGTCCACCCTGCGCCGCCTCTCCGTGATCGACGAGCTTTCGGGGCTGTACAACCGGCGGGGTTTCTTCGCGGTGGCCGAGCGCCAGTTCGAGGAGACTCTCGCCTCGCAGGGCGGCGGCGCGCTCCTGTTCTTCTTCGATCTCGACGATTTCAAGGCGGTCAACGACCTCCACGGCCACGAGAAAGGGGATGAAGCCCTCCGGGCCTTTTCGGACATTCTCAAAACCACCTTCAGGCGCGATGACGCCGTGGCGCGGGTCGGCGGCGACGAGTTCGTCGCTTTCGTGGGCGGGGCGAAGGCACGGGATTCGGACGAGATCATCCGGATTTTCGAAAACGCTCTCGATCGTTTCAACACCGACGGGCGCCTTCCGTTCCCCATCCTTTCCAGCTACGGCTACCGCCGGGTCGATCCGGGTGAGAAGATTTCCCTCGACGAAGCGCTGAACGAGGCGGACAGCCGCCTCTACGAAAACAAACGGGCGAAAAAGAAACTCCGCGAAGATGCCTCCGCGGTCTGAGGGAATGGATACCGTGGAGGAGTTTTTTCCGCCCGCTTTCGAGGAGGAACTCGCCGGGCCCGGGTGCGGCGCGTCTGAAAAACTGGCGCGGGCGTCTCTCCGCAGCATCCGTGCGCTGGCGTGCATGGGCTCGCCGGATTTCGCCTTGCATCTGGCGAAGACCGCCGCCGAGTCGCTCGCCCTGGCCCGGGTGCTCGGGCTGGATCGGAGAGAGCGGGAGGCCGTCTGGTGGGCCGCCTCGCTCCACGATATCGGCAAGGTGGGTATCGCCCACGAGATTCTCTCCAAACCGGGGGAACTCGACGGGGAGGAGATCCGCGAGGTCCGCGCCCACACGGTTCTCGGGCACCGGCTGCTCTCCGGCGTGGACCACGAGCTGTTCCGGCTGTCCGCCGAAGTCGCGCTTTTCCACCACGAGCGCTGGGACGGAGGCGGCTATCCGGAGGGAATCGGCGGGGAGCGGATTCCGCTTGCGGTCCGCATCGTGACGATCGCCGATGTGTACGACTGCATGACGGCGGGCCGCCCCTACCGCGGGCCGCGTCCGCCCGCCGAAGCCCTCGCCGAGCTGGAGGCCCACGCGGGCACCCAGTTCGATCCGGCGCTCGTGCCGCACTTCACCGCCCTGAAGAGAACCGCGGATGGATCTGCCGATCGACGAGCACCGGGCTGAGATCCGCGACTCCTTTCGCCGGCCGGGTATGACCATTGTGCTGGCGCCGCCGGGCACGGGCAAATCGACCCGCGTACCGCTCTTTCTCGCGGCGGATCACCCCGGCGGACGGATCGCCTGCATCGAGCCCCGGCGGATCGCGGCCCGCTCCCTCGCCCTGCGGGTCGCCGCCGGCGAGGGGTGCGCGCCCGGGGAGCGGATCGGCTACCGGGTCCGGTTCGATTCGCGGGTCTCCCGCGCCACGCGCGTCGAATACGTTTCCCGGGGGGTGTTCCTCCGGCAACTGCTGGAGGATCCGGGATCCCTCCGGGACTACCGGGCGGTGCTTCTGGACGAATTCCACGAGCGGCAGCTCGAAACCGACTGGATTTTCGGAATCCTGACCGCCCGCCGGAGCGGGTTTCCGGATCTGCGGGTCGGCGTGCTCTCGGCGACCCTCGACCCCGCCGCGATCCGCCGCATCCGGCCGGACGCGCGCCTGATCGAAGTGCGCTCGCCCCTGTACCCGGTCGAGATCCGGCACACCCCGCGCCCGACCCGGTTCGAGGAGAAGACCGTCGTGGAGAGAACCGCCGCGGCGACCCTCTCGCTCATCCGCGAGGGCGTTCCGCCCGGTTTTCTGCTGTTTCTGCCCGGCTACCGCGAGGTGCGCCGCACCGTGGAGACGCTCGCGGCGAGCCCGCTGACCAGAGGGTGGGACGTGCTTCCGCTGACGGGGGAGCAGACCCCCGAGGAACAGGACCGCGCGATCCGCGCCGGACCGCGGCCGCGGGTGGTCGTGGCCACCAATCTGGCCGAGAGCAGCCTCACGGTCGAGGGAGTACGTGCGGTGGTCGACGCCGGTCTCGCACGGCGGATGGACCACGACGCGAACCGGGGGCTGAACGCCTTGCGGACGGTCCGGGTCTCCCTCTTCTCCGCGCGACAGCGGACCGGCCGCGCGGGCCGGACCGACCGCGGTTTGTGCCAGCGGCTCTGGAGCGAAGGGGAGGAGGGGGATCTCGCCATGGAGGACCCCCCCGAGTGCCTGCGGCTCGATCTCTCCGAATGGCTGCTCCGCACGATGACCGGCGACCTCGACCCGGCGGACTTTCCGTGGATCGATCCCCCGCCGGCGGCGAACCTCGCGCAGGCCCGCTCGCTGCTCGAAACACTGGGGGCGTGCGCCGGGGGCGAACCGACCGCCCTTGGCCGCGAACTGGCGGCCCTGCCGCTGCATCCGCGGCTCGGGGCGATGGTTGTCGAAGGGGTGCGGCGCGGCGTCGGCCCGTCCGCCGCCCGGCTGGCCGCGCTCATCGACGAGGATCCTCTCTTCCGTCCCGGTTCGTCCGCCGAGGAGGACTTCGTGCGGCGGGACGATCAGGCGGACTTTGAAGCGGATCTCCGGCTGCTCGCCGCCGTGGAGAGCGGCCGCCCCCCGGCGCGTGGGGAAGGCGCGCGCCCTGCGGTGGCGCGGCAGGTTCTCCGGCAGGCCGCCCGCATCGCCCGCGGCCTGCCTCCCGGATCGGCGGACCCCGCCGAAGCCGCGTCCCGTCTCCGGCAGAGCTGTCTGGCCGGTTATCCCGACCGGGTGGCCCGCCGGATCAACCGGGGTGCGGCCGCCTTCCTCTGCCGCGACGGATCGTCGGCCCGGATCGACCGCCGGGCCCGTGTGGCCGCGGGCGAATGGATCCTCGCCCTCGACAAGAAGGAGCTGGTCGTGAAGGGCGCGCGGACCGCCGTCCTCTGCGGGGTGGTCAACCTCGAACCGGCTTGGATCCGCGAGGCCTTCGGCGATGACTGCGAGCGCCGGACCGGAGTCTTCGAAGACCCGGCGGGAAACGTCCTGCGGCAGGAGACCCTCGCTCTCGGCGCCATCGAGATCGAGCGGACCACCCTCGGCCCGGCTTCGCCGGCGGAGCGGGCGGGCTACTTCGCCGGAGAGGCGCTCGGGGGGCGGATCCCCCTGCGGAAGTGGACGTCCGCCGCGGACCGGTGGGTGTCCCGCGTCGAGTTCCTGCGGCTCCACTATCCCGAATACGGGATCCCCGGCTTCGACCGGGAGGCGAAACGGACGGTTCTCGAAATGATCGCCCTGGAGACCTCCACCGCCAAGGAGTTCCGCAACGCCGAGATCCTTCCCACCCTACGGGAGTGGCTGGGCCCGGAGCACCGGGCGCTCGTGGACGAACTCGCCCCGGAGAATCTGGCCGTGCCCGGCCGCAAGCGCCCCGTGGCGGTCGATTACACCGACCCGGCGCGGCCGAAGATCGCGCTGCGCATCCAGGAGGCCGTCGCCCTCGGCCGCCATCCGACTCTCGCGGGAGGTCGCTGCCCGGCGGTCCTCGAACTGCTCGCGCCCAACGGACGCCCGGTCCAGGTCACCACCGATCTGCCCGACTTCTGGAAGACCAGCTATCCGGCGATCCGGAAGGAACTGCGGGGGCGCTACCCGAAGCACCACTGGCCCTGAAAAAGAAAAAGCCCGCCGAAGCGGGCTTTCTCCTTTCAGGGAAAACGTTTCCCCGGGTGGGGATGCGGGTCAGCGACCCCCGCGCCGATCGCCGCCGCGGCCGCCGCGGCCGCCACCGTGGCCGCCGCCGCCGCCGCCGCCGTGTTCCTCGCGGGGGCGGGCTTCATTGATCTTGAGGGCGCGGCCGCCGACCTCGTGGCCGTCGAGCGCTTCGATGGCCGCACGGGCCTCGTCCGCGTTGTTCATGGTGACGAATCCGAAGCCGCGGGGGCGTCCGGTTTCGCGATCCGAGATCAGGTAAACCCGATCCACGGTGCCGTATTCTCCAAAGAGCTGCTCGAGCTCGGTTCCGTCGATGCTGTAGGGAAGATTTCCCACGTAGATGTCCACTTGTTGTCCTTGTCTATTGATACGCCGGATTGAGAATGAACGGATCGGAAACGGCGTTTTCCAGACCCGCCATGGTGATTTCATCAGCGGCACGGTTCGGAGTCCGAAAAACGAAACCGGCAAACCGCGACCGCGACGAAAGATTGAAAAAATGAGATAGGGGAGACCGGT
The DNA here is from genome assembly GCA_046541615.1 of Puniceicoccaceae bacterium. Taxonomy (GTDB): domain Bacteria; phylum Verrucomicrobiota; class Verrucomicrobiia; order Opitutales; family Puniceicoccaceae; genus Puniceicoccus. Next base: position 13,144 of record JBKHCX010000025.1, read on the forward strand.
CACGCGCAGGTGCCGGCGGTGCTTTCGATTGGAGATTTGCTGGTTGTTCGAGTGAGAGTGGAAGCGGCGCGCGGACGCTTCCTGTTTTGATGGAATAGACGGGATCAAGGGAGATCGGACGCCCCGGGTCAAGCGAAAAGGAAGATTCGGAACGGATTGGCGGGAATGGGTGGACGGGAGTGTCCACCCTCCGGCGGGGGGGATGCGGCAGCGGGGGAGGCGGGACACTCCTGTCCCGCGGCGTTTCTGTGGATTCGGAACGCGTTGGCGGAAACCGGTGCTCGAGCGGCCGGGCTCGAGCGGCCGGGGAAGTCAGCCCGCGGCCGGCCGGAGGATGGGCAGGGGTTCGAAACGACGTCCGGGAACGGGTTCGGAGGGGCAGTTGAGCCACTCCTCCAGGAGGGTCGCATAGACGCTCCGGAAATCGGTTTCGTGGCGCAGGCGCGCCTGGCGGTATTGCTGGTTGCTGTGGGTGTCGAATCCACCCAGCGAGACGAAGCAAACCCGCGTCCGGAGTCCTCCCCGGATCATGTGCGCGATCGGGAAGCCTCTTCGCCGAACCTTGCTTCCCGGGAGTCTTTCCACGCCGCCTTTTCCGATTGAACGAACGCTCTTTCGGATAATGATGGAAACATGAAAAGAATTCCGCTCGGCTCCACCTCTCTGTCCGTTTCCGCCATTTCGGAGTGAGCAACCAGAATCCCACCCATATGGCGCTGATCCAGCAGGCCATGGAGATCCCCCTGGTGGCGAATCAGTTGCAGTTCGGTCTCGGGCACACACTCCTGGTGGATCACGGCCTGAACGTGAACATGGCGGACGAACCGGGGGTGGACCGGGACGGCGGGATGTGGTTCTTCAACGCGGTCCCGGCCTACGTGAAGGAGACGGGCGATCTCGATTTCTACCGCAAGACGCTGCCCTACGCCGACGCCGGCGAGGCCGGTGTGCTCGGCCACCTGCGCAAGGCGATCGAGTTCAACCTCGAACGTTCCGGCGCGCACGGCCTGCCCTGCGGCCTCCACGCCGACTGGAACGACTGCATCCGGCTCGGGGAGAAGGGCGAAACCGTCTTCGTGGCCATGCAGCTGCGCTACGGCCTGCGCTCGCTGACGGTGGACGGCGAGCCCCGTCGAGGGCGACCGCATTCCCGCCGGCCCCGGCCGGCGCGACGGTCCGCGTCGTCGCCCGGCTCTGATCATCGCTTCCGCCGTCCAACCGGAAACGGCTTGGCGGGAGGGACGGGCCGTTTTGCCGGTGCTGGCGCTCTCCCGGCCGTGGAAAGTCTTCCCGGTGGCGCCCGCCGCGGGTCTTGCTTCCCGCGGGGCGGACGTGCTTCGATGCCGCCATGCGCATCCTTCCGCTCATCCTCTCGACTCTTTCCTTTCTTTCCGGCGCGGTTTCATCCGGCGGGCAGCCTCTGCCGCGGGTTTCCCGCGAGCAGGTGGACGAGGTGATCGATCTCGCCTGGGATATGGGCGAGGCGTGGCGGAAAGGGGAACTGCCCGATCCGGCCTTCACCGAGGAGGAACTGGCCGGGCTTGTGCGGAGTCTGCAACGGGCGCTGGCCTCGAACCGGCTCGAGGATCTCGCGGATCTGAGTACGGTCCTGCCTCCCGTCCTGACGGCGCTTTCGCAGACGGAAAGCGGGCGGCACTACGCCGCCTGGCTCTTGCAGCGCTACGACTATGCGGTCGTGGCCGGGTGGTCGGCGGAGGAGGCCCGGGAGAAGGCCGCCGAGGCGAAGGCGCCTCCGCCGCCCGAAGCCGTGGATCGTTTCCGGGACGAGTATGTGATGGATCTGCGGGTCTGGCGCACCCGCCTGGCCGATCGGCGTCCCCCGGACGGAGCGGCCCGCTGGCTCCCCCTGGTCAAAGGTGTTTTCGCGGACCGGGGCGTTCCCGAGGCACTGGTCTGGCTGGCGGAGGTGGAGTCGTCCTTCGATCCGGAGGCGGTGAGCCCGGTGGGCGCCCGGGGCCTCTTCCAGTTCATGCCGGAGACGGGCGAATGGATGGGCCTGTCCCTCCGACCGGAGGACGAGCGACTGGACCCGGCGAAGAGCGCGGAGGCGGCCGCCGGGTACCTGCGCTACCTCTACGAGCGGTTCGAGTCCTGGCCCCTGGTTCTCGCCGCCTACAACGCCGGAGAGGGGCGGGTCGGACGGCTCCTGGAGTCCCGCGCTGCCAGCGATTTCAACGGGATCGCGCGGTTTCTGCCGGCGGAGACCCGCATGTACGTCCCCAAGGTGTTCGCGACCATCGAACTCCGGGAAGGCGGGGAGGCCGCCGCGCTACCGCCGCCCCGGCCGTGATCCTCCGGTTGGTTCTTCGCTCGTTCTCGATGCCAGCAGAACGCTCGCCAACGCCGCGATGCCTTCGCCGCGGCCGATGGACCCGAGACCCTCGTTTGTGGTGGCCTTGATTCCAATCCGGTCGGGGGTCAGGCCCATGGTCCGGGCGAGGCTGGTCCGCATCGGGTCGATCCACGGGGCCAGCTTCGGTGTTTCGGCGATGATCATCACGTCGAGATTGGCGACCTCGTAACCGAGGCCGCCGGCCTGTTCGACCGCGAAGGCCAGGATGCGCCGGCTGTCGATGTTCGCGCAGGCGGGATCGCCGGGCGGAAAGTGGTGGCCGATGTCCCGCAGGGCGATGGCGCCGAGGATGGCGTCGGCCGCCGCATGGGTGAGAGCGTCCGCGTCCGAATGCCCGGCCAGCCCCGGCCCGCCGGGAATCGTCACGCCCCCGAGCACGAGCGGACGGGCGGAGTCGAAGCGGTGGACGTCGTAGGCGATGCCGGTTCGGAAGGGGAGGGCGGTCATGGCGAACTTTGGGAGGGATGTCCGGGACTCCGGAGCAGGAAGGCGGCCAGGGCGAGGTCCGCCGGACGGGTGATTTTCGGATTCGGAAAGGAGGATTCGACCAAAGAGACCGGGATCCCGGCGGCCGAGGCCACGGAAACATCGTCGGTGTGGAGGGCGTTGCCCTGGCGGGCTTTCTGGCAGGCGTCGAAGATCAGCTCGTAGGCGAAGCACTGGGGGGTTTCGGTGGCCCAGAGTCCCCGGCGGTCGATGTCCTTCAGCCGGCACTTGCGCAGGTTCGTCCGGCGGCGGTCGATCCTCTTGATGGTGTCCGCCACCGGGTGCCCGAGCGTGGCGGCCTTGTCGCGGAGAACGACCTCCCGGAGCCGGCGGATATCCTCGCGGCGGACCAGGGGGCGGGCGCAGTCGTGGATGAAGGCGTAGTCGGTGTCCTGCCCGGCCTCGGCCAGCCCGTTGAAGACCGAGTCCTGCCTCCTCGCGCCTCCCGCCGTCCAGCGCAGGTCGATGGAGCCGATCCCGCCGGCTTTGGCTTCGTCGGAAAGAAGGGCGCGCTGGGCCGGATCGCGGTAAACCACCACGATCCGGTCGAAGAGCCCCGATCCGGCAAAGGTTTCGAAACTGCGGCGGAAGCAGCTCTTTCCCTCGATCAGGGCGAGAATCTTGTCGCCGACCACCCCGTTCATCCGGGTCCCGCGCCCGGCGGCCAGAAGAATGGCGGCCATGCAGAACGAGGACCGGTCGGAAGGGCGGCCCCGGGCCTCGGTGGAATCGGACGGGTCCGGCATCGGAGAGGGCGTCAGTGGACCGCCGCCGCGATCTCTTCGTCGATCCGCTCGAAGATTTCAACCGGATCCGGAGCCTCGATGATGGGCCGGCCGACGACCAGGTGGTTCGCCCCGGCCCGGGCGGCCTCCGCGGGGGTGGTGACCCGCCGCTGGTCGCCCGCCTCGAATCCGGCGGGCCGGATGCCGGGAACCACCAGAAGCGGCTCTTCCCCGAAATGCTCCCGCATCTCCGCCACCTCATGGGCGGAGCAGACCACTCCGTCGGCCCCCGCCTTCAGCGCCATCTTCGCGAGCCGGCGGGCCGCCTTCTGCGGATCCCCCTTCAAACCGGCTTCGTCCATTCCCTTCTCGTCGAGCGAGGTCAGAACGGTTACCGCCAGGATCTTCATTTCCGGATTCACCCGGTCGCGGGCCTCGCAGGCCGCACGGATCATGTCGGATCCGCCCGTCGCGTGTACGGTGAGCATCTCGACCGGCCAGTGGGTCAGGCTTTCGATGGCGTGCCCCACGGTGTTGGGGATGTCGTGCAGCTTGAGGTCCAGGAAGACCTTGCAGCCGCGGTAGGCGATCGCCTCGATCAACGTCGGTCCGTAGCGGGTGAACAGTTGAAGGCCGATTTTCGCCCGCTTGGGCCGATCCCCGAGAACGTCGAGAAGATGCATGGCCTGCTCGCGGGCCGGCAGATCCAGCGCGAGAATGATGTCGCAAGCGGAGGGGGCGGGTTCCTTCGGGAGAGTTGTCATCGCCCCGAAAGAATCATTGCCCCGCGCCGTCCTGGCAAGGCGATTCGGGAAGGACGGGCGCCTGCGGCGGTTCCGCTCCAAGATCGGGGAAAGTATCCGACCAGGCGAAACATCGTTTTCATCGGCTCCCATCCGTGCTAGTCCATACCCCGATGAAGAGCGTCTCCCCCCTCCTGCTTCCTCTTTGCGTCCTGCCGGCAGTGCTTTGCGCCGGAGGACCGGATCTCGGCAATCTCTCCCTCTCGGCGATGGTCGGGTTTGAATCGGAATACGTTTATCGCGGGGAAAAGCGCAGCGGGGCGGCTCTCCAGCCTTCGCTGGAGGCCGGCCATCCGCTCGGTCCGGGCGATGCCTTCGCCGGCGTATGGGCGAACCAGAATCTCGGGGGAGAGCCCGAAGACGAGGTGGATTTCTATGCGGGATACGCCGTCCCGCTCTCACCCGTTTTCGCCCTGGGCGCAGGGTTCACCTACTATTGGCACCCGGACGAGGGTGCCGCGCCGGATAGGGAAAAAGAAACCTTTCTCGGGATTTTCGCGGATCTTCCGCTTCGTCCGTCGTTGAACGGTTACTACAATTTCACCTTCGATCAGGCGATTCTCGAGGTCGGCCTCGCCCACACCTTCGCGCTCACCGACCGCGCCTCCCTCGTCTGGAGCGCAACACTGGGAACCGGCCGGGCGGGGGACGCCGACAGCGACCAGGTCCCGGGTGATCCGGAGAACGGCTTCTGGTACGGCGACACCTCGGTTGACTGGCAATACGCGGTCAACGAGGTCGCCGCCGTTTCGCTCGGGCTGCGCTACTCCGGCCGGGAGGATGGCGGATTCCGGGACCACCTCGTGTGGGGGGCCGCGGTGGAGATGGGTTTCTGAAGGGGCGGCCCCTACCTGCGGTGCCTTTCGGGCAGGAAAAGGACGAAGCTTTGGGCGCAGAGCAGCGCGGTTAGATAGAAAAAGAGCCATTCCTCGACGGGCACTCCGAAAGGTTTGGCGAGAAACGAGGCCCAGCCGGGCGGCTGGTTCGCCAACAGACCGGCCAGAATCAGGTCCTGGTCGAAGTGCCAGATTCCAAGGTGGACGGCGACGACATCCGTGGCGATCAGGTAGGTGCCGGCGATCAGGACGGGCCAGACGATGGCCCGGAGGTTGCGCCGGAGGATCCGGGCCCCGATCAACCATTGCAGGACCACCACCGGCCCCATCCAGGCCACCAGATGGACGAGATAGTAGAGATTGCCTGGGAGCCAGTCCCGGTAGATGTCCGAGTCCACGCGCGGGTTTCCGGAATCAGTCCGGGGAATAAACTTTCAGCAGGGCCTCCGCCATGTCCGACGGAGTCGGCGCGATCTCGATGCCCGCGTCCTTCAATGCCTTGATCTTGCCTTCGGCCGTGCCCTCCCCGCCGGAGACGATGGCACCGGCGTGGCCCATGCGCCGCCCCGGGGGGGCGGTCGTGCCCGCGATAAAGGCGGCCACCGGTTTGGTCATGTGCTCCTTGACGTAGGCGGCCGCCTCCTCCTCCGCCGTGCCTCCGATCTCCCCGATCATGATGACCGCGTCGGTGTCCGGGTCCGCGTTGAAAAGTTCGAGCGCGTCGGTGTGGCTGGTCCCATTGATGGGGTCCCCGCCGATGCCGATGCAGGTCGATTGGCCGATGCCCCGCTGGGTCAGCTGCCAGACGGCTTCGTAGGTCAGGGTCCCCGAGCGCGAAACCACACCGACCCGTCCCGGTTTATGGATGTACCCGGGCATGATGCCGATCTTGCACTCGCCCGGAGTGATGATGCCGGGGCAGTTGGGCCCGATCAGGCGGGTGTGGGTCTGGTGGAAGAAAAGGCGGCGGCGGACCTCGGCCATGTCCCGGACCGGAATGCCCTCGGTGATGCAGACCACCAGGTCGATCTTCGCGTCGATCGCCTCCAGGATCGAGTCGGCGGCGAAGGGCGGCGGTACGAAGATCACCGAGCAATTCGCCCCGGTTTCCTCAACGGCGTCGGCGAGCGTGTTGAAGATCGGGACCGTGTCCCGGAACTTCTGGCCCCCTTTTCCAGGGGTGACCCCGGCGACGATGTTGGTGCCGTAGTCCATGCAGTGTTCGGTGTGGAAGGCGCCGGTCTTGCCGGTGATGCCCTGGACGACAACGCGGGTGTCTTTATTGACGAGGATGCTCATGGCGGATCGATGCTGGAATTCAGATTTCGGGAGTGAAGGAATCCGTCCCGTTCGCGACGAGGCCGACAATGGTCTCGGCGGCGGCGGAGAGGGAGTCGGCCGTGTGGAGGGCCAGGCCGCTCTCGGCGAGGAGCTTTTTGCCCTCTTCGACGTTGGTTCCCTCCAGGCGGACGACCAAGGGCACCGCCAGGTCGATGTTCTTCGCCGCGGCGATGATTCCGCGGGCGATCACGTCGCAGCGCATGATCCCCCCGAAAATGTTGACGAGGATGCCCTTCACATTCGGGTCGCTCGTGATGATGCGGAAGGCGTTGGTGACCTGTTCCTCGGTCGCCCCTCCTCCGACGTCGAGGAAGTTCGCGGGCTCCCCGCCGTAGTACTTGATGATGTCCATGGTCGCCATGGCCAGGCCGGCGCCGTTCACCATGCAGGCGATGTTTCCGTCGAGGGCGATGTAGTTCAGGTTGAACTGGGCGGCTTCGGTCTCCTTCGGATCTTCTTCGTTCAGGTCGCGCAGCTGCTGGATCTCGGGATGCTGGAAAACCGCGTTGTCGTCGAAGGAAACCTTGGCGTCGAGGGCCTGGAGGTGGCCGCCCTTGGTCAGGACCAGAGGGTTGATCTCGACCATCATCGCGTGCTTCTCCCAGTAAAGCTGGTAAAGCTGGCCGAGGAGCCGCGCCATCTCCTTGACCAGATTTCCCTCGAACCCGAGGGCGAAGGCCACCCGGCGGGCCTGGTGGTGGCGCAATCCCAGGGTCGGCGGCACGAAAATCCGGACGATCTTCTCCGGTGTCTTCTCGGCGACCTCCTCGATGTCCATCCCGCCTTCCGTCGAGGCGATGATCACGGTCTGGGCCGTCTTACGGTCGAGGAGGACGGCGAGGTAATATTCTTTCTCGATCTCGGAGGCCTCGGCGAAGTAAACCGTCTGGACCTTCCGCCCTGCCGGGCCGGTCTGCTTCGTCACGAGGGTATTGCCGATCATCCGGCCGGCGAATTCACGGGCCTCCTCCGAGTTGGCCGCGATCTTGACGCCTCCTTCGAAGCCATCGGTGAAGCGGCCTTTCCCCCGGCCGCCCGCGTGGATCTGGGCCTTGACGACGATCTTCTCATCGCGCCCGAAGTGGTTGATCGCCGCCTCGCACTCCCGGGAGCTTTGCGCGGCGTAGCCCCGCGGCACCGGAATCTTGTACTCGGCGAAGAGTCGTTTCGCTTGGTATTCGTGGATGTTCATGGATGGATGGAGAGGATTAGAGAAGAGCCTTGTTCTGGAGTTCGGTCAATTCGCCGATTCCCTTCTTTGCGAGGCCGATCAGCCGGGCAAGCTGTTCCTCGGAAAACGTCGCTTCCTCGCCGCTGCCCTGGAGTTCGACGAACCGGCCGGAGCCGGTCATGACCACGTTGAAATCCACCGAGGCGGCGACGTCCTCGGCGTAGTTGAGGTCGAGGACCGCGGTGTCATAAAAGACCCCGACGCTCACGGCGGCGACCGAGTCGCGGAAAGGGCTCTGCGGGATCACCCCGTCGGCCATCAGGCGGCGAACGGCCATCTGTCCGGCCACGTAGGCCCCGGTGATCGAGGCGGTCCGCGTGCCCCCGTCGGCCTGGAGGACGTCGCAGTCGATCCAAAGCGTGTGACCCGGCAGCTTCGTCAGGTCGAGAACCGCCCGCAGGGAGCGGCCGATCAGGCGCTGGATCTCGATTCCCCGGCCGTCCTGCTTCCCGCGGTTGATGTCCCGCTGCTTCCGCTCGTGGGTGGAGTAGGGAAGCATCGAATACTCGGCCGAAGCCCAGCCTCCCTCCACTTTCTGGACCTGCATCCATCGGGGGACTTTCTTCTCGAGCGTGGCCGCGCAAATCACCCGGGTCCGCCCGAATGAAACGAGCACCGAACCGGTCGCATGGGGGGCGATGCCCGGCTCGAAGGTGATGGTGCGCAGCTCGTCGTTTTGTCGGCCGTCCGGCCTGGGAAGATCGGTCATCCGGTGGTTTCTAGGGGAAGGCGCGGAAAGGAGGCAAGCTCGATCGGAAAAGATTCGCGGGTGTGCGTCGAAGATGCGGGGTCACTGGAAAGACGGTCGAATCACCGCGGGCTCTGGCACAGACGCCTCCCGTTCGACCGGGCGGGGGGGTATTCGCCTTCCGGAACGAACAGGCTGGGCCGGAAGGGATGCGATTCGGGCGATCCCGGGCGAATTCCTTCCGGAGTGCCCGGAATCCCGGTCCGGAGCCGGACAACCGTTTACGGGCGCATCTTCGGGAAAACGTTCAGTCCCTCCCAATCCCTTCCTTCGAGGGGCTGGGGTTCGACCGGTCGTCGTCTGCGCGATTCCAGCGGCTTGAGCGCCTCGGAAATGAAGTTCCGCGAGCCGATGACCAGGCTGTCGCTCAGATAACGACATCGCATCCGAAGGGCTGCGGGCATGGAAAGCCTGCCGCCCTCTTCGTCGATCACCCGCGCCGCCGCCGCGGGATCAATAGCCGCTTTCCCTTCTTTTGGAGCGGCACCGATCCCGAAGAGGCTCTGCCGGTAGCCCGCCAGGCCCCCGCAGGCCAGCACCGCCAGCCCGTCCGCAGCCGCCCCGTGCCCGGCCACCGCCTC
>JBKHCX010000026.1:0-21168 GCA_046541615.1 Puniceicoccaceae bacterium
CGATCTCCTCATCCGACACCACCCGCTCGGGCGGCACCTCCGCGAAAACGTGGAAGTGGTTGTCCATAACCGCGTAGGTGATGACCCGGATGCCGGAGAACTCCGCCACCTGCCAGATCAGCTTCCGCAGATACTCCTTCTCCCGCACCCCGAACCACTTCTCCCCGTTCACGGTCCGGCTCATCAGATGGTAAAAGGCTTTCGTTCCTTCACCAAGTTTCAAACGTGGTCGTTTTTTAGTTTTTCTATTCATGGTCATATTGAAACCAGTCTCACAAATCCGCCAGGCCCTTGCAAGCATATTACAACCATTTCTGGAAAAGTTTTTGGAGGTCAAGGAATTTAGACATGTTCGGTAATGGCCTGCGTCGAGTGGCTGGGGTCATCCACCCCAGGGCGCGGAATGGGGGAGGATGAGGTTTCCGCCGACCAGGCAGGCCGATGCGCCGGGGAAGGCCGGACGGGTGAACGGGCGCTTCCATCGGGGCGCTGTCCGGTTCCGGAAGGGTTTCTTATCCTCCGGCCCGGACGGGGCGGAAGCCTCTGCGGGCGAGGTGCTCCTCGGCTTTGTCGCGGCAGTCGCCCTGGAGCTGAAGACCGCCGGGGATTTCCGCTCCGCCGGTGCCCAGCTTTTTCTTCAACTCGAAAAGGAGGGATTGGGTGGAGCAGCGGTCCAGGGTGGCGAGGCCGCGCAGGGTGGTCACGGTTTTCCCTCCGCGGCCCGATTTCTCGCGGCGGATCTCCACGCGGAGGCCCGGGCTCTTGCGGGGGGCGGGGGCGGCTTTGCCGGCCGCCGGTGGATCCGCATCCCCCGGGGGAGGGCGCCGGGGAGGATCCGGTGGATCGAGGGAGCGGAAGGGATTCCCGGCGAGGGGCTCGCCGCCGGCTCCTTCGGTCGGGATTCTGGCCTTTCGGGCGGTCATCAATCGTCAGCGTATGCGCGGAACCGATTCCGGTGCCAGTACTTTCGGCCGGGAATTCCAGGCTTGGCGCGTGGGCCGGGCAGGGGGACAATGCGATCCGATGAACCGTTTGATTTCGCCCGGAAACCGCCGATGGAAGTAGGAGCGGAACAGTCGTTCTGGCGGGAGGACGTCGATGAGTTTCTCGCGTGGATCCAGTTGGAGCGCGGTCTCTCCCCCAACACGGTCGGGAGCTACGAGAACGATCTCGTCCAGTTCGGGGCGTTTCTGGTCCGCTCCGGTTGCCGGTCCTGGCCGGAGGTGGATGAGACGGCGATCGGGAGGTTTCTCGAGTTTCTCGCCGGGGAGGGCTTCGAGACCTCGTCGATGGCCCGGAAACTGTCGGCGCTCCGGGGGCTCTCCGCCTACCGGGAGCGCGAGAGGGGGGATCCGAGCCTGACCGAGATCGTCCGCGGCCCGCGCCACGGGAGGAAGGTGCCGGGCGGTCTGACCGTGGCGGAGACCGTCCGTTTGCTGGAAGCTCCGCCGCTGTCCACGCCCCACGGAATCCGTGACCGCGCGATCCTCGAGCTGCTCTACGGATCGGGCCTGCGGGTGAGCGAGCTGACCGGTCTGCTGCTGCAATCCGTGGATTTGGAGAACGGGTTCGTCCGCGTCTTCGGAAAGGGTTCGAAAGAGCGGCTCGTCCCCCTCGGCGGGAGCGCCTCGAAGGCCTTCCGGGACTACCTCCACGCCGGCCGTCCTTCGCTGGTCAAGGCGGAGACGGGCAGCCATGTCTTCCTGAGCCAGCGGGGGAGGCCGATCTCCCGCAAGACGGTCTGGCGGATGATCAAAGTGTACGCGGAGCGGGCGGGGCTGCCCTCCACGGTGAAGCCCCACACCCTGCGGCATTCCTTCGCGACCCATCTTCTCGAAGGGGGCGCGGATCTGCGGACGATTCAGGAGATGCTCGGCCACGCCGACATCGCGACGACCCAGATCTACACCAAGGTCGAAGGCGAACGGTTGCTCGACGAGCACAGCCGGTTCCATCCGCGCAACCGGGTCGGCGGGAGCGGAGGCAGCGGAAAGGCGGGAGGCCATCCCTGATCCGCCGCCGAGTTTGGTTCCGAGCCCGCCCGCCCGGCGGCTCAGATGACCGCCGAATCGTCGATGCCGGGGGGATCTTCCGCAGGCGGGGGGCGGCCCCCCGGGGCCGCCGGGCGGATGGTTGCGGATTCCGGTTGCGGCGCGGAGGCCTCGAGATGGATCTTGTGGAAAAAATTCCGGCAGCGCTCCTGCATGAGTTCGTAATCCGCCCCGGGGGCGAATCCCTGTTCTTTGGCTTCGGTCAGGACGCTCCGCAGTTCGTTGACGGGGTCCTCCGCCTTCCGCAGAAGATCCCTCATGGCCTCGTCGGATTCGGCCTGGGCGGCTTCGCCGATGCGGAAGGGGATATCGACGGCAGCGCCGGTCATCCGGTTGCGGATCGAGAAGTCCTCGATTTCCCGGCTGAAGTCGAAAACGGAATCGGCGAGAGCGGAGGCTTCCTTCCAGAGAGGATATTCGGTGAACGAATCGTAGGGCATGGGGGAAGATTCGGGTATTTCGGGTTCGGCGTCAATCCGACTACCGCTTCCGCCTGTCTTCCGAGAAAAGCTCCATTTGAGGCGACTTGATCATGTCGTGGATCTTCAGAAGGCGCAGGAGGTGGAGCGCCTCGGATTTCTGGTAGTTGTAATTGGCCTCGATGCCCTGAAGGAGGTTCTCGAGAATGGTCCGGAAGGTGACGATGAAATCGATGCCGTGATCCTTGAGGAGCCGGATGGATTCCTCCCGGTGGGGATCGCTCGACGGAAGGCCGGGAAGTACCAGAATCCGGGAGATCGGATCGACCTGGCCGATCAGGTCCTTCTCGTCGGTGAAATACCGGTCGACCGTGTCGAGGACGTCCTTCTTGAGGAAATCGAAGATCTTCCCGCTCTGGCGCAGCATCCGGGGGGTGAACGAGCTGGTGTGCCACCCCTTCACGACGACCAGGGCGCGGTGGATGGAGCGGATGTCGGCGGAAAAGAGCTGAAACCCCCGGGCAGCCGGGGGTTCCTCGGGAGCGGGATTGTAAACCAGAAGGTCGATCTCCTCGTCGGCCCGTTTCTTCCGTGCCTGGACCTGATACTTCCGGAGCTGGCGGACCAGAAATCCGTTTCCCTCGAAGTATTCCCGAACGATGTTTTCGTCAAAAGCTGCCACGATTGTCACGGAACCCCGTGTGTGGTAACAATGAAAGCGTTTCCGAGGGGCGCAAGGAAGAAGAAGAGAGCAGGCCCCGCCCCATGTCCTCCCGCCCCGAAAACCCGGGCGGAGCGGTCACACCGGCCCGCCCGGGTTTTCGGGGCGATGGCGCGGATCGGAATGCGTGGATTAGAAACGCATGCGGAGGGTGCCGTAGAGGGAGAGCGCGTCGGCCTGGTCGGCGCCGTTGTTCTCGAGGGTCGAGTAGGCGATGCCGCCCATGACCTTCAGGTTGTTTCCGGCGATGTAGTGGTTGGCGCCGAGGTGCCAGGACTGCCAGTAGTGGCCGGTGTCGGCGCTGGGGTCGCCCTTGGCGTCATCGATCGCGGCGCGGCCGAGGTAGCCCGACTGCACGCCGATCGTGCGGGGCGCGTCGGAGTCCAGGACGTCGAACTTCAGGTTCTGATGGAGTTCGCCCGCGGTTCCTATCTGGAGACGGCGGATTTCGAACGTGGTGTGGTCGTTCGTGGGCGCGTCCTCCACCCCGGAATCGGGGGACACGAAGCCGAATTGCCATTGGACGCGACCGCGGATGGCGAGTTTCTTCGTGTCGGAGCGTTTCGGCGGGGGACGTTTGGATGAGTATCCGCGGAACGCGGCGTGGATCAGGCCTTGGCCGCGAGGTAATTCTCGTTGGCCTTGTTCCAATCGACCACGTTCCAGAAGGCCTCGATGTAGTCCGGACGACGGTTCTGGTAGTGCAGGTAGTAGGCGTGCTCCCAGACGTCGAGTCCGATGACGGGGGCGCCGGTGCATTCGGCAACGCCCTTCATGAGGGGGCTGTCCTGGTTCGGCGTCGAGCAAATGGCGAGCGAACCGTCCTCTTTGACGACGAGCCAGGCCCATCCGCTGCCGAAACGGCCGGCGGCGGCATCGGAGAAGTCCTTCTTGAAGGAGTCGAAACCGCCGAGTTCGGAGTCGATCGCCCCGGCCAGCTCGCCGGTCGGCCCGCCGCCGCCGGTTCCGCTGAGGATCTCCCAGAAGAAGCTGTGGTTGGAGTGTCCGCCGCCGTTGTTGCGCACCGCCGTGCGCTTTTCCTCCGGGACGGCGGACAGGTCGGCGATCAATTCATCGACGGGCTTTTCGGCGAGAGGGTGACCCTCGATCGCGCCGTTCAGCTTCGTCACATAGGTGTTGTGGTGCTTGGTGTGGTGGATCTCCATCGTCCGTGCGTCGATGTGCGGTTCGAGCGCGTCGTATGCGTAGGGGAGTTCAGGTAGTGTGTAGGCCATGGTGTGTGTGGTTTGGTTTCTGGGTTCTCGGTTTGGTGAACGGCCCGCAGTATGCGTGCGGACGGGGGGGGCGTCAACCGCTTCGCGTCATTATTTCCCGATTCTTTTGCGTTTGGCCGCGAAGAAGGCCTGGAGCAGGGCGTGGCATTCTTCGGCGAGCACGCCGGAGGTGACCACCGGATAATGGTTCAGGGTGCGGACATCGCGGACGTCGCCGGCGGAGCCCAGGAAGCCCATTCTGGGGTCGGGCACGCCGAAAACCACCCGCCCGATCCGGCTCATGATCGTGGCGCCCGAGCACATCGGGCAGGGTTCCTTGGTCACGTAGAGGGTCATCGCGTTGAGGCGGTGGTCGCCCAGGAAGCGGGCGGCCTGGGTGATCGCCAGAACCTCCGCGTGGGCGGTCGGATCGGCGGAGGATTCCACCTCGTTGTGCGCCGAGGCCACCACCTCGCCCTCGAGGACGATCACCGCTCCGACCGGGACCTCGTCCGCCTTCCACGCCTCGATGGCCTGATTGTAGGCCAGGGACATGAAGAAGGCGTCGTCCCGGTTGAGCTGGGAGGGGAATTTCTTTTCGAACGGGCAGGTCACGGAATTTTCAATCGGATGAAAATCGAATCCACGGAAAGGACGATTGGCAAGGCGAACCGGAAATCCGCGGGCGCCGCCCATCGCCGATGCGGGATCGGCGAGCCCAGGGCCCGGCGGCCATGCCCCCCTGTGGGTGGGTTGCTTCAACGCCCGCCTGCCGTCTGCCGTAGCGACCCCGGGCTGCCGTTCGGTCCGCATTGTCCACACGGCCGCCGCGTCGCCGGAAGCTGTCGGGAATGTCGTTTCCGCGAGGTCGTTTCGGGTTGGACGACTGAAGTGATCCAACTACGTGGCGACCCCGGCGCGGGGTTCGGCGCGCATTTTCGATGCGGGCGCCGCCCTGCCTCCCCGTTGCCCGGTATGGTGTCCGGCCTTCGGGCTGCCCCCCCGGCGGGAGGAGGCCTGTCCTCAGCCGCACAGCAGCTCATGCCAGAGTTCCGTCGGCAGCTCTTCCGGTCGGGCGGTTTCGTCGCGCCCGTGCCGGGCGAGAACGGCGCGCCAGCGGTCGGTGTCCGTCGGCGGGAGATGCTTCCGCAGGCCCTGTCGCAGCATTTTCCGGCGGTTGCCGAAGAGGGCGCGGAGCAGAGCGCTTTGTTCCGGCCGGAGGAGACGCGGGCGCGCCCGTTTTCTCCAGACCGCGAAGAGGGAATCGACGCCCGGTTGCGGATGAAAGGCGGAGCGGGGCAGGGGGGCGGCCGATTCGAATTCGTAGGCGAGGGCGAGCCGGATGGCGGTGGGGCCGTAGGCCTTCGAGCCGGGGGCGGCCGCCGCCCGGGCGACTCCTTCTTTCTGGAGGATGAGGGCGAGCGGGTCCGGGAGTGGCCGCCCGGGTTGCAGCAGGGCGTCGAACCACGGCGAGGTTATGGCGAAGGGCGGATTGGCGAGCAGCGCGAAGGGGGCGCCGCCGGGATCGAAGCCGGCGAGCGGTTGTTCGACGGCGTCCCCGTGCGAGAGATGGAAGTCCTCCCCAGCGAGGGTGTCGGCGAGGTGGCGGCAGAGGCGTTCGTCCGATTCGACAGCGTGGACCGGGTGCCCGCGGCGCAGGGCCTCTCCGGTGAGGGCGCCGAGGCCCGGACCGATCTCCACGACGGGAACGTCCGGCGGCAGCGCGGCGACGGCTTTGCGGATCCAGTTTCCGTCGCAGAGAAAATTCTGGCCGAGTCGCTTCGAGGGCCGGAGATCGAGGCGGACGAGGGCTTCGCGGACGCGGTTCGGGGTGTCGGGTGTCATCCGGGTCCGGCGCGCCTCAGGCCTCCTTGAACTCGCGGACCAGGGCCTCGGGATCCGCGGCCCGCACGAGCGCCTCGCCGACCAGCACCGCGTCGGCCCCGGCCTCCCGGGCGCGGGCCGCTTCGGTTCCGGTGGAAACGCCGGATTCGCTGACCGTCAGGATGCCGTCGGGGACGAGGGGGATCAGCCGCTCGCTGATCGTGATGTCGGTCACGAAGCGGGCAAGATCGCGGTTGTTGACGCCGATGATCCGCGGGTCGTGGGCGAGGGCGGTCTCCAGCTCCTCTTCCGAGTGGACCTCGTAGAGGCTGTCCAGTCCGGCGCGGTCGGCCGCCTCGCGGAGTCGCTTCAGCTCGTCGGCGGCCAGTGCGCGGACGATCAGGAGAATGGCGGCGGCCCCGGCCTCGGCCGCTTCGAGGACCTGGACCGGATCGACCATGAAGTCCTTCCGCAGGCATGGAGTTTCCCGCCCGTGATCGCGGAGCAGTTCGGCGACGTCCCAGAGGTCGCGGAGCGATCCGCCGAAGTACTTCTCATCGGTGAGGATGGAGAGGGCGTCGGCGCCGCCGTTGACGTAGCGCCGTGCCTGGTCCGCCGCGTCGAGACCGCCGTCGATCTCTCCGGCCGAGGGCGATTTCCGTTTGACCTCGGCGATCACCGCCAGGGATTCGCTCTCCGCGATGGCCCGGGCTAGGCGTCCGCCGGCGCCGGCCCGGCGGAAGCGGTCCAGTTCCTCGGGCCGGACCGGTCGAAGGCGATCGCGGATCTCGCGGCGCTTGTGGGCCATGATTTCGGAAAGTTTGTCGGGCATGGGATGGTGGCGGGGGGATGGATCGGACGGATTCGGAATCTGTCTCGCCGGATGCGCCGGGGGGCTCCTCCCCCCCGATGTGCGAGAGGTGCGAACATACCGGTGCTTTTCCGAAGGGCAAGAGCGGCTTCTCCGCTCCGGGCGAAAAAGCGGGACAGAGGGGTTGCTTTCCCGGCGGCGATCCGGCAGAAGGATGTCCCATGGCGAAAACGGAAGCGGCCTCTGGGAAATTCATCTTCGTGACGGGAGGCGTCGTCTCCTCTCTGGGAAAGGGCCTGACCTCCGCGGCCCTGGGCGCGCTTCTCGAGCAGAGGGGCTTTTCCGTCCGGATCCAGAAATTCGACCCCTACCTCAACGTTGATCCGGGGACGATGAGCCCCTTCCAGCACGGGGAGGTTTACGTTCTCGACGACGGGGCGGAGACCGATCTGGATCTCGGCCACTACGAGCGCTTCACCTCCGGGACCCTCACCCGGTTCAACAACCTGACTTCCGGGCAGATCTACGAATCGGTCATTCAGAAGGAGAGGCGCGGCGATTATCTCGGAAAGACCGTGCAGGTGATCCCCCATGTGACCAACGAGATCAAGGAGCGGATTTACGCCGCCGGCGAGGACGTCGATATACTGATCACCGAGATCGGCGGCACGATCGGAGACATCGAGGGGCTGCCGTTCCTGGAGGCGATGCGCCAGTTCGCCCTCGAGATCGGCCACGACAACCGGCTCTTCATCCACGTCACCCTGCTGCCGTACCTGAAGGCGGCGGGGGAACTGAAGAGCAAACCGAGCCAGATGAGCGTGGCCAAGCTGCGGGAGATCGGGATCCAGCCGGATATTCTGATCTGCCGCACGGAGGAGCCCATCCCGGAGGAACTGCGGCAGAAACTGAGTCTTTTCTGCAACGTGCCGCGCCCGGCCGTGATCGAGGAGCAGGATGTCGAATCCTCGATTTACGAACTCCCGCTCATGCTCCAGCGGGAGAATCTGGATTCGCTGGTGGTGCGCGGCCTGCGGTTGCGCGACGAACGCGCGGGCAAGGGGGTCTGGCAGGATGTGGTCCGGCGGTTGAAGTACCCGGCGACCCGGGTGCGCATCGGCGTGGTCGGGAAATACATCGAACTGCAGGACGCCTACAAATCGGTGTACGAATCGCTGACCCACGGGGGCATCGCCAACGATTGCGGGATCGAGGTCGTGCGCATCGATTCGGAGAGCATCGAGAAAGAGGTTCCCCCGGAGTACCGCGACCTCGACGGACTGCTCGTCCCGGGCGGCTTCGGCGACCGGGGAATCGAGGGAAAGATCGGCGCGGTTCGCCTCGCGAGGGAGGAGGGCGTCCCCTATCTCGGGCTCTGCCTCGGGATGCAGGTCGCGGTGATCGAATTCGCGCGCAACGTCGCCGGGTTGGACGGGGCGAACAGCACCGAGTTCGCTCCGGATTCCCCGCATCCGGTCATCGACCTGATGGCGGACCAGAAGGGGATGGAGGTGAAAGGGGCCTCGATGCGGCTGGGCGCCTACCTTTGCGAGATCGCCGGAGGAACCCGCTCGGCGGAGGCCTACGGAGTCGATTCCGTCCGCGAGCGCCACCGGCACCGGTTCGAGTTCAACAACCGTTTCCGCGGGCGCTTGTCGGAGGCCGGACTCGTGCTGGCCGGCCGCAACCCGGAGCGCGATCTTGTGGAGATCGTCGAGCTGGCGGACCACCCCTGGTTCGTCGGGGTCCAGTTCCACCCCGAGTTTCAATCCAAGCCGAACGCGGCGCATCCCCTTTTCTCGGCCTTTATCGCGGCGGCGATGCGCCGCCGGGCCGCGGCCGCGACCGAGCCACTTGAGGTATGAGCAACGAAAACATCCATCCCGTCTTCGACCGGATCCTCGGCCGGGCCGAAAAGGAGCGTCTTCTCGGCCAGCGCTCGCTGGTCGTCTGGCTCTACGGTCTGTCCGGTTCGGGCAAGAGCACCATCGCCAATCTCGCGGAAAGGGCGCTCCACGCCGAGGGGCGGATGACCCAGATTCTGGACGGCGACAACATCCGCTCCGGTCTCAACAGGAACCTCGGTTTTTCGGACGAGGACCGCCTGGAGAACATCCGCCGGATCGCCGAAGTGGCCCGCCTTTTTCTCGACGCGGGTGTGATCACGCTCGCGTCGTTCATCACCCCGAAGAGGGAGCTGCGGCGGCTGGCCCGGGGGATCGTCGGGGCGGATGATTTTCTCGAGGTCTATGTGAAGGCATCGTTCGACGAATGCGCCCGGCGGGACGTCAAGGGCCTCTACGCCAAAGCCGCCAAAGGGGGGGTCGGCCAGTTCACCGGCAAGGATTCCGGTTTCGAGGAGCCGGGCCCGGACGATCCGGTCCTGGTCCTGGACACCGAGAAGGAGAGCGCGGTTGAATCCACCGGACGACTGCTCGCCGCGGTTCGATCCCGGGTCGGGGCCCGGGATCGAACCGCGGCGGGTCCGGTGAACGGCGGGGTCTAGAAACCTTCCCTGGGCCGCCTTCCCTCGCGGAAGACGCTGGTCGCCGGAATCTCGATCTCCGTGTCTCGCCCGAGGAATTCCAACAGGACGCGGACCCGGTCGCGCGCTCCCATCACCTTGGTGACCACGGCCTGCAGATCCTTGAAAGGTCCCTCGACGACGGTGACGGAGGCGCCGATCTCGATCACCGGATCCGGCGTCTCGGCCGTCTCTCCGGGGATGCGCTGTTTTAGTTCGTCGATGAAATCCTGGGGAACGGTGGGAATCCCCGCTCCGTAGCGGACGATGCCGATCACTCCCTGGATCGAGAGCAGGTGGCGCAGGTGGCGGTCGATGGAGCAGCGGGAGAAAAGGTAGCCGGGGAAAAGGGCTTCGGTGAAGCGGACTTTCCCGCGCCGGGTCTTCTTCGAGTAGGTGATCCGCGGGGCGAAGACCTCCACGTCCACCTGCGCGCGGATCAGGGCCGCGGCGATGTGTTCCTGCTTGGTGCGGGAGCGCAGGCAGAACCACCGCTCGTGTCGTTTCTCCGGCGTCTCCGCCGGTTCGTTGTCTGGTCCGGCGTCCATCGACGGATCAGGGGCGCAGGCCGCGGGCGGTTTGGAGCGGGTAGTCCGCGGGGTCTTCGCCGCGGGCCCGGATGGCCCGCTGGAGGGCGGAGAGGTCGATGCTGTCTCCGGGCTTGATCCCCCGTTTCCGGAACCAGTGTTCGTTCATTTCCACGGCGATCACGATGTCGTCGCGGTGGGAGCGGGTTGCGATTTCGACGTTGGGCAGCATGCGGTGGATTTCGCGGAGAACACCGTCGCCGGTGAAAAAGCCGATGTCGAGGGGGATTTCGGTGTTTTTCATCCAGAAGCTGGCCCGCTGCGGCTCCTCGTAGAGGAAAGCCATGCCCTCGTTCTCGCCGAGGGACAGCCGCTTCTGCAACCCTTCCTGTCGTTCGGCGATCGTCAGGGCCAGTTCGAGTTCCGCCCTGTGGTTGGCGATGGGAACGACGAAGGACGCGGGTTCGGGAGCGCTCTCGCGGAAAAGATCGCAGCCGGAAAGGATCAGCGCGCCGAGAACCAGGGGCAGCCGGGCCACCCCCGCCCGCATCGGGAGGAAGCGGCGGGACGGGCGCCCCGCGCGGCGGTCTGTGGAGGAGGGAAACAAGAGTCTCACGGGAGCCATGGCATCCGGAAGTGGTGGCCAGAGGCAGAATCGAACTGCCGACACAAGGATTTTCAGTCCTCTGCTCTACCGACTGAGCTATCTGGCCGGACCTTTTCCGAAGCGGAAAAAACGAGATAGATGGCGGATTCGGAGATCGAGGTCAATCCCGGGTTTGGAAATTTTCTTCCGGGCTTGCCAAGACCCTTCAAATGCGGTGTGTTGTCCGGTGGAGACAGTCCTGGGGCGTTCGGCCTTTCAACCGTTTCTTTCCTTACTCTATCAAAAAGGGAGTTCGAAACCACGCGGGTGCTGTCAAGCCGCCCATCGGAAGACAAAGCCCGCGCGGAGAACACCCACCTGGTTTTCGAAGGAAAGAACTTATCATCGGCGCAACCGGGTATGTCTCCTTTCCGCATGGGAGAATGCGTCGGAGGACGGCGTTCCCCCCCCCTGGATCCGTGGGGCGGCGCCGGGCGGAAGCGGATGGGTCCCGCGCCCGCGGCGGTCCGGATCCCGTCATCCCCGCGAGCCGGTCATCGCGCGCACGAGGAGCCGCAGCGTCCTGCGCTTGGACCAGGGCCGGTGTCCGGCCTCCCGGTTGCGGGCCGCCATGCGGTAGGCCCGGCGCCACTGGGCGAAGAGCGTCCGGTAGGCGTAGGCGAGCGAGTGGGCCGGATCGTAGATGTGGGTGGGCTCGGAGGTCACTCCGTTGAACTCCAGCACGGTCAGGTTCCGCCCCTCCCGGAAATCGTCCTCCGAGGGGCATTTGACGTCGAGCCTCCCGAAGCAGAGCCCTTCTGTTCCCGCGAAGATGGCATCGACCGCGCGCGCGAGCCGGGGGGAGGCCAGGTCGTTCCCGTCGAGGAAGAGGCTTCCCCGGCAGTGCGAGCCGAGATCGGCCAGCTCGAACGATTCCCCCACGGGGACGATGGCCGTGAGCCGGCCGCGGTGCCTGTCCCGGAAATACCGGTGGGAGCACACCGCCCGGTCGTCGTCGAGGATCAGCTCCTCCAGGGTGCGGACGCCGTCGCCGGTGACCGAGGTGTGGATCTTCCGGGTGATCGAAGTGATCGTGCCGCGCTCTTCGCCGGGACCCCTCTCGAAGAAGACTCCGAACTCCAGGCCGGGCACGAATTCCTGGACAAGGGGCGGCCGGTCCGCCTCTTCGAGGGCGCGCCGGAGTTCATCCGGGTCGCGGACGATCCGGACCCCGTCGCCCCGCTCGCCGTGGTCGGGCTTGCAGACGAGCGGCCAGGGGTGTTCGAGACTCTCCTGGAAGCGGGCGGCCTCGGTCATCCACGTTCCGGGTCCGCCGCCCGGATCCAGGGCGCGCATCCGGGCGAGGGTTCCCCGGCCATCCTCGAGGCGGTCGTGGATGGCTCTCTTCGACTCGAAGGCGATCCCGCCGCCGGGCATGCCCGGGTTCGCGGCGGTGAACAGGGCCGGCCGGAGGTGCCGCGCGCCCAGCCAGAGAACCCACAGCACCACCGGCGGATAGAAAATCCACCGCGGCCAGAACTCCCACCGCGCGATCCGCCTCCACCGCCCGTAGAAGAGCCGGCGGCCCCGGTGGGTGAGCAGGGGCAGGCCGACCTTGATCAGGATCAGCAAGCACAGGATGAATCCGACCAGACCGAGCAGCGCGTAGTGCTCGAACGCGGTGAAAAACCGCAGAAGGGGATTGCCCAGCAGCATCGCCAGGCCGACGAGCAGGGGGGTCCACAGGGCGGCTGCGATCACGAATACGAGCAGAAATTTGCCCACACCCACCCGGACCATCCCGGCCGTGAAGTAAACGGCGAGCCGGCTTCCCGGGAGGAAGCGGGAGGCCACGATCACCATGGCGCCGCGCCGATGGAACCACTCTTCGGTGGAACGGAGCCGCCGCTCGTTGAGCACCCACCGGAAGGGCGCGTGCCGGACCGCCCTGGCGCCCAGGAACCGCCCGGCGAGGAAGACGGCCAGGTCGCCCACCAGAATCCCGGCCAAACAGATCCCGACCGCCAGCGGATAGGAGAGGGTGCCGGCGGCGGCCAGGATCCCCGCGATAACGCAGGTGAGGTCCTCGCTGGCGAAGGTGGAGAGAAACAGCACGAGGGCCAGGAACAGCAGCCCGGCGCCCGATCCGGGGGATCCGGGCGCCCGCCCGGGTGCTTCCGCGGCGGCCAGTATCCGGGCCGGGTCGGCGTCCGCCCGGATCCGCGCGGCCCCGTCGTCGGCCCGGCGGACGAAGTCGGCCACGATTGCGGCGACCGTATCGGGCGCCCGGACGGGGAGGAGATGGCCCCCGTCGAGGATCGCATCCTCGCCGTGCGGAACGATCCTTAGGTGTTCGCGCGCGGCCGGGAGCGGGACCAGCGCGTCGTCCCGCCCGTGGAGGACGAGGACCGGGACGTCGATCCGCGAGAGAATCCCCCGCAGCGGCCGCTGGTCGGAGTCGAGGAAGCTCCGCGCGTAGGCCGTGTTGAGAATCGCGTCGTCGAGGTAGCCGAAGTGCGGGGTCAGCTCTTCGAGCAGAACGAAAAAGCCGTATTGCAGCGAGTACAGGGCGTGGTTCAGGGTGTGGTGCCCGAGGAGTTCCTGTTCCTGCACGCCGATCGAGGCGAGCAGGGCGAGGCTGCGGACGCGTTCCGGATCGGCGTCCCAGAACAGGAGGGCCGGGCCGCCGCCCCGGCTGCAGGCGGCGAGGTGGGCGGACCGGATTCCGAGATGGTCGAGAAGCTGCCGCAGGTAGCTGGCGTCCGCCTCGAAGGATCCGTCTTCGAATTCCAACGTGGAATTCCCGTGGCCCGGGAGGTCGGGGGCGATGATCCGGAACCCGTCCGGCAGTTCCGCGATCAACGGATCGAAAACCGCGGATCCGACCGGGCTGCCGTGGATCAGCAGGAGAGGCACCCCCCCGGGCGGGCCTGCGTCGCGGTAGGCGATGTCGATCTCCCTTCCCTCGTCGCCGCCGTGCCCGGCGGCGGCAAACACCTTCTGCCCGGGCCCGGGCGCCGGCTCCGCCGGACGCACCGCGCGGTAAAGATGCGACAGAGCGAGGAGGACCAGGTAAACGGCCAGGAACCGGAGGCCCCATTTCTTCGCGGACGCCTTCACGACGGAACGCGCCGGGGCAGCGAGACGATGGAGGGCGGCAGAAAGGCGGCGGACTCCGGCGCGAACTCCTGGTGGCGCATCGACACATCGGTTCTTCCGATGCGGACGACCGTGAGGGAGCGGGTGTGCGCGTCGGAGCGGATCATGGCCGGCCCGTGGGCGGGGCGGCCGTCCAGGTGGAGGGAGTGGAAGTCCAGAAGCTCTCCGAGCGCCGGCGGGTTGCCCGCGATCTCCCGGAAGAGGCGGCGGCGCGCGGGAAGGACCTCGTCCGGGTTCCAGGAGGAAGTGGTCAGGGGAAGGCTGCCTTCGTCCGCCGTTGCGGTCTCGAGAACCCGGCCGTCCCAGCGGGCGACGACCCCGTCGCCGACGCCGCCGAGGGCGACCAGGAGAAAGGGCCGCAGCCGGGGAAGTTCGCCGAGGGCAGCGATCCACTCCCGGACCTGCGCCGCGTCGCGGAACATCATGGCTCCGGAGGGCAGGTTCCCTCGGCTCCACCGGCAGGTCCCGGGCGGCGGGGTGTCGCCGCCTGCGGCGGCGTAGTGGTTGAGCACCGCGCAGACGAGCCCGTACTCGTTGGCGGCGATCCACGTGCCCCCGGAATCGGGATCGGTCGGCGCCAGGTAGGCGGGGCCGGCCGCCGGACGCCGGAGCGCGGGCGGCCTTTCGCGGGCACGGGAGTTCCGTTCGTCGCGGTTGAAGAGAATGTTGCGGAAGCCGTCCCCGGACATCCAGGTCATGGTACACATTGCGGTGGCGGAGTTGATCGATCGGGAGCGTGGGCGGTTGGTGGTGTCTAGCAGGACGAGCGAGACGGGCAATCGAATTCAACCGGATCGCGGCCGCCACCGGCGACGTCCGTCGGGGGCCGGAGGGCGATTTTGGTTGCGGCAAACCGGAAATTCCCCACATTGGTCATCATGCGGAATCGCTACGCCTTTACCCTGGTCGAGCTTCTCACGGTCATCGCCGTGATCGCGATCCTCGCGGCGATCACCTTCGGCATCTCCGCGGGAGTCTATGAGCGCCAGTCCCGGACCCGGGCGGAGGCGGAGTTGTCCGCGCTCGCCTCGGCGCTGGAGGCCTACCGGGCGCAGCATGGCTCGTATCCGGTCGCAGACGGGACGGATTGGGACGGGGAAAACGCGGAAATCCTTTACCAGGCCCTCACGGGCCAGATCGATCCGAAAGGGGGCGAACCGGAAACGAAGAAGGTTTTCATCGATATTTCGAAATTCGAATTGAAGGACGAGACCGACAAAGACGAGGACACTTTTTCGGACGACAACGCTTTCCTCGACCCATGGGGCCTGCCCTATGGCTACCAGTTCGACGACCCCGCCGACGGCGATCCGGACGACTGGAATCGATTCGGCTACCTTCTGTTTTCATTCGGGCCGGATGGAGAGGTGACCGACCCCGACAGGGGCATTTTTGACAAAGAAGCCGAAGACAACCCCGACAACATCTACGTCGATGACTAGGATTACCATGAAAACCAGACAGTACCGCTCCAAACAAGCCTTCACCCTGATCGAACTCCTCACCGTGATCGCGATCATCGGGATCCTGGCCGGGATCATCATACCGACCGTGGGCGCCGTGCGGGAGAACGCCATGAAGTCGAAGACCAAGGCCATGTTCAGCCAGTGGGTGTCGGCCATGGACCTTTTCCGGCAGGATTACGGCTATTATCCGTCGCCGGACGATCTTGGCTTCCCGGGGGTGAGCGTGGACGACGAGTTCTACCTGTTGCTCACCGGCGATGAAGACAGTGAATTGAACAAGAAGGAGAGAAGGTATTTTTCTTTCTCCGAAGACTCGATCGCGGGCGCTTCCCATGATTCCGCGGACGAGGGAGACATCATCGACGCGTTTGGAAACAACAACATCAGCATGGCGGTGGATTCGGATCTCAACGGAATCATCGAAGACGAAGAACTCAATGGAGCCCCGACCGAAGCGGGGCAGGATTCCATTCGCTCGTCGGTGATTTTCTGGACGATTCCCGACGGCGATTATGTTGAGGTGAAAAGCTGGTGATGATTCCGATCCCGGGGCCGGATTCGCTTCGCACACCGTCGATCTTTCCAACGATCCATGCCCGCTGAGAAGCGTCCCTGCGTGGTGCGCCGGTCCTCGATCCACAACCGGGGGCTGTACGCCCGCGAACCGATCGCCCGGGGGGATTACGTGATCGAGTACAAAGGCGAGAAGATCACCAAGAAGGAATCGGAGCGCCGGGCGCTCGCGCAGGAGGCGCGGGGCCGCCGGAACCGTTCGGGGCAGGTGTACATCTTCGACCTCAACAAGCGCTACGATCTCGACGGCAACTTCCCGGGCAACGTCGCCCGGTTCGCCAACCACAGTTGCGAGCCCAACTGCGAGGCGGTGAACTACCGGGGGGCGATCTGGTTTGTGGCCCTGCGGGACATCCGGCCCGGCGAGGAGCTGACCTTCGACTACGGCTACGCCCTGGAGAGCGCCCTCGACCACCCGTGCCGCTGCGGCACCCCCTCCTGCCCGGGCTATATCGTCAACGAAGCCGACCGCGGCAAGTTGAGAAAATTGCTGCGGAAGCGGAAGAAAAAGAAAGAGCGGGGGTAGTTTTGAAACGTGCGCACCGGAGGGGGCGGGTTGCTTCAGCGCCCGCCGGGCCTGGGCAAGTGTCCGAGCGGTTGACGCTCGGCGTGTTTTTGGCCAGCCGGGCTCTCCCTCGCCGTTCCCATGCGTGAGGCTGAAGCCATACCCCACGCCCGCTGGATCGCGTGCCTGCCGGGCGTGCCTCGCCGCAGGACAACGGACAACTGTTCCGCCGCGTTTCGGTATCGTATTTTCGCGGTCCGGGGTTCTGACTAGAACGAAATGCCTCCCGACCACAGTCCGACGGGTCGTTCCATGGAGCCCGCCCCGCCGAGCCCCCCGGAACAACATCCTGATCCGCGCAAGGTCCTCGTCCTCACCTCGAGCACGGGGGGCGGGCACGACATGCGGGCCCGGGCGCTGAAGTCCTGGGCGGAAACGCAGGAGGGCCGCCGCTTCGGACTCCGGGTGACCGTCCACCAGACCCTCGAGGACACCCACGGTCTCTACGGATTCGGCGTCAATCTCTACAACCGGATCCAGCAGTTCTGGCCGAAGCTGCACCATATCTACTTCAACTTCCTCGAGCACGCCTGCCTCCACGACTCCGCCGGTAAGATTTGGGGCCGGCATCGCTTCATCCAGAAGATCCGCGAGGTCCGCCCGGATCTGATCGTGAGCACGCACGCCCACCTCAACCACGGTTTTTTCGAACTGGCCCGGTGGGCCCTTCCCAGGCAGCGGATCCGCTGCGTGACCTATTGCGGCGAGCTTTCCGGCGGGTATGGCTTCAGCCGCCACTGGGTCAACCCGAAGGTCGATCTATTCATCGGCGCGGTGGAGGAAACCTGCGACGCGGCCTCGACCTACGGGCTCGCGGATTCGCGCAACTGGGTGGGAGGCTTTCTCCTCGATCCGTCCTTCTACCGCCCCGCCATGACGGAAGAGCGGCGGGCGCGATACCTGCGCGAGGAGTTCGGTTTCGATCCGGAACGCTTCGTCCTGGTGCTGGGGACGGGGGCGAACGGCGCGAACAACCACATCCGCGCCCTGAACGCGCTCTACGAGGCCCGCCTGTATCCGCAGGTCATCGCCCTCTGCGGCCGCAAGAAGGAGACGGTCGCGGAGATCCGCGATTGGAGCGCGAACCACCCCCTCCTGCCGGTGCGGCCGATGCCCTACTACAAACGGATGAGCACCCTGCTCGAGTCCGCCTCGGCGGTGGTCGCGCGCTCCGGCACGGGGACCACCAGCGAGGCGATTCTCAGCCGGTGTCCGCTGATTTTCAACGGGGTGGGGGGCGTCATGCCCCAGGAGTGGATCACGGTGAAGTATTGCCGCAAGAAGGGGGTGGGCGTGCTGCTCCAGCGCACCCACCACCTGCCGTCGATCCTGCGCGAGTGGATGAGGGATCCGGCTACGCGCGAGTCGGTGGCGGCGGCGATGGACCAGGCGCGGCCGCGGCACCGGCCCCCCGACATCCTCGAAAAACTGCGGAGCCTGACCGAATGAAGCCCTCTCCCCCCGTTCCCGATCTGTCGGTCTGCGCCTCCCTCTTTTTCCGCGGGGTGCTTCCCGCCTTCGAGGATTTCCTGAAGTGCGACCCGGTCGCCCGACGCATTCTGGGCGGGGCGGGGGGCGATGTGGTTTTCTCCGACCGCTCGGGCCGCGCCGCCTGCCTGTCGTTCGGGGGAAACGCCTGCGTGTGGAGCGAAGTGCCCGGAGACAAGGTCGCGGCCCACGTCCGCCTCGGTTCCGAGGCCGATGTCGTCCGGTTCATCCGCGGCGGCGCGGCGCTCCCCTGGCTCGCGAAGGGCTGGAGCCGGCCGGTGCTGCTCTCGCGCCTGCTCCGGTTGTTTCTGCGCTTCCGCAAGCTCCTCAAGCCCGATCCGCGCTCGCTCGGGGATCCGGACTTCAGGCTCCTCCACGTCCGGCTGGCCCTCGCCGTGGCCCTTTTCTCCCTGGCCGAGGTGGGGCGGGCCGACCCGTGGGCCCGCCGCATGCTCGAAGACTGTCCGGACGGAACGGTCTGCTTCCGCGTGGGGGGAACCGACCTGGCCGCGTGGATTTCGAAGTCCCCCTCCGGCCTTGTTCCCGGCCGGGGCGGTCCCGGGGCGGGGCGGTCGGACGCCGTGGTCGGGTTCGCCTCGCCGAAGGTCGCCATGGAGATCCTCACCCGCAAGAAGGACGCCCACGCCGCGGTGGCCCTCGGCGAGATCCGTGTCGATGGCCTCATCCCTCTCGCCGACGGGATCGATCATGTGCTCGACCGGGTCGCCCGATACCTTCCGTAGCGGGGCGGGAGCCTGTCCCGCGCCGGTCGGCGGACCGCATCGCACCGGGCGCTCTCGCTCGAAGATCCCCGTTCGGCTGCGATGACCGGAGGGATCGTCTTCGAATCGGCGACCATCCGCCGCTTCCGGCCATCAGCGGTTAACCGGTTGAACAGCAAAAGGATTCCGGAAAAGAAGATCGAACGCACCAAAGTTCGGCTCCAGGGTTTCGACTTCCAGTTCCGCTATCTTCTTCCTGCTGCGCCAGACCTCGGCGGAAAACGGGTGGGAGATTTCGTTCACGGTGCGATGGTCCCGGTAGTGTGCCACAACCGTGTGGCCTTTCCCGCACTTGAAATGCCAGCGGAGGACGTTGAGGGTGGCCGGATCAAGATCGACTTCCTCCAATCTGGGATTCTCCCGGCAGGAGAAAGTCACGCGGATCACGGCACCGGACTCGCCGCCCGAGGTTTCGACCGATCGAATCACGGCGGTCCCCCCCATCAACCGGGGAAGCAGGGGGCCGTGGACCTGGCCGAAGACCTTCAGCAGAACTTCCTCTTCATGGGAGACTTCGGCCGTTCCGGGCTGTCCATCCTCGCCCGGTTCCGTCTTCCAGGGGATTCCCCTGTCTAGACCGATCGTCCGGTCACCGGCGTCCGCGAAGACGCGCAGGAAGGCCTGGCCCGAAGTCGTATGCATCAGAACGACGGGATCCCTCTCACCGCCCCTGGCCAGAAATCCGGAAGTCCGCAAGGATCGAAGCTGGTTCACCGCGGCCCGTCCGCCCCGCTCCGCGAGCAGCGCTTCCTTCAACCGGTCTTCTCTCCGCAACTCCGCGGCATCGTAAGCCACGCGGCGGGCCGGGGCCTGCGGCTCCGCGGGTTCCGTCAATCCTGTCTCCCGGGTTCGGCCGGGCTCTTCATCGTCACGCGTGCCGACCAGGACAAGAAACGATCCGACTCCCACGATGGAACCAACGAACAAAAAAGGGGCCGCCCGAAAAAATAATCGGAGCATCTTCTCGGGAAAGCTCTCCGGCACATCCCTGGAGGGATCCCCTGAAGCGTCGTTTTCCGCTTTCATGAACGAATCCTTGTTGGGTTCGGTTAATTTCATGCTGTTGGATCGTCGAATCGAAAATTCCGCAACGAGAAGTCCGTTTGCTCCCCTTGTGAAACCTGATTATGGATTTTCCGCTCCGACAAGCAATCAATTAATTCCCACGGGATACGGGATCATCCCCGCTCAGCGCCCCGCGCTTGCGCTTGCATCCTTCCGCGCGATGGCGCCGACGATCGCCTCGACGTTGCTGCGCATCATGTATTCATAGCCTTTCCCCTCCGGAAGCCCGGTCCCATCGGCGTAAAGAGGCTGGCCGAGAGCGATATCGAGATCGTCGGCGATGACTTCAAGCGATTTCGGGTTGCTGCCCGTCTCCGGGAACAGCGCCGGAACCTTTTCCTCGCGGAGGTATGCGACGATCTCGCCGAGGCCGCGGGAGGAGGCGCTGTCTTCGCGGTTGAGCCCCTGGATGGCGACGGCCGTCCAATCGTAGGCCCGGCAGAAGTAGCCGAAGGCGAGGTGGGAAGTGGCCAGGATGCGCCGCGCGCGGGGGATCCGGGCGACACGGGCGCGGATCCATTCGTCCAGGAGCGCCATTTCCTCAGCGAAAGCTTCCGCGTTCGCCTCGTAGAATTCCGCGTTCGCCGGGTCGATCCGCCCCAGTTTCTCGGCGAGATCGCGCCCGGCCCGGCTCATGTTCGCCGGTTCGTGCCACCAGTGGGGGTCGATCACCCCGGTATGCGTGTGGTGGGCGCAGCAGGCGGCGGGGTTGCCCTCCGCCGCAACCAGGGAGTGGACGCGGCGGCCCGCTTCGAAAATTTCCTGGTTCGGTCGCAGGGTATCCCGGAGCTTTCCGAGGTACGAGGCTTCGAGTCCTTTTCCCGAAGCGATGATCAGCCGTGCGTCGGCCGCCGCCGCGAACGCGCGCGGGCTGGGATCGAATTCGTGCGGATTGTCGTCGCTCCCGATCAGCTCGACGACCGTGATCCGGTCGCCGCCGATCCGGCGGGCGAGATCCGTCATGAGCGGATGGAGACTGGCGACCTCGAGCGCCCGCGACAGGCCGGGGGTCAGGACCAGGACCGCGACGGTCCACAGGAAAACCGCCCGCCGCATCAGTGCCCCCCCCATGAAAGGCCGAACTGAAGCCACACCGAGTGTTCCTCCCCGCCCGGAAGAGAGTCGAGGTTGTACTGGAGGCGCAGGGAGAGGGATTTCTCCTCGTCCGCCCACCAGGTGGCGACCGGCGAAAAACGCCAGCGTTCGTCGAGGCCGGCTTCGGAATCGCCCGAGACATACTCGATCCGGCCTCCCATATCCCACTGGCGGGTAGGGGAGTAGAGCGCCGAGACGAGCAAACCGAAGTCCGTTCCCGATGCGCCGGACCCGCGGCCGCCGTCATGGCCGTGGCCGCCGTGGTCTGCATGCTCGTGGCCATGTTCATGATCGTGAT
>JBKHCX010000027.1:0-21164 GCA_046541615.1 Puniceicoccaceae bacterium
CAACGGCGTTCGCCGCCGGGCTACGGGGGCGTCGCCCGCCGGCTTATTCGATGTTGGCGGCCTGCTCGCGGAGCTTTTCCAGTTCCTGCTTCGCCTCGATGACGACCGCTGCCAGCGCGGAGGTGGTTGTTTTCGATCCGACGGTGTTGAATTCACGGTGGAGTTCCTGGAGGACGAATTCGATTCTACGCCCGACGGGTCCGGCGGCGGCGACCGCCTCCTCCAGAGCGACCAGGTGGCTGCGGATGCGCGCGGTCTCCTCGCTGATGTCGCTCCGGTCGGCGAGGAAGGCGACTTCCCTGGCGACGCGTTCGTCGCCCGGGTCGAGGTCGAGGTCCATCTGGCGGAGGCGTGCGAGCAGTTGGTCGCGGTGATCGGGGATCCGGTCGCGGTCGAGCGCGCGGATCGAGTCGAGGTGCGCCCGGAGCGCCCGGATCCGGTCTTCGAATTCGCGCCGGAGGCGGGCGCCTTCGGCGGCGCGCATCTCCCGCAGGCCCTCCAGCGCCCGGGCGAGCGTCGCGAGGACGGTTTCGCGCGCGCTCTCCCACTGGGGTCCGGCCCCCTCCCGCTGGCTGTCGCAGAGGATGCGGTAGAGCGTATCCGCCCCGATGCCCCCTTCGGCCCCGTGGCGTTCCATGGTCCGGCGCAGGAGTCCGACGCGGCGGTCCACTTCCTCCCAATCGGGCGTCTCCCCCCCGTCGGGCGAGGTGCGGACGACGCGGAGGTTGGCGGTGAACTTGCCCCGGGCGACTTTTTCGCGGAGGACGGCCGCGATTTCGGCTTCGAGCCCGCCCCACTCGCGCGGGCCGTTGACGACGACC
This sequence comes from Puniceicoccaceae bacterium, assembly GCA_046541615.1. Classification (GTDB taxonomy): domain Bacteria; phylum Verrucomicrobiota; class Verrucomicrobiia; order Opitutales; family Puniceicoccaceae; genus Puniceicoccus. Next base: position 822 of record JBKHCX010000027.1, read on the forward strand.
TGGAGCGCGCGCTGGTTCACGGAGTGCAGCTCGGCCACCACCTGGAGCCCTTCCCCCGTGCCGGAGGCGGTTCCGTATCCGGTCATGCTGTCCATGGCGGCAGCCCGGCGCCCTACCAGTCCGCGCGTTCGCCGGGCTCCAGGGAGAGGGCGAAGCGGCGGAGGAGTTCGACGCAGGCCTCGACGTCGTCGAGATCGACCACCTCGCCGGGCGTGTGCATGTAGCGCAGGGGAATGCCGATCAGCCCGGCGGCCACCCCCTCGCGGGCCATCTGCACGGCGCGGGCGTCGGTGGGGGTCGGTCCGGCCTCGGCCTTGATCTGGACCGGGATGCCGCCGGCTTCGGCGCAGGAAAGAATGCGCTCGAAAACCCGCGGGTTGATGTTCGCCCCGCGGTAAACGATCGGTCCTCCGCCCAGCTTGAACTTGCCGTATTTGCGGGCGTCGCAGTCGGGATGGTCGGTGGCGTGCCCCACATCGACCGCGATGCCGAAGTGGGGGTTGACCGCGAACGAGGAGGGAATCGCCCCGCGGGTGCCGATTTCCTCCTGGCTGGTCGAGACGGCGACCACCTTCGCGCGGAGGGAATCCCGCGTCTCCGCGGCGGCGAGCCTGCGGACGACCTCGTTGACCACGTAGCAGCCGGATTTGTTGTCGAAGCCGCGGGCGATCCCCACCGATCCGTGGAGCGGCTCGTAGCCGTGGGTGTAAACGACGGGGTCGCCGATGGAGACCCGCCCGCGGGCCTCCTCCTCCGAGGAGGCGCCGATGTCGATCCACATTTCGTGAATCCCGGGGATCTTCTTGCGGTCCTCCGCGCTCATCAGGTGGATGGCGCGCTTGCCGGTGACGCCGGAGACGTCGCCCCCCCTGGCCAGCACGCGCACGCGGCGGCCGGGGATCATGACCGGGTCGTGCCCCCCGATCGTGTGGAAGTAGAGGAAGCCCTTGTCGTCGATGTGGCTCACGAGCAGTCCCAGCTCGTCCATGTGGCCGGCGAGCATCAGGGTCGGATCGTTCCCGTCGCCGACCGAGGCCATGCGGTTGCCGAGGGCGTCCCGCGCGTAGGAGTCGGCCACGCCCTCCATGACCCGGTCGATGACGGCCTGTGCCTCGCTCTCGAACCCGGAGGGCGAGCGTGCGTTGAGCAGGTCCCGGAGGAATTCGGGCGGGCGGGTGGCTTCGGATTCGTTCACTTTTTCTGTTTCGCGAGGGTTTTTTTGTAGAATTCGTGGAGCACCTGCATCCGCTTGCGCTCCATGCGCTCCTCCTGTATCTCCTCGGCGGTGCGCTGGCGCTCGCGGCCCATCATGTTCCGGCGCATCTTGCTGATGGCGATGTTCTGGATCTGGCGCACCCGCTCGCGGGTGATGTCGAACTTCTCGCCGACCTCCTCCAGCGTGAGCGGGCCCTCGTCGCCGATGCCGAAGCGCAGTCGGATGATCCGCGCCTCGCGTTCGTCGAGATCCTCGAGGATCTCGTCCAGGTCGATCATCTGCGATTTGCTGCGGAGGGTGTCGAAGGGGTTGATGGCGTTTTCGTCGCCCACGAGCTGGCCGAAGCTCGTGCTCTCGTCGTCGCCGATCGGCGCGTCGAGGGAGGTCGGGCGCATGCTCACCGATTTCAGGTGGGCGACCTTGTTGACGGGGATGCCCATCTCGGCGGCGATCTCGTCGTCGGAGGGCTCCCGGCCGAATTCGTCCGCGAGCGCCGCAGTGATCTTGCGCATCTTGGCGATCCGGTCCACCAGGTGGACGGGCAGGCGGATGGTCTTGCTCTGGTTGGCGAGGGCGCGCTTGATGGACTGCTTGATCCACCAGGCGGCGTAGGTGCTGAGCTTGCCGCCCTTGTCGGGGTCGAAGCGCTCGACCGCCTTGACCAGGCCGATGTTTCCCTCGCTGATCAGGTCGAGCAGCGGCAGGCCGAAATTGTTGTAGTCGTGGGCGATCTTCACCACGAGGCGGAGGTTGGCCTGGACCATCTCGTTCCGCGCGGCTTCGTCGCCTTTCTGGATCCGCCGGGCCAGATCCACCTCCTGCTCGGGAGTGAGGAGGGAGGTGCGGCCGATCTCCTGGAGATAGAGCTTGAGGGCGCTCTTCTCCCCGGTGGGCAGATCGCGCACGTCCTGGGCGGTTTCGTCGTAACTCTCGGGCTCGGAACGGGCCGTGTCCTCCGGGTTCGGATTCTTTCTGGGGGGCGGAGGCATCTTAAATGGGTTGGCTCGTTTCGGTCGGGTTGCCTGTCGGGTCCGGAGGTTCATCCTCGACTATTTCCGATATCGCCACGGCTTTCAAGAGCCCGCGCGCTTTATTCACCGTTTCCTCGAATTCGGCCGCCGGAACGGAATCGGCGACCAGACCCGCCCCGGACTGCACGAAGACCTCGCCGCCGCGGATGAGGGCGGAGCGGATGGCGATGCATGAATCGTGGTTTCCGTCGTAGGAAAAATAACCGAGCGCGCCCGAGTAGGGGCCCCGCGTCGTCTTCTCCTTTTCGGAGATGATCTGCATCGCCCGCACCTTGGGCGCCCCGCTGACGGTTCCCGCCGGAAAGGTGGCGCGCATGAGATCGAAGGCGTTGGCGCCCTCTCCGAGGCGGCCTTCGACCTGGGAAACGATGTGCATGACGTGGGAATACCGCTCGATCGACATGAAGTCGGGCACGTGGACGCTCCCCGGCTCGCAGACCCGGCCGATGTCGTTGCGGGCGAGGTCCACGAGCATGAGGTGCTCCGCCCGCTCCTTGGGATCGGCCAGCAGATCGGTTTCGAGCGCCGCGTCCGCGGCCGTGTCCTTCCCCCGGGGACGGGTGCCGGCGATGGGGCGGATCTCGACCCGGTCGCCGGTCAGCCGCACGTGGACTTCGGGCGAAGCGCCGACGACCGCGAAATCCTCCGTTTCGAGAATGAACATGTAGGGCGAGGGATTGATTGTGCGGAGGGTCCGGTAGAGGTCGGTCGGGGAGTGGCGGTAGTCTTTCCGGAAACGCTGGGAGAGCACCACCTGCACGACGTCTCCGGCATGCACGTATTCCCGGCACTCTTCGACGGCCCGCTCGAAGTCGGCCCGCTCGAAATTCCCCGGGGGCACCGCGAAGGCGGGTTCGTCGGGCACCGGCCGGAGGGTGCCCGGGGTGGGGGCGGCCAGGAGCCCGGCGAGCGCCCGCAACTCCGCCAGCGCCCGGTCGTAGGCCGCGCCGGGGTCCTCCGCGGCATCGACGGCGACCGTGGCGCACAGGAGCAGCTTCTGGTGGGCGCGGTCGAAAATGACCAGGGAATCGATCATCGCGTAGTAGAGCAGGGGGCAGCCGAGGTGGTCCTCCGCCGCCCGGGGGACCGTCCGTTCGATCCGGTGGATGTATTCGTAGGAGAGAAAGCCGACCGCCCCGCCGACGAACGGGGGCAGGCCCTCGATTTCCACCGGTTGGAAGCGGGCGATCTCCTCCTCGACCAGGCGGAGCGGATCATCCGGGGTGGGCACTTCGCGCACCCGCCCCCCGCGCTCGCGGATCACGGTCGCCGCCTCCCGCGCCTCGAAGACCTTGCGCGGGTTGCACCCGAGAAAGCTGTAGCGGCTGGCGTTCTCCCCGCCTTCGACGGACTCGAACAAAAAGGCCGGCCGCGAGGCCGCCAGTTTCGCGTAGGCGGACACGGGCGTCTCCAGATCGGCGAAAAAATCGGCGAGCACCGGAATCAGATTTCCCTTGCGGGCGAGGCGGCGGAACTCCTCTCGGCTGGGTCGCGGAATGAACATGGGGACACGTTGAATGACTGCCCCCACTCGTGCCCGCTCCCGGACCCCGAGGCAAGACGGAACTGGAGCGCCGGGGGCCTCGGGCGCGGTATTCCCATCCGGCCTGCCGCCGGCCTATCATCGGTTGCCCGCCCGGAAGCGCGGGGGGCTGGAAAGGAGTCTTTCCGGAGTCATCGCGGGATGCGGCCGATGTCTGAAACCGCGCACGCGCCCGCGGCCGCACCGGATCCCGGGCGGCGGCATTCTTTCGCTTGCCGGGGGCGGTTCGCCTGCCAGTCTGGCGGGGATGAACGAGCGGATTTCCCGAATTCAGCGTCTGCCGGAAGCGCGGCAGTGGATGGAGCTGTCGCCGTCGGCTTTCTACTACCTCCAGAATACCATACACGTGGTGATCGGAGTCCAAAAGCTCGCCGACGGGTCGGTGTCTTCGCTTTCCCTCGCACCCGGCTGTCTGATTGCGGAAGTGGAGGGGCACCGCGCCCTCCTGCGGCTGGAAGAAGACGGCAACGTGTCGCCCGGTTGCGACTGCAGCGATTTTACGATCGATGGCCAGTGCGAGCATGTGGGGGCCGCGCTGGCGGCGCTGTTCGTCGTCTTCCAGAACAAGACTTTCGCGTATCCCGCTCCTCCGGACCACGTGCGGGAGCTGCTGGAGCGCTCCCTGCTCGGAGAGGAGACGCCGGCCGGTCCGAAGGAGGATCGGACGACGGGGCCGGAACGGAGACCGCGGCGGCCGCCTTCCCGTGCGCGGCAGCCGGCGCAGGCGGACCGCGGGAGCGAACCGGACCGGTTCCTGCTCAAGCCCTCGGATGGCATCCCGCCCTTTCTTCTGGAAACCGGGGATTCGGGCGATGCCGGCTGGTCCCGCCACGGTTCCCTGGATTACAGTGCGATCTTCGGACCGGGTATTCCCTTGTACCAACCGGAAACGGATATACCGGAACTGCTCGAGGGGGCGGCGGACGATGGCATCCCCGTTCACGTCGAAACCAGCCGGGGCGAGATGCCCGTGCGTTCCCCCGCAATCGGCGCCGAAATGGTGCGCTGCGATCTCGTTCTCCGCGGCGACGGGGTCGAGGAACACCCGGTCCCGGTCGGCGGCGGGGACGCGGAGATCTTCCGGACGACGGGCTTCGGCTACCGCTTCGACACCGGAACCCTTTTCCGCGCCGCCCGCAATCCGGTCTCGGACTACCTGGAAGCGATCTACGACAGGAGCGTGGGCGGCGGGTTCGGTCCCTTCGATGACCTGGACGGCGGGGGGGGCGACGGGGCGGATTCCGGCCCGCCGGCGTTGGTGGAGAGGAATCGCGCGTCGCTGTGTGTGCCCTTCCAGCCGAAATGGGCGGGGAAGGATCTTCGCCTGCGCGTGGGCGACGATCCGGTCGATCCGCCCGATCCGGTGCGCCCCCGGCTGGCCTTCCGCATCGAGGAGATCGAAGACGGGATCTTCGCCGGGCGCTGGTTTTTCGAGGAAGGGGGGCTTTCGGTGGACGCGAGTCTGTTCGGCATGGAGGTGTCGGATGCGCTGCGCAAGAGCGCTTCGTTCGGCCCGTGGCGCATGACCCGCTCCGGCAGGCGGACGAAGGCCTTGTCGGAGGCGATCCTCTCGTGGATCGACGCGGGGACCGCCCGCGCGCGGAAAGCCGTTTTCCGCGAATGCCGGGCGGACGAACTTTTCGCCAGTGGCGAACACCAGCGCGAACTCGCGGAGGTCGAGGGGAATCTGGGGAAACTGGCGTCCACCTACGGCGACCCGCATCATGTCCTCGTGGCCTCGCCGGACGGGACCTGGCGCCACTGGATGATTTCGGTGGGCGGTTTTCTCAAAGCCGCCTTTATCCTGGCCGACCCGGAGACGAGGGAGGATTTCGAATCCTGCGGACAGGGTTACTACTTTCCCGCCCAGATGCTGGAGCTGGTGCTGGCCCGCGCCGGGCGGATGGGCATGGAAACCGGCGCGGCCCTGTATCTGCGGTCGAAACCGGTCCGGACCGCCCGGGCGACGGTGCGGATGAAGGTCACCGCCGGCACGAAGAACGATATGTTCCATCTCGATCCGAGCGTCATGGCCGATTCCTTCGAGATCCCGCCCGAAGAGTGGTCGCGCATGCTCAAGGGCGAAGGAGCCATGCGCGACGGGGGCGACCACTGGATCAGCGTGGTTCCGGAGAATCCGGACGCCCTCTCGAAGCTGACGGAGCTGGCCCGGCGGCGCGCCGAATCCCGCCGGCGGAACGCGAAAGCGGACTTGTGGGACGAGCCGGTCCCCCGCCTGGAGATCCTGGATTTGCTCGACATGCGCCAGTCGGGGGTCCTGGTCGAGCTGCCGGAACCCCTGGGCGGAATCCTCGAATCGCTCCGGTCGCTGGAGACCCTCCCGGAGGCCGGGCCGCCACCGGCCCTCCGCGAGGTTCTGCGGCCCTACCAGAAGACCGGGTTTTCGTGGATCCGGTTCCTCTACGAACACCGTTTCGGCGCCTGCCTGGCCGACGACATGGGCCTGGGCAAGACGATCCAGGCCATCGCTTTCCTCGAATCGCTGCGGCGCGGACCCGGAGAGGTCCTCCCCGCGGAGAGCGGGGCGGTCCTGATCGTCGTACCTCCGAGCCTGGTCTTCAACTGGGTCGCCGAGCTGGCCCGGTTCGGCGCCGGACTCCGGGTCGCGGAATACGGAGGCCGCGGGCGCGACACGGCGGTCTTCTCCGAAGCCGATGTGGTGATCGCGACCTACGACATCATGCGGCTCGACATCGAAAAGCTGGCGAAGCTCGAGTTTCCGGTCGTGGTCTTCGACGAGGCCCATGCCTTGAAGAACCCCTCGGCGACCCGGAGCCGGGCGGCCGCGCGGCTCCGGAGGCGGTTCACCCTCTGCCTGACCGGGACTCCGGTCGAGAACAACCCCCTGGAATACTATTCGGTCATGACGACCGCCCTGCCCGGGCTCTGGTCCGGGCTGGCGGAGTTCCGCGACGCGTTCAAGGCGTCTCCCGAGACCGTGCTCCGGCGGGCCGCCCCGTTCATCCTGCGGAGGACGAAGGAGAAGATCCTGACCGAACTCCCCCCCAAGACGGAGACCGACCACTACCTCGACCTGGCCGCCGACCAGCGCGAGATCTACCACCGCACGGTCGCCGAGGTGCGGGAGGAGGTCGGAGCGGCCTTCGCTGAAAAGGCGCCCGCCCGCGCCGGAATCGTGGCCCTGGCGGCGCTGACCCGGTTGCGGCAGGTCTGCGTCTCGCCGGTTCTGCTCGGCGCTCCGGCGAAAGGGGTGCCCCCGAAAATCTCCCGGCTCATGGAGATGCTGGAGGAACTCGCCAGCGAGGGGCACTCCGCGCTGGTGTTTTCGCAGTTCCTCGGGGGGCTCGATCTCGCGGAGGAGGCGCTCCGCTCCCGCAAGGGCGCGGTCTTCCGGCTCGACGGGAAGACCCCGGCCTCCGAGCGCAAGAAACGGATCGCCGCCTTCCAGGGCCGGGAGGAACCATCCGTCTTCCTGATCAGTCTCAAGGCGGGCGGAGTGGGGCTGAACCTGACCCGGGCGAACTACGTTTTCCACCTCGATCCGTGGTGGAACCCGGCGGTCGAGAACCAGGCCTCCGACCGCGCCCACCGCATCGGCCAGGCGAACAAGGTCTTCGTGGAGCGCCTCCTCATGCGCGGCACCATCGAGGAGCGCATGGGGGAGTTGAAACTGGAGAAGAAGAAACTCTTCGATCAACTCGTGGAGAACCCCGGGAGCGCCCGCGAGGGCGCGGGTGTTCTGAGCAGGAAGGATTTCGAGTTTCTGCTCGGGTGAGCGCCCTAAATCCGGCGCGGGCGGATTCCGGGCTTGCCCCCGGATCAGGCCTCGTTCATCGACGGGAAATGCCTGGAAGAGCCTGTTCCCTCGGTAAACCGGAAGCCGCCCCGCCGGGCGGACGCCTGCCTGTCGGCGGAGAAAAGCCGCGGCGGAACCCGCGGCGGGGGGATGATTGACCGGTGCCGGTGACCCCCGGGGAATTCAGAAGGTGGATCGTGCGGCACCCGTTCGCCGCCCTGGCGCTCGGATTGGTGCTGGTGTTGTCCGTGCAGGCCGTCCGGATGCTGGTCCGGCCGCCGGACTGGGCCTCTCCGGTGACCCTCGAGGTCGAGATCCGGGTGCCCGAACCGACGGAGCTGGCCGTCTATTGGAATCCCGGGAGTGGTTTCGGCGAGCGGCATTCCCGCGGAATCGAGATTCCGGCCGCCTCCGGGTTCCAGACCGTGCGGTTTCCGCTGCGGGTTTCCCGGTGGGAGGCGCTCCGGCTCGACGGGCCCCCTTTCCCGGGTGAGTTCGCCGTCCGCTCCCTCCGGCTCGTCGCCAATACCTCGGAACGGGAGTGGCGGGGCCGTGCCCTGCCCGAGGTGCTCGCGCCCGACAACGATCTGGAGGCGCCCGCCCCGCCGGACGAGGAGGACGGCTGGGTCTTCGAGTCCCGGAATTACGATCCCTGGTTCATCGTCCGGGCCGATCCTCCGCCGTTCGACGGGTGGTCGGCCGGGGAAATCCTGCGCCTCGCCGGTTTCCTGGCCCTCGCCCTGCTGGCGCCGCTCGTCTTCCTCGCGATGGGACGGGTTCTCCTGCGGGCCGTTCTGGAAAGCATGCCCGCGCGGGGTTCGCCGGAACGACGCTCTTTCCGCTGGCTGGGCGCGCCCCTCCTGCTCGCTCCGGTCGCTTTGTTCCAGATGGGGCTCCAGGTCGAGCATCGCCCGGTCGCGCAGGCTCGCGCGGGGCACAACCTCTACCTGCACCTGACCGAGGCATGGACGCACGGCCGGCTGGATCTCCTTGAGCGCCCCGGCGATGTTCTCCTCGCCATGGAGAATCCCTTCGATCCCGGACGGAACGAGGACGCCCGCCTGCACGACGCCAGTTTGTTCGACGAGCGGTATTTCGTTTACTTCGGCCCGGCGCCCGTCCTGTCCGCCTACCTGCCGTGGAGGACCCTGACCGGGACGGATCTACCGGACCGGTGGGCGGCCGCCTTTTTTCTCTCGGGCGGCTTCCTTTTCCTGCTGGGGATCTACCTCACCGGGGTTCGCTCCGCGGCCAATCCCCCGTCGCCCCTGGTGGTCTGCGCCTGCGCCTGCGCCCTGGGATTCACGACGGGCGGGTTCTTCCTCGTGGCCCGGGCGGTGGTGTACGAGGTGGCGCTGGCCTCGGCCTTTTTCTGGACGGCGGCGGCGGTCTTCTTCGCGCTGCGCGCTCTCCGCTCGGGCCGGATGCCCGGCTGGTTCGCGGCGGCCGGGGCCTGCGCCGGCATGGCCATGGCCAGCCGGCACTCCTTCGTGCTGGCCGGGGTGGCGCTGGGCCTGCTGATCGGCCTGGCCTTGCTGCGATCCGGCCTGCCCTGGACGAAGCGTTTCCGGGGGATGGCCGCCTTCGCCCTGCCCGCGGCGCTCTCCGGGATGCTTCTCCTGGCGCACAATCAGGCCCGGTTCGGCGATCCCGCCGAGTTCGGGCATAACCTCCAGGTCGGAGTGGTCGATCCTTCCGCCGTCGAGTTTCTCGATCCGGAGAATTTCGCCTACAACGCCTTCGTCCAGACGCTGCATCCGCCCGGCTTCACCTCCGGGTTTCCCTTTCTTTCCCTGGAAGACCAGCGGATTTGCAGCCCCGTCCCCAAACCCGCCGGCCATGTCCGGACCGAAGAGGCCGCCGGATTCCTGGTCACGAACCCGTACCTGCTGCTTTTGTTGGTTTTTCCCTTCCTGCCGGGACGGAGGAAGCGCGACCGATCGCCGGAGTCCCGCTGGCTGGAGGCCGTTGTTCTGCTGATCGGGATCGTCCATTTCGTGCTCATCGCGTCTTTCTTTTATGGATGCCTCCGCTACTGGATGGACTACCTGCCCTGGCTGGTTCTTCTGTTCTGCCTCGCGTGGACGCGGACCGACGGATCCCTCCCTCCCGGGGTCGTGAGAGGGTCGGTGCGGACCGCCGCCTGCCTCCTGATCGCCGCGAGTCTGCTCTTCCACCTCGCACTCGCCGTTCAGCAGATGGCGGTTGGGCCGACGCCGCTTTGAAGGCTCCCGGGGGGGATTCCGGGCTTGCCCCGGAGTCCGCGCTCATCCATGGACGGGAAATGCTCGGTCCAGCCTATTCCGCCCTCAAAAAAAAGCTGCCTCATTGGGCGCAGCCCTATCTGGCCGCCCATTGGCTGTTCTATTTTCTATGCCGGAGAAAGGTGTTGGCCGGACCCTTCGCCGGTTTGCGCTATATCCACACCAGCATCGGATCGGCCTATTACAACAAGCTGATCGCCACCTACGAGATCGAGCTTCACGGGGAGGTCGAGAGGCTCAAGGCGCTCGCGCCGGCGAAAATCATCGATGTGGGGACGGCCGAGGGCTATTATGCCGCCGGGTTCGCCCGGGCCGTGCCCGGGTCCAGGGTCGTCGCCTTCGAGGGGGAGGAGCTGGGGCGGCGGTTGCAGAAGCGGTTGCTCCGCAGGAACGGGCTCGAGGACCGGGTCCGCGTGGAGGGCTTCTGCGACCGGGCCACGCTCTCCCGTGAGCTGGAAGGCGAGGATGCGGCCCTGGTCATTCTGGACTGCGAGGGGTATGAGAAAGAATTGTTCGATCCGGCGGCGATCCCGGCGCTCGCCCGCTGCCACCTTCTGATCGAGCTTCATTTTTTCGCGGACAGCGACATTCGCGAAGTGATCCGCGAACGCTCGGCCCACACCCACGAGGCCACCCACGTCCGAACGCGGGAGCGGACCCTGGCGGATTTTCCGGCGGATCCGGTTCTCCGCTTCGCCCCCAGGGCGCTCAAGCGGTATTTCATGCTCGAGGGGCGGAACGAGGCGACCGAGTGGCTCATTCTCCGCCCGCTTGCGAACCGGTGATCCCTTTCCGTCTCCGGAGCCCCGGGCCGCGCCCGGGGCTCCGGTGGCCGAGACCGTCGGCCTCGAAGATCCGACAGCCGCGTTCCCCCGCGCAGGGCCCGGCTATTCGGGCCTGGAGACCCCTTCGAGCACCTGGGACTCGACTTCCGGATCCCGGCCGCGATTGGCCAGGTCCGCCGTCGCGACGATGCCGACCATGTCCTTGTCGCGATTGAGTACGATCAGCCGGCGGATCTGCTTTTCCTCCATGATTCTCGCCGCTTCCTCGACGTCTTCGTCCTCGTAGGTGTAGATGACTTCCGGTGTCATGACTTCGGGGATGCTGATGTTCTTCGGATCGATCCCTTCGGCGATGACCCGCACGACGATGTCGCGGTCGGTCAGCATGCCTTTGAGTTTGACGCCGTCGCCGACGGGGATCATTCCCACGTCGAGGTCACGGAGCATCCGGGCGGCCTCCTGGAGGCTTTGGTTGATGCCGATGTATTTCGGCTCTTTGGTCATGATTTCACTGATCTTCATGGCGTGTCTTTCCTTTGTGTTGGATTGCGGGTTTTGTGTGGATCGGAGCACGGTTCGTGCACCCTCCTTTCTTCCGCAGGTGCCGTGCCACTTATCTGAGGACGTTTGCAGGTTCGTAAAGGACAGCGGCTTAGAAGATCCGGGAACACCTATTGGTTCTGGAGTCGAAGATGCGTTTGCAATCTGCAATTCGTTGGCGGTCTAATCGTGCAGGTGGCATTGGTGGAAAGATTGCAAGATGGATACGCCCCGAAAATCCGCAGGGCCTCGCGCTCTTGACGGCCATAGCTCGACTTGCCCTGCGAAGCTCGGAGAGCGTGGAAGGGAGAGCGGCGGCTGTTGCGCGATGGCCGCGACACCGGATCAGGATTCACGACCGCAGGCTCTACATGCAGGGCCTCGCGCTTGCGCGATGGCCGCGACGCAGGCGTGGGATGCCTAATTTTGGCTGCGTCCGATGCGGAGCCGAAGGGCCTGTCGGCAGCGGCACGCGCGCAAGCGCGCGGCCCTACTCTTGACCTTTCGACCGGATCCGTCCTCTTGGCACGAATTCTGCGGGTATGGAATCTCGTGGAATCGGCGGTGTCCGACCGGTCGATTCCGATCCCAAAACCCATTGAACCATATTCAGCACCATGAAAACCATCATCCGCAAAGCCGACAGCAACTGGAAGGGCGATCTCGAATCGGGCCACGGGCTTGTTTCGACCGAGAGCCGGACGCTGAACGAACGGCCCTTCACGTTCTCCAAACGGACCGATGAAGGGACCTCCGCCGACCACACCAACCCCGAGGAACTGATCGGCGCAGCCGCGGCATCCTGTTTCGCGATGGCCCTCAGCAAGACCCTCCAGGACGACGGGGTGATCTCCGAGACGATCCGGGTCGGCGCCGACGTGGTCCTGGCGCTGGATGACGGCGGCCCGCGCCTCTCGGAGATGACGCTGAACATCGAGGCGATCATTCCCGAATACAGCGACGAACAACTGGGCCGGGCCGTCGAGGAAACGGCGCAGAGCTGCCCGGTGTACCAGCTCCTCGAGCCGGGCTTCGGAACCATAAACCTGAACTTCCGGCTGCAACGCTGAGGAGTCTCCGTGAAAACCCATCTGGAAGGAAACATCCGCGGCAAGGTCCAGGGGGTCTTCTTCCGGGACGCGACCCGGGACTTCGCGCTTTCCCGGGGGATCAGCGGGATCGTGCGCAACGAGCCCGACGGCAGTGTTTACCTCGAGGCCGAGGGCGATCCGACCCAGTTGGATGCCTTGCGGGACTGGTTGCGGGAAGGCCCGTCGGCCGCCGATGTGGAAGAGGTCGATCTGCGGGAGGCTCCGTTGCAAAACTACGAGGGTTTTCACGTGCAAACCTGACCGGCGAAGGGACCGCGGGTGCGGTCGTCACCATGGTTTACAGGGCGGTCAACGACCGCTTCACGGACTTCACACGGGTGGGCCTGCCCTGAGAGGAAAGCGGCGCGCGCGCGACATCCGTCGCTCTCCCTTCTCCGCTCTCCGAGCTTCGCAGGGCAAGTCGAGCTATGGATGTCAAGAGCACGCGGCCCTGCGGGAATGGTTGCGGTCCGCAAAACCGCGGTCCGCCAAGCCGCCTCAATCCCCGTCTTCCTCCGCGCCGTCGCCCTCACAGCCGAAGAGTCGCTTGCCGGCGATGGATTGCTCGGCGATGATGGCGGCGGCGGCGCTCCAGGCCATGGATCCCGTGCCGCCGGGAGTGAAATGTTTGCCGTGCAGGAACTCGGGGAAGCCGGAGCCACCGTTTTTTCCGTCGCTTTTCCGGTTCGCTTCGTGGATCCCCCGGCAGTAGGCCCCGGCCTCTTTTTTCTTCTTCCGCCGGACCAGGCCCGCCGCGTAGAAGCCGGTCACCATGGGCCAGAGTCCGCCGTTGTGGTATTCGTAGGGTTCGTTTTTAAAGATGTCGGAAAAAGTGGTCTGCAGGTCGTCCCAATCCTCGTCTTTCGGCGTGATCACCGGGCTGAAGGCGGGGAGCAGCCTGATCTTTTCCGGAACGATGTTCCCGGCGATGTAGGCATCGACCGCGTCGGCTTGGGACTCGTCGGCGATCCCCAGCAGCGTGACGAGCGAATTGGCCAGCGAGTCGAACCGGTAGCCGTAGCCGAAGGGCGAGAAGAAGGGCATCCAGTACGCGCCGCGGCAATGGGGGGCGGCTTTCCGGCCTTTTTCGAAGAGGGTCTTGTGGTAAACGTCCTCCGGCGTGTTGTCGTCGTCCTCGTTGAACCAGTAGTTGGCCCGGATGAGATGCCGGAGCCGGGCGACCTTTTCATCGAGAACGTGGTCGTCGCCCCCGTGCCGGTGGCGGTGGATGGCGCAGAAGGTTTTCAACGCCTGGAAATAAAGAAGCTGGTCGTAGAGCACGTAGCCGCTCTGCATGTATTCATCCGCCCAGTCCCCGGTCGGCGGCACGTAGAGCAGACCCCGGTTGTTGTATTCCCATGCCCCGAGAAGGAAACGGACCTTCTCCAGCGGGCCGGTCATCTTTTCGATGAAGGAATCGTCTCCGGTGTGCCGCCAGTATTCCGCGCAGCCGATGGCGAACCAGAGATCCGCGTCGATCCGGCCGGCCGTGCCCCCGTAGCTGACCCGTTGCGCGTCCGGATCGACATTGCTGGGAATCTCGCCGTGCGGACCCTGGTGGGCGGCCAGGGTTTCCAGGCTCAGGCGGAATCCTTCGATCAAATCGGTGTCTCCGCTGAGAAGCGCCGCCAGGCCGGTGATCGAACTGTCGCGCCCCCAGATTCTGGAATAGTTGGCCCGCTCCGCGGGCGTTGCGATGAATCCGTGGATGGTCTTGCAGTCGTGCAGGAGAGCGACGGCCGCATCGTAGCCTTTCGCATCGACCCTGCCTTCTTGGTTCGTTTCTTCAGTCATCTTGTCGATTCAGGCGTTTCAGCCAGTGGCGCAGGCCGTCCTCCACGCCCGCGGCGCGCTCCCCGGGGGAGAGATAGGCCCCGTGCTCGCCCGCGAGTTCGCGAAGCCGCTCGTGCGCGTTGGCCACGACGATGCCGTGAAAGCCCCGCCCGAGAAGCGCGGCGTCGTTTTCGGAGTTTCCGGCCGTGATCACCCGGTGGTTGGAGTAGCCCATCTGGTGCGCGACGAATTCCGCGGCGGAGCCCTTGTCCACCCCGTAGGGCAGCACGTCGAGATCCTCGCCCGAGCTGTGGATGATCGTCGCCTCGATCCCGGCCTCTGCGAGCCGGAGGTGGAGCCGATCGATCTGTTCGGCGGTGGCGCCGGGATACCGGTAGCTGACCTTGAAGGGCGACTGGGCGGACTCCGGCTGGAGCTGCATCCCCTCGACCGGTTCGAGAGCCCGGCGGACGGTTTCCGACGCCCATTTCAGGGACATGGCCTCCTGCCACTCCCGCGCGATCCGGAGGTCGGGGTAGGAGCGGATTTCGCTGCCGACCCCTCCGATGATGTAGGACGGAGGAGGGAGATCGCCCGCCGCGATGTCCCCGCCGATCGAGTCGGCGAACCGGCCCGAGGCATAGGCCAACCTCACGGAATCGGCGCACTCGGACTCGTAGTAGCCGCGGAAGCGGCGGAGCGCGGCGGCGTCGCCCAGAAGGGTGTCGTCCAGGTCGCTGACGAGAAGATATTTTTTGTCGGCCGGTTTCATGGCGGGAGGAACAGGAGGGGATGCCGACCATCCCGCGATAACCATGCCAGTATTCCGCGGGGGGCGTAGATTTCCGGTTGGAGCAGGGGTGTCCGGTCCGGAATGGACTGGCCGGTTCGAATGATTCATGCGGAACGCCCGACCATCCGGCCGCGATCGTGCAATCCGCATGGCGCGGATGGGGGGATCAGATGATCGTCTGAATAATTTTCAATTCCCGGATGATTCCGAAATCACGCCGATTTCTCGTAGGGCCCCGCGCTCGCGCGGTGGCCGCGATGGCCGCGATGCGATTGGCACACGAAATGCAGACCGGGGACAATCCACGCGAAACCGGAAACCAAAGGGATTTTGAAATGAAGATTGTATTTTTCGATATCGAGAGATGGGAGAGAGAGACCTTCGAGCCGCTGACGGAGGAGCATGACGTCGTGTTCGTCGATCAGCCGCTGACGGCGGAGACCGCACCGGACCACGCGGACGCGGAGATCGTGTCGGTTTTCGTAAAGTCGCAGGTAAGCGCCGAGGCACTGGACGCGCTTCCCGCTCTGAAGGCGATCGCCACGCGTTCGACGGGGTTCGACCACATCGACCGGGGCGTGTGCGGGGAACGGGGGATCCGGATCGCCTATGTGCCGAGCTACGGAGAAAACACCGTCGCCTCCCATACGATCGCGCTGCTGCTGAACATCGCCCACCGGATCAGCGACGGGATTGACCGCACACGGAAGGGTGAATTCACCAACACAGGCCTTCAGGGATTCGATGTCATGGGCAAACGGATCGGCGTCATCGGCGCGGCCGGCAACATCGGACGGCATGTCGTGACCATGGCCAAAGGGCTGGGAATGGAAGTCCTCGGTTTCGACGTCGCCGAAGATCCGGAGTTCGCGCGGGAGGCGGGTTTTGAATACGTATCCATGGACGACCTTCTCGAGCGCAGCGACGTGGTGACCATCCACGTGCCCCAGAACGAGAAGACAAAGAACCTGATCGACCACGGGGCGTTCTCGAAGATGCGCGAAGGCGTGGTCTTTCTGAACACCTCCCGGGGCGGAGTCGTGGATGAGCGCGCCTTGTTGAAGGCACTGAGCGACAACAAGGTGAGCGCGGCGGGGCTGGACGTCCTGGGCGCCGAGCCGACCATACGCGAGGAAGCCGAGCTGCTGCGGAGCGCGGTCGAAGAGGAGGAAAAATGGGGGGAACTGCTCGCGAACGAAATGCTGCTGCGGTTGCGCAATGTTTACGTGACCCCGCACAACGCCTTCAACACGAGGGAAGCCGTGCAGCGCATTCTGAACGTCACCTTGGAGAACCTGCAGGGCTTCATCAGCGGAGAGCCGGTGAACCTGGTCGGGGAGTGACTCAGGCGGAGGTTTCCCCGCCATCCCTTGCGTTGACCTCGGAGGTGCCGAGCAGCACCAGCCATCCGAGGACGAGGTAGAGGGGTATGGTCGCCAGACCGAGGCGCTGGCTGTCGGTCAGGGAGGTGACGGCGGCGACGGTCAACGGCCCCATGAAGGCGGTGGATTTGTCGGCCAGGGCGTAGAGTCCGAACATCTGCGCGCGGAGCGCCTCGGGAGCGGCGTGGGCGAGATAGGAACGGCCGGCCGATTGCGCCGGTCCGACAAACAAACCGAGCCCGAGCCCGAAGATCCAGAACCACATCTCGTCCGGTGCGAAGATCATGGCCGAAGAGAATACGGTGAGCCCTCCCAGCGTGAGCGAAATCGTGCGCCGGCTGCCCAGGTGATCATCGAGCCGGCCGAAAGCGACGGAACCGACGCCGGCCGAAACGCTCAGGGCGATCCCGAAGAGGAGCACGTCGTTCTCCTCCATGCCGAAGGTGCCCGCGGCATAGACACCTCCGAGCGCAAAGATGGTGACGAGGCCGTTGGTGTAAAGGGCGCGCGCGAGGAGAAACCTGACAATATTCGCGTGGGCGCGGATATCGCGGAGACTGGCGCGCAGTTGGCCGAGGCCCTCGGCCACGCTTTGCCGCAATGCGAGGCCGGAGGCCGGCCGGTCGGGGGTCAGGAGGAACAGGGGCAGGGAGAAAACCACCAGCCATGCCCCGACAAAGGGGAAGCTGGCCCGCACGTGCCGGAACGAGTCCCGGTCGAAGTCGAACACGGCGCCCTCCCCCACGAAAAGGAAAAGCACCGCGAGCAGGCAGCAGATCCCTCCCAGGTAGCCCATCGCCCAGCCCCGGCCCGACCATCGGCCGGTGTTTTCCCTCGAAACCAGGTCACTGAAGAGGGCGTTGTAGAAGACCGTCGCCATCTGCACGCCGAAAGCCGCCACGGCGAGCAGGGCGATGGCCGGCCACTGGTAGGCGGGATCCGGTCGCGCCCACCACAGGCAGGAGGTGGCGGCGGCGCAGAGCAGGGTGAACCCCGCCAGCCAGGGCTTGCGGCGACCCGCCCGGTCGGCGATCGCTCCGAGGACCGGCCCGCAGACGGCGACGGCGAATCCGGTGGCGCCGATGGTCGTGCTCCAGCGAGCGGTGCCGCTCTCCGCGTCGGTGGACAGTTCGTTGGTGAAATACGCGGCGAAAACGAAGGTCAGGACAACCGTGGCAAAGGCCTGGTTGGCCCAGTCATAGAACGTCCAGGCCCAGAGTCCCCTGGCCGGGGCGGCGGGCGTGTCTCCGGTGTTTCCGCTCACGGCGGATCCTCCCCGCTCTCTGCCTGTCGCGAAAGTTCCCGCACCGCCTCCCGCAAGGCCTCGGCCACCTCCTTCGGCTGCTTCCCCCCGGCGTCCCCGCGCAGCTCCGGGGCTTCGATGACCCGGCCGAAGCGAATCCGCACCTTCCCCCACCGGGGCAGGCGTTTCCCTTTCGGCAGCGCGGCGTGCGTGCCTTCGATGTGGATCGGAACGACGGGCACGTCGTGGTGCTTGAGCAGCAGGCCGATGCCGGGCTGGAAGGCCCGCAGCGACCCGTCCGGCGAAATACGGCCTTCGGGAAACCAGATCAGCGTTCGGTCTCGTTGCAGCACTTTCGCCGCCATCGCCAGGCTCGAGATGGGCCCGCGGCGGGCGTCGATCGGAACGACATGGGCGAGCCTGCTTATTTCCCGGACGAAAGCGTTCCGGAACATGACCCCCGTGTAGCCGGCCCAGAAGGCGCGGCGCGCCCGGCCGTATCCGAGAGCCGCGCCGAGGCAGGGGGCGTCGAGATGGCTGACGTGGTTGGGAGCGAGTATGTGGGGCCGGTCCTCCGGCAGATTCCGCAGCCCGATCGGCTCGACACGCAGGCTCACGCGGAGATAGGCGACGACGAGGTGATAGAGGACGAAAGCGACGGCCCGCCGGACCGGACCGCGTTCCTGCGTCCATTTCAGCTCCGACGCATCGAGGGTGGAGTCGGGGTTTTTCAACGCTTCGGAGGCCTGTTTGCCTCCGGCGCCCCCTTCGGCCTCCGCGATCGCCTCGAGTAAATCAACCACCCGTTCGACGCGGGCCATCGTCGCCTCGTCAACCGAAACCCCGGTGGCCGTTTCGATGGCCAGCGAAAGTTCCACCCATTCGAGGGAATCGACGCCCAGCTCACTCTCCAGTTCGGCGCCGGGTGCGACGGGTCGATCCGGATAGCGTTCGCAGAGGAGATCCCACAAGGCCCGGGCACGACTGTTGTCGAGCAGGGCGCGCTCCCGGCTGGTGAAGTCCTCCTCCGGCAGCGGTCCCGTGCGGTTCTTCCGGGCGGAAGGGTCCGACTCGCCCGCGCGGGCTTTCGCAAAGGCGTCCGCCAGCTCATGGCGGCGGATCTTGCCCAGCCGGGTGCGGGGCAGCTCGCGCGCGCGGATTTCAACCTGCGACAGCCGCTGGTAGGAGGGCAGGGCGCGGCCCCGCTTTTTCAGGGCTTCGCGGATCCTCCCGGCGACCGCTTCGCGATCATTCCCCCGCCGCAGGTCCTCCCCCGGCACCACGAGAGCCGCGAGTTTGCCGTCGTGCTCGAGAATGCCGATTTCCTCCACGCCGTCGGCATTCGCGTAGCGTTCCTCAAGTGCGGCCGGGTCGACATTCTCGCCGCCTTGCAGGGCGATCCGGGTGGAGACCCGCCCGTTCAGATAGACCGCCCCACGCTGATCAATGGAGGCAACATCGCCGGTCCGGAACCAGCCCGATCCGGTGAAACTTTTCCGGGTCTCCTTGTCGTCTCCGCGATAGCCCGGAAAAACATTGGGCCCCTTCGCCAGCAATTCTCCCTCGTCGCCGCCGCCCTCGCGCGCCGGAGTCTCTTCCCCGTTCATTTCCAGCGCATCCGGATCGATCCGGAGCCGGACTCCGTCCACCGCCCGTCCGACGGAGTCGAAGGTGTCCACGCCGGACTTCTTCACGGTCAGGAGTGGAGCGGTCTCCGTCAGTCCGTAGCCGATCGCCACGGGCCAGCCCAGGGCTTCGAGGTTTCGCGCCAGGGCCGGATCGATTCGCGAGCCGCCGGACGCCAGCAAGCGCAGCCGGGGAGCGGCCTTCTTCCGGATGGGGCGGAACAGGAAACGGCCCAGGGGGATGCCGATCCGGTCGCCCGTTTTGGCGAGCGCGAGCGCGGCGTCGAAAAGGGCGCCGCCGGCAGGCAGGGAAGTCATCCGGCCGCGAAGTCCTCCGTAGAAAGCCCGGTAGAGCCGGGGCACACCGATCGCGACGGTTGCCTCGCCGTCCTTGAGCGCCGTGGCCAAAGCTTTTCCGGTCAGAGCGCCCGGCAGGATGACGGGCAGCCCCAATGCGAGCGGGGCGAGGATGCCGATGACAAAGGGATAGACGTGGTGAAAGGGCAGGGGTTGGAGAAAGCGGTCGTTCGCCTGGATCAGGCCGGTGCGGATAACCGTCTCCATTTGGAACCGAATGTTTTCGTGCGACAAGGGGACTCCCTTCGGCGGGCCGGTCGTCCCGGAGGTATAGAAGAGCAACGCAATGTCCGTTGATTCCGGTTCGGGCGGATCGTCGGCGGAGGCTCCGGAATCTTCACAGAGGCTGTGCCACGACGGGGCGGCCCCGGATTTCCCCGAACCACCGTTTTCGTTCCCTTCATCGGCCTCGACATCGAGCAGAAAGCACTCCAGCCCGGGGGCGTTCTCCAGCGCCCGCAGCCGGCGCCACAGTCCTTTTGTGGTCAGCGCGATCCGGGCTCCGGAATTCCTCAGCGCGTGGACCAGGTCGTCATCGGGCATCTGGGTGTCCAGGGGCGCGGCGATCCTCCCCGCGCGCAAAATTCCGATCGCGGCGATGATCGCCTCGGACGAAGCGGGGGCGAAGAGAATGACCGGCTGTTTCGACGCGTCGTCGCTGTCGCGCTGGCGCAGGCCCGCCGAGAGCTTGTCGGCGGCCTCGATGATGGCGTCAAAGCTCAGTCGTCTGGGTGTTTTGCCCCCGAATTCGAGGATTGCGTCACCGCCGCCACCGGAGGGCAGGGCGGCCAGGGTATTCGGAAGCTGGTTTTCTTTCAGTTCGGTCATTGGCGGCGGGAGATGGTAGGGGTTTGAACGCGCAAATTCGGTTCCAATTCGATTTTTTTCGGTTTGCGGCCATCGCGCGACAGCCGCCGCTCTT
>JBKHCX010000028.1:0-20482 GCA_046541615.1 Puniceicoccaceae bacterium
GCGCTTTGGCTCGTTTCGAGCAAGCGCAGCGCGTCGAGAAATGGAGGTGGCGGGAGTCGAACCCGCGTCCTACGGACGTTCAGGCAAGGTATCTACATGCGTAGTCGAATGTTTGTTTTCGCGTTTCCCGCGCGATTCGACACGCTCGGAAAACACCAGCACCGATGGGTTACGGCGCGACGGGCGGTGCCGACGTCGCGCTATGCCTGCTAGATGACGCCCCAACCGGTTAACAGGTATCCCCGGCGGGACGAGGCGGCGCTTAGGCCGCCATAGCTTCCGGAGCGGAGCCCGGGAAGCCGATTACGTTATCCTTGGCATTTAATAGCAAGGTGATCACCTTTTTGACGGAGTGGAGCGATCGTCTCCGGCATGCAACCAGACCCTACGGCCCGCAGTCGAATCCGGAACACCCCCGTCGTCCGACTGTGAGCAGAGGATCCGCTACAATGAGCGGACCTTTCACAGAACTGAAGCCACTATGCCACCGATTTTCCGGAATGCAAGCTTTCTCCGGAATCAACGGCGGATTTATTTCGCCCTGGTCGATCCCCCGGGCGATTCCGCCCCTGGCAGGCAGCAAGGGACACCCAGGAATTCGCGCCACCCGGAACGGCGCGCCCCGCGCATATTCAAGAGGGATCATGGGGCAGGCCGCCGCGCACTTGAACCGTCCTTCCCGGAAACGCCCCGTGCGCCCGGTTATGTAGGGCCTCGTGCTCTTGACTCGGCGGAGCTCGAAGAGCGAAGACGGTTGCCGCGATGGCCGCGAATCAACTGGAAAATCGGAAAAACCCCTTTGATCCCTCCACGCACTTGTGGTCACACCCGAGACCCGCGCCGAACGACCGGCGGACTTGACAGGGCGGCTTCGATCCATAACCGAAGTCAGGATATGAAGGCGTCCGAACTTTTTTCGCTTCCGCTTGGCCTGGTTGTCTTATCCGCGGCGTTTCCGAGCGCGGGGTTCGCCCAGCTCACGGTCCTTGATGCCTCGCTCGCCAAAGTCGAGCGTTTCGTGCAGGACGGTCCGTCTTCGGTGGCCGCCGACGGTTGGGACTTCCGGGCCTTGATCTCTTTTGATGACGAGCCGGAAGGGGCGGTCACGGTCGAGTCCCCCTCGACGGGTCCGTTTACCCTGGGGGTCGATTCCATCGACCCGGACGCGCGATCCGGGAACTTTTCTTTCGCCGACAAAGCCTCGCTCGATGCGGATTTCCCGTCGGGCGTCACTTACACTTTCATCTACGACTCCGGTTCGACCCACCCACTCGATCTCGAAGCGGATGATTATCCCGCCATTGACGCACCGATGTTCACCCCGGCGACCTACGACGGGGCGCAAACGATTGATCCGACCCAACCGTTCACCCTCGGATTCGAGGACCGCAATTCCGCCGAGTTTAACTTCATTGGAATCACTTACTCCGAAGGGGCGGAACGGTATCCGATCGATGTGGTTGGGGATTCCGCGACCGGGTACACCATCGACCCTGGCGATCTGCCCGCCGATTCCAGCATCCGGATCAACATCGGCTACACGAAGATCACCGAAGACGGCGCGGACGGAGAGTCGGGGTACATCCTCGAGACGTCGCTGCCGGCGACCACCCTCATTCCCGAACCGGCTTCGGCCGTTTGGCTCATGGGCGGCTTTGCTCTGGGCGCGGCGCTCCTCCGGCGGAGGGTATTCGTGCGACGGATCGGGTAGAAGAACGCAGGCGGTGGACGGAATTGCGGGCCGGGGTCATTGCCCGGCGTTTCCCGGGGGCCTTTTCGGCGGCGGTTCGTTCAATTGGACAGACGAATTCGAAAGAAGGCTTCTCCGAGCACCCGCAAAGGTTCCGGGCTGACGGCGATTATTTCCTCGTAGATGTCCGACTCCGGGTCGGAGACGTCGGACGATCGGCTGAAGCCGAGGTCATCCGCTGCGGACCAATTCTCGAGATCTCTGCTGAATTCCAGGACATAACGGAGGGCTCCCGGAGAACGCAGTCGGCGGTGGCTGATGACTGGATAAGGCTCCCCGCTGCGTTCCACGGTTTCGACCCGGAGCGCTTCGCCGGCATCCGGATGGTTCGGGTCCGTGCCGAGGGCGTACTCGACCCAGGCCGCGAGTCCGTCGCCATCCGAATCGTCCCAGAGGTCGACGACCGCCCGCCCGGGGAAATGCCGTTCGAGCCAATGGTCGGGAAGGACGATTTCGAGCCCCTCCTCGACGGCCACCCGGACCCCGGTCGCTTCCGAAAGACCACTGACGTCGTGGCTCCCGAGGGCCCGCAACCGATAGTCGTAGCGGCGGCCGGATTCCGTCGTGGCATCGCGGAACGAGGCCGTGGTCGCATCCACCCGGGCCAGGGGGACGAAATCCCCGCCGTCGGTCCGGCGTTCGAGCAGGGCCGCGCGATGTCCGGATGCGGGCTCCCAGGAGACGAGGATGCCGGTGTCGCTCCGCCGCAGGGTCAGCCCATGCGGCTTCTGAACGTAGCGTTCCGGGTTTTCATTTCGAATCCGAAGGGGCAGCTCCAACTCTTGGCCCGGTGCGAGTTCTTCCGGGTGGTCGGTCTCGAGCCGGACTTTCATCACCTGTGGCAAGGAGGTTTGGCTGGCATCGACCTCGAAGACGTACTCGCGGGTCCATTCGGCGCGAAGTGCCTCAACGCTGATCTCGCCGACCGGTTCCGGGGCTTCTCCCGAGCCGTTCGGATCGAGGCGGAGCAGGCGCAGAGTGAAGGGCCGGCTGGGAACCCCGCCGGTGTTCTCGACGGGAACGCCCACGGCATAGGTGTCGGCGCCCCGCCACTGGACCCGGGGCGATTCGATCCGCAGCCCGGGGAGCACCGTGAGAACCCGCGCTTCGCTGTCCGGACCGCCCTCGCTGCCGTCCGCCCGTGCGGTGAGGGTGATGGGTCGGTCGGCAGTCGAGGGGACCTGCCAGGCAATGAATGCGGTGGAGGTGGTGTTGGGCGCGGTTGCCTCCGCCGCGGGGACCGCGACGCCGATTCGGTTCCCGGGGGTCACGGAACCGGCGTAAACGGCGACCTCCATCTCGTGGGCGGATCGCTCGAAATCTCCCCGCACCCCGATATCCACAGCAACCCGCACGGAGTCTCCCGGACCCGGATTGACGGATTCCTCCGGGTCGTCCGCGGAGACGATCCGGACGTCCTCCACCTCGTAATCGGTAAACGGTTCGTATTCGAGATGAACGAGGTCCGTGCGACCTTCCTCCGGGACATTCCGGACGAGGAACGGCCGTCCGTCATCGCCGACCAGAACCTGGCTTCCCCGTTCCAATTCGGTTTTCAGGTAGGTGAGATGGAGAGTGCCGCTGTCAGAGAACCACGCATCGAGATTCCCCTCCAGTGAATCGTCCGGAGAAGAAATGGGTGCCGGAAGGCCCCATCGGTCGGCCGCTTGATCGTAGGGGAGGAGCAGGATATCGGACGGATCGCTGTTCTCTGCCCAAAGCAGTTTCAGGTTGCCGTTCAGGGGATTCCGGACAAGAGTGGCCGAGGCGATGCCGCCGGAATCGGAGCGGGGGATCGATACCTCGCGGGACTCTCCGTCACCGGGACGGAAGAAGAGATCCCGCCCCGAGACCCAGAGCACATCCGCCTGGCCGCCGTCGTCCAACGAGACCCACGCCGGCCCGTTTTCGCTCCCGTGGCCCGCGGAGTCGGAGACAGGGGTGATGGAGGGGTCGCCTCCGCCGTTCCAGGTCGCCAGAAACACCTGCTCGTCCGGAGGGCCGTCGCCCGCGGCCGCGTTCCTTCCGAATACCACGGCGGTTTGATCGCCGCGGATGGAGGCCGAATAACTGTTGAACCCGGCTAGATCGCGGGGGGAAAGGATCTCGCGGGCCTCGCCGAACTCGTCGGAGGCCGCGTCCCAGTCCGCGCGGTAGAGGGATACGCTCGAATCGATCCCGGGCAGAAGGTCTTCCGAGGCGGTCCAGAAGGCGGAAAGCCTCCCGTCCGGATCGCGCGCGAGGAAGATGTTGGTGTTGTAAACGCCTTCGGAAGGGAGCAGCGCCTCTTCCGTCCAGGAGCCATCCACCAGCCGTGCGAAGGCCACCCGGACCGGCGGAAAGTCATCCGGATCGCCGGATTCGGGTGCGGGGCCCTCGAATTTCTGCCAGAGGGCCACGAGGTCGCCGTCGGAATCGGGCTCGACCTCCGGATGGGTGTCCCAGTTCGGATCGTCGGTCCCGTATCCGGCGTCCGACCAGGTTTCTCCTTCGCGGAGAATGGCACGGATCTCGCGCCCTCCGGTCGCCCGTTTTTCCAGATTATCGGACGGTAGAAAGACGGCGGGTTCCCCGGTGGGGCCGCCGCCGATGGCGGGGGGCGCCCCGGGAGAGACGTTTTCGACAAGAATCGTCTCGGCGATGACACCCGCGGGCAGCCCCCCGGGCGCCGCAAGCGAGGCCGGCGCCAGGGCGTTGGCCGCCTGGCCGGGCAGCGGGAGATCCGGGTCGCCGCCGGCCTCGACGCCGGAAAGCTCGCCCAGAACAACGGCATAGCCGCCGATTTGTCCGTCGCTTTCCAACGGCACCGGCGCCACCCCGAACAAGCCTTGGTCGAGGAGGGCGGTCTCCTCGTTCTGGTAGAGCTTGATTTTCTTTGAGACCTTCGCGCTGGCGATCGGCACCCCGAGGGATCGGGCGCGCGCGGTGAGATAGGGCTCAAGGGTCACCGATTCGATATTGATGCCGACCGGCGAGAGGTGCGGGGCGAAAGCGAAGCCGACTCGTCCGCCCGCTCCCACCCGCCCATCGAGAACGTTGTCGAAGCCAAGGTTGACGCCCCCCTCGAGCGCGACTCCGCCACCGCCCTCGAACGATTTGACGGCGAAATCAAATTTTCCGGTGGTTTCGTCGGAGAGCTTCAATCCCAGATTCGCCGACACATCGGGAATCCAAGCGACATAGATGTAGGTCGCCTTGCTCAACAAGGCGCCGACGCCGGAGCGGAGGAAGGCTTCGAAAGCGGGATTCGCCCCGAGAAGCTCGAGGACTTGAATGGGGATTTCGATCTTGAGGAGGGCCTTGAGCTGGATCGTGCCATCGGTGATGATCCAGTCCTGCACCTTGAACGACGTCGGGTGGGCGAGAAGCTCCCCCGAGATTTCGGGGCGGATCTTTGCCTCGTCGGAAAGTTTGAATTCGACCCGAGCGGCGCCCGTGAGGCCCAGGAGGTTTTTATCGAGGGAATATTTGCCTCCGAAGAGGATTTGCGGTTTCTGCAAAGCGACCGATCCGGATAAAAAGGGGACTTGCGGCGGAATCGGCACTTGGAATTTCAGGGCCTTCGGGGGCAAACCGACATTGAACCCGATGCCCGTCCCGGCCAAAAGCCCGTTCGCGGCCGAAAGCCCGTTCGCGGCCGATTTTCCGTCCTCCCACCGGCCCTCGAAGCCCGGCAGACTGGTGATCCAGTCGGGAATGTTGATGAAGTAGAGCCGCTTTTCGGGCGATTGACCGGTCTTGCCTTCAAGGTTCTGCGCCTCGGCACGGATGCTGCGGACGGCCAGACCCGGCGACAGACCGAAAGCGCTCTCCGCATCCGGGAAGCGAAAAGAGCCGTCTTTCTCGGTCCGGAAATCGGCGGACTGGTCATTGAGAGTGGCCGCGCCGGGTGCGCCGTTCCAATCGACGGAGATGTCCAGCCCGACCGGAGTCCGCACATCAAACTTGTCGCCGATGAGGACGGGGAGGACGGATGGGCCGCCGATCGGGCCGACCTTGGGATCGGAGGCCTCGCCCCCGAGGATGGGCTGAAGAACGAAGTCTTCGAGGGTCTGGTGGTTGAACTCCACCTCGATCCTCCGGTGGGCGGAGCGGAAGTAGGGCGCACCCTCCACCTGGAGAAGGTAATCGCCGGGTTTGATCCGGGCGAGGGAATATTCCCCGTCGTTCTGCGATCGCGTGGAGTACACCGGCCCCCCCTCCGCAGCCGAAGTGTCGAGAAGGCTCACTTTGATGTTTTCCAACGGAATGCCGGTGGGGGAAGCGATCTGTCCGGAGACGGCGCCGAAAACCGCGTCGTCCGTGGTGAGCACGTTGATGGGGAAGGCGGACCCGAAGTCTTCGGGATCGACGTTCTGGGTGTTCAAGTAAAAATCATCGGTATCGAGCCCGTCGTAGGATTCGCCCGCGTCCCAGATCACCTCGTAGGTTCCCGGCGCGACCGCCGGCGGATCCGGCTCGCCGAAAAGCGGCGGGTCGACGAAACGGATCGGGATCGGGAGAAAACCCTCGTCGAAGCCGTCGATGGCGACCGGCTGGGTCGGGTATCCGTCCGGTATGCGGATGCGGATACGCACCTTTTTCGTGCCGCCGATCTGTGCGGCCTTGATCGACCCCCGTTCGTACTTCGCAAGGGCGGCGACCTCGTCGTCGGAGAAAGCCCGTTCGTAAACGCGCAGTTCGTCCACCCCGCCGCGGAAGAGCAGGCTGGCAGGCAGCTTCTCGAACGGGAGGTTGGGCCCTTCGCCGCCGATCTGAACCGCAACCCCCCAGGTGTCGGGGATCGGCGAGAGCAGGGGGCCGTCCTTGTTGAGGCGGACGCCGTTGCGGTAGGCGTTGACCTCAAAGAGGTTCGATTCCGCAGCCCGACTCTCGGCGGTCAGCGCGTAGTGGGTCCACCGACCGATGTCTTCGGTGCGGAAGGGTGCCCGGATGACCTTGGACGAACCGCTGGAATCCGGGCTGAATGCGGTCGCGAAGCGCAGCTCGGTGGTTCCGTCGTCGAGCGGTTGTCGGGATATGCCGAGGGCGGCGTTCGATCCGAATCTGTCGGGCAAGACCCCGAAATAGGTTGTCCCGGCCCCCGGCTCGTCGTTCGCATCCAGCACCCAGAGGGCGAGGGTGAAGTCCCGGTCGCGGGGATTCGGGCGAAACCATGGCGCGGGGAACGACGGCACGGCGGCGGCGAGTTCTTCGTTTCCCTGCAGGAAGATTCCGGCACCGAATCGTCCCCGTTCGAACTGCGGTTCTTTTCCGGAGCCATCCTTCGCCGCGGCGAAGGTCACGGGCTCTCCCTCTCCGATTCCCGAGACGAGATTCATGTTGAAAGAGAACCGCATGAGAAGATCCCCGGTCGGATCGAAGTCGTTGGCCGCGGCCGTATCCGCCATCAGAAGGCAGGACCCGAACATGCCGAAAAGACAAAAAAGAACCCGGGACACGATCCTCGAAAGGCCGGAATCATTCTTCTTCATGTTCATGGAGTCAAAAAGGTGGAGCGGAGGTGGACGCGAAAAAAATCTTCGAAGGCCGAATAAGCGTTGCGGCCGCGAGTCTGTCAACGCGACGCCGGGGTATTTGCGGTGACAATTCCGTTTCAATGGTTCCGTTCCTGTGAATGGGTTGATCCGGTTGTCGGATTTTCGCGGGAATCGAATGATGCGGCGGGTTGATTCGGAAATCCGCCTTGAATTCGTCCCGCGATCGGATTGGGTTTGCGGGGAATGGACCTGAATACGAGCGCTGTCCGCGTGCCGGCGGTTCTCGCTTGCCCCCTGCGCGAGGCGGGGATCGAGCCGGAACGGATTGTCGATGTCGCGGAGGATTCCCGGCAGGTGGTGCCCGGCGGTCTTTTCGCGGCGCTACCCGGACGGGACCGGCACGGACTGGAGTTCGCGGCCGACGCGAAGGCCCGGGGTGCGGTCGGGGTGATTTCCGACCGGGCGGGGCCGGCGGCGGGGCTCCCCGTCGTGACGACGACGGACCCCCGGGCCGATCTGGCTCTCCTTTGCAGGGCTCTCGCCGGGCCGCTGCCGGCGAAGAGGATCGCCGTCACGGGAACCCGCGGCAAGTCCTCTACCCTCGCCTACTGGCGGCAGTTGCTCGCTCTTTCCGGGATCCGGGTCGGTTCGGTCGGCAGTCTCGGGCTCCAAACCGGGGCGGACGAGTGCCGCCGCCAGCCGATCACGGCGGACGGCTACGAATTCACGACCCCGCCGGTCTCCGTTCTCTACCGCAATCTCCGGAAGCTGCGGGAGGAGGGTTGCACCCACGTCGGCGTCGAGGCGTCCAGCCAGGGACTCGCCCAGGAGCGTTTGCGGGAACTGGATCCGTCCGCCGCCGGATGGACCGATTTCACGCCCGCCCACCAGGAGTGCCACGGATCGGTGGCCGCCTACTTCGCCGCCAAGAACAGGCTGATCGCCGAAACGCTCCGTCCGGCTTCGCGGGTCGTGGTGGGACGGCGGTTTCCGGGTTTGCGCAGGGTGGAGGAAACCTGCCGGCGGCGCGGTCATCGGCTGGTCCGGGCCGACGACGGCGCGGACGGCTTCCACTTGCGCGCGGCGGAGGAGAGGCTCGACCGTCTCCGCCTCTCCGTTGCGGCGGGAGGGCGCGACCGCGCGGTCGATGTGCCGCTGCTCGGGGCCTGGCAGGCGGTCAACCTGGCGGTGGCGGTTCATCTGGCCTTGCCGGAGATCGCGGGAGGGCCGGATGCGGTGATCGATCTGCTTCCCCGCCTGCGGATGCCGGTCGGGCGCATGGAGAAGTTGGCGGAGGGAGACGGGGGGCGGATCATCTTTTCGGACTACTGCTCCCTGCCGGGGGCCTATGCCGGGGCACTCCGGTTCGCCCGGCGGCTGGCCGGCCGGAGGCTTTTTGTGGTCTTCGGTTGCGATGGCGGGCGCGATCCCCGGATTCGTCCGAAAATCGGTCGCATCGTGGCGCAGCGGGCCGATGCGGCCTGGCTGACGGACCTCAATCCGGGTGCCGAGGATCCCGCGGAGATCCGCGCGGGTGTCCTGGCGGGGCTTCCCGGAGCGAATCCGGACTGGCACGTCGTCCCGGACCGGGGCGAAGCCGTCCGCCGGGCCGTCCGGGCCGCCGGAGACGGGGATGTGGTTCTGCTCGCGGGAAAGGGACACGAGGGATTCGATCTTCGAGCGGACGGCCCGGTCCGGCAGACGGATCGCGAACTGGCGCGGGCGGCGGTCGGGGATGCGGGTCCGGGCTGGCGGACCGTGTGATTTCTTCGCGAAAAAGAGAAATTTTCTCCAATCGTGCTTGCCCGGCCGGGACCGGTTCGGTTACCTGAGGCAATCATGGGAAACGCAGACAAAGCAATCGAAACCATTCTGAAGGACGAATCGCTCCGCGAACAGGCGGTTCGGTTGATCATGGCCGATGATCGCCCCGGGTTGGAAGCCTTGGCGGCGGAGGTCGGGCATCCCGCCTCGTATGACGAACTGCGCCAGGCCTTCGAACACGGCGAGTACTCCCTCGAGGAAGAAGACTTCGAGATGGATCTCGAGGACGAGGAGCTCGCCGGGGTCGTCGGTGGGAAAGAATGACGATTTCCGGACCAGCCCGGTGCGGGACAAGGAGGCGCGCCCGTCCACCGGGACTCTAACGGGAGCCGTTCGCGGAATCCTTGCGCTGCGGAAGGAAAATCCGCGCGAGACCGCCTTTCAGCGACTGCGGCTTGCCGAGGCGGCGGCGGAGAACCGGTCGTTGGAAATCCGGTGGCGCTGGCTGGCCCGGGCGGAACTGCCCGCCGCGGCGAAAGAGGCCGTTGTCTTCTCCATCGATCCGCGTTTCTGGCGGCACCGGGGCGTGGACTGGCCCAGGATCCTGGAGTGCTGGCGGCGCAACCGGCGCGAGGGAAGACCGAAGCAGGGCGGGAGCACCCTGTCGATGCAGGTCGTGAAGAACCTCTTTTTCTCTCCCAGACGCACCTATCGACGCAAGGCGGCGGAGGCGGTTCTGGCGCCGTTCATGGAGAGGGTGCTCGGCAAAGAGCGGGTATTGGAGATCTATCTGAACATCGCGGAATGGGGGGAGGGCGTATTCGGGATCGCGGCGGCCGCGGAGTTTCATTTCGGCAAGGAGGCCCGGGATCTCACGGTGAAAGAGACGGCGCGTCTGGTCGCGGTGCTCCCGGCTCCGCTGGTCTGGTCGCCGGTGCGGCCCCCCTTGCATGCCCGTCTCCGGGCCGAGCGGATTCGGCGTCGGCTGGAAAGTGGGAGTGAGGCGGCCGGATCCCGCGGGCCTACCGCGCGCGGCGCCTGGAGGGATGGGTCGTGAACCGTCGGGCGGATGCTTCCGGCTTCGGAACGGACCGCCGGCCGTTTTCGGTCGGACCCGGTGGAAGACCGGTCCTCTGGAGGCGCCCTCTTCCCGGAGGACGTTGGCGCCTGGGGGTTGCGGGGGAGGAAGGCGACTCGGCCCCCGGACCGGAAATCGAGTGCGAGAGTCGGCCGGTCGCGGTGGGATGGCGGCGTGACCGGCGGGCGATCGCCTTTCTGCAGCTCCTTCCCGAGCGTTGCTTCGGTCTGGTTGCGTGGGAATTCGGAGAGGGCGCCGCTCCCCGCCTTCTTCCCGCCCCGCGGATTACGAGCGGCTTCCAGACCCTGCGCTGGCACCGGGAGCGGTTCGAAATCCTCTGCCGGGCGGGGGGGAGTCTGGTCGGAGTCCGCCGCGACGGACATCGGATCTACGCGACCGGCATTCTCCCCGGCAGTGGATTCCTGTGGCACCCGGACGGCGAGCGGGTCGGCTGCGTGAGTTCACTGGCGCCCGGAGCGATTCTGGAGGTAGGGCCTGCGAAAAGGTCGTTCCGTTTGCGGAGAGTTGTTCCGCGCGGAAAGGTCGGCGCCTGGGCCTGGCTCGACGGGAAGGGGGGGGTCGCCGCGGCCGCCCGGGCGAACGGCGGGGAATGGTCCGGCATTTGGCTGCTCGGATCGGAAGGGTCTGCGGATTCCGCCGGGCCGCGGTTTCCGGGCGACGGAGCCGATGCCGCCGCTCCGGCTGTCTGCCGCGGCGGGCGGCTGGCCTGGGAGATTCACAGGCACGGGGCCTCGTCCGTCCGGTTGCCCGACGGTCGCGTGCTTGCGGATGCGGCGATTGTGGACGAGGCGATGGAGGACATTGGATCGACACTGGTTCTCCGACGCCGTCCTACCGACCGGCCTCCGGAGTTATGGCGTTGGACGGAGGAGGAAGGGCTCGGATTTCTGGCCGCCCGGGCGACGCGGACCCCATCGGCGGTGCCGACGCCGGAGCATGTCTGGATCGGGAGTCCGGAAACCGAACGGACCCCGGGATGGCTGTGGTGGCCGGAGAATCCGGTCGGAGCGGTGCTCGAGGTGCACGGCGGGCCCCGCTTGGCCGAGGGACCCGGGTGGCACCCGGCGCGGGATTCCCTCCTGCGGAACGGCGTGGCCGTCCTCTGCCTCAATTACTCGGGCTCGTCGGGGTACGGTTCCAGCCGGGAGAAGCGGTTCGACCGGGATCTTGCCGTTGGCGAGGTCCGGCGGGCCGCCCGCTGGCTCTCCGACCGGCTGCCTGCGGAGGGCGCGAAGGTGGTCCTCTCCGGGCACTGTTTCGGAGCCGGTCTTGTTCTGGAAGCCGCCCGCCCGCCCCCGGAAGGGGTCGGTTGTCCGGTGGTGGTTGCCTCTCCCAAGGCCAAAAGCCTGCAACGCTGGGTGGATGCGGCGAAGACCCGCCGGGCGCTGCTGAAATCGGCGGTTTTCGGAGCCTGGGATCCGTTTTTTCCCGCGGGCGAACTGGATCTGGCGTGGGCGGCCCTGGAAACCGTCGGAGAGGTCCGCCGGATCAGGATTCCCGCCGAGGGGCACTGCGTCCGACATCCGGAAAGCCTGCAAGCCTACAACCGCGCCTTGCTCGAGGCACTCGCGATTCGCCCGACCTGATCCCCCTGGCGGTCGCCGGGGGGGCTTTTTTCTCGAAATCGCTGTTCGCGCTTCCGCTCCCTGTTTCAACGACCGCGATTTCCGATACCGCAAAGGAACACCGGCAGGCGTTTCCGGCGGATTATCGGCGGCTCCGGGTGACCGGCTCGGACGATTCCGGAGAGAAAGGCAGGATCCGCTCCTCCAGGACGACCGTGCTCTCAAGAAAGGGCCGCCAGTGACGGTCGATCCATGCGAGAAAGCGTGCGTTCCGCCCGTCAACCGACCAGGAAACGGAGGCTCCGGCCCCTTTTTCCCGGGCGGCCGCGAGAAAGCGGCGGACGAGGCAGAGAAGACCGCCCGCGCGCTCGCAGGACGGATGGACCCGTGCGCTCGCGACATGCAGCGATCCCGGAGTGCATTCCTCGGCGAGAAGCCAGCCGGCCGGTCCGTTTCTGCCGCGGAGGAGTCCGCTCGCGCGGGGATCCCAGCCTTGTCGGCGAATGGGGGCCGGCGGGCGTCCGCCGCCGAAGACCGGATCCGCGAGGATCCGCCGCTCGGAGGCGGTGGCCTCCGACCATGGGACGGCGACCAGGGAGCGGAGACGGGGAGAGCCCGCCCAGGGAGGACCGGCGGCGGCCTTCCCGCGGAAAAGGAACGCCTGGTTCGAAGCCGGAGGCCATCCCCGGCGGTCGAGAATCCGGTGGGCGGGATCCTTGTCGGGCAGGAGGATGCGCAGGCCGGGTTTTCCACGGGCGAGGGCTTCTTCCTCCGCCCGCGCGAGCAATCGGGCGCCGAGACCCGCCTTCCGGAAGAGGGGATCGACCCGCCAGTCGAGCAGAAGCGCGTGCACGCCCCGCAGGTCGAGGAGCGCGATTCCCGCCGGGCGCGTGCCGAAGGCCAGAACCCGGCCGACCCAGTCGCCGCAATCCAGATGCGAAGCCAGGGCCTCCCGGTAGGGGCGGCCGACGAGGGCGAGATCGGCCGGTTCGAAGGGATCGGGACGTCGCTCGCGCAGGATCATCGCGTTTCGTTCGGCGGGTTCGTTTCGCGGGGGGCCTGCCGGAATGCCGGAACCGGCGTTTCGTCCGGCATCGCGGTGGCGTTGCTCAGTTCGGCAAGGGCGACCGCAAGTGCGGCGTTCGCCTCGATCACCTGGGAGCGCGCCTCCGCGAGGTCGCGCTGGGTCGCAAGCAGGTGCAACAGATCCGTCTTGCCGAGATCGAAAGCGCGCTGCGCGAATTCGAAGGATTTACGGGCCGCTTCCAGCCGGGCGTCCGACGATTCGATCTGACGCCGCGCGCTCCGCACCTCGTGGAACCGGGTCCAGATCTCCCCGGCGACCTCGATATCCCCCCGGGCGAGCCGGGCCGCCGCCTCCCGCAGCCGGGCCTTGCGGCGGAGAAGTTCGGCGTCGCGCGCGAACCCCTCGAAAAGCGGCCAGCGCAGCACGAGGCCCGCACGGAAGTCCAGCAGCTCCTCGGATCCATCCCGTTGCAACCGTTCCCATTCGCCGAGACCCCCCAGCTCGAGCCGGGGAAGGTAGGCGGCCCGGGCGGCCTCGACCTCCGCCCGGGCCGCCTCGACCTCGGCGCGTAGGGCGAGTTGGTCCGCGCGCCGGGCTCCGGCCTGTTCCAGAAGCTGGTCGATGGAACCGAGCGCGTCGGCGTCGAAAAGAACCGCCCCGGGCTCGACCGTGCGGAGATCCCGGGAGACCCGGATTCCCAGCCGGCCGGCCAGGCGCGCGCGGGCGCTTTCCAGCCCGGCGGACGCCGCTTCCCGGCGGAAGCGGGTTTCCTCGAAACGGGCTTTGGCCTGGAAGACCTCCTGGATCGTGGCCGATCCGGCTTCGTGCAGCCGACGGGTCGCCCGCCACGTTTCGCGGGCCTCCCCGACCGTTTCGTTGGCCGCGGCCAGTTCCGCTTTCCCGCGCTGGACCGTGAAATAGGCCCGCTGGACGGCGAGAACCAGGTTCTGGAATTCCCGGTTGAACCGCAGTTCTTCGGCGAGAAGGGCGCGCCTCGCCGCCTCGAGCCGGCTCCGTCTCCCTCCCCCGAAGTCGTAAACGGTGTAGGACAACCGCAGGGCGGTCCGGTAAACGGTTTCCTCGAAGGCCGATCGCCCGCGGGAAGAGCCCTGCTCCTCCCGGGAAACGCCGCTCTCGGAAACGATTTCCGGATAGAAATCCGCCCGGGCGGTTTTTTCGTCCCCCTGCGCCCGGAGGACCCGGCTCCAGGCGATCCGCAGAATCGGGTCGCCCCGGACCGCCAGTGCGATCGCCGCCGCGAGGTCGATCGCCTCGTCCGGGGCGAGGCCCGGTTCCGGAGGCGCCGCCGCGTCCGCGAGCGCCCCCGCGGAAACGCCCAGAGGCGCCGCCGGTCGCTCCGGCGGGGCGGAGTCGTTGCCCGGTCCGGCGCAGCCGGCGAAAACGAGGGCGGCCAGGGGAAGCAGCCTCCGCGCCGCGCGTACGCGGGTCCTGTGCGGTGGTGTCTTCATGCGATCTGCCGCCGGGCGAGGGCGGCGAACACCCCATCCTCCGCCATGAGGTCTTCATAGGTGCCCGCCTCGACGACTTGCCCCCGGTCGAGAACATAGATGCGGTCGGCGCCGCGGACGGTGGAAAGCCGGTGGGCGATCACGATCCGGGTCACCCGCAGGGACGCCAGCGAGCGGGCCACCCTCGCCTGGGTGCGGTTGTCGAGAGCGCTGGTCGCCTCGTCGAGGAGCAGAACGGCCGGATCACCGACGAGAGCGCGGGCGATCAGGATGCGCTGGCGCTGGCCGCCGGAAACCGTCTCCGCGCCCTCCGAAAGAAGCGTCTGCATGCCCATCGGCATCGCCTCGATCTCTTCCCGCAGCCCGGCCAGCCCGGCCGCCTGCCAGGCTTTTTCGACGGGCAGGTTTTTCGAGCCGAGAATGTTGGTCGCGATGTCTCCGGGGAGAAGTTCGCCGTTTTGGAGGACGACGCCGAGTTGCCGGCGCACGGCTTCCCGGTCGAGGTTTTCCAGATTCCTCTCATCGAACGATATCTCGCCGCGCGACGGGTCTTCGAATCCGAGAAGAAGACGGAAGAGCGTGGATTTCCCCGAACCGGACGGCCCGACGATGGCCACGAACTCGCCGGGTCCGGCATGGAGGGAGACATCGCGGAGAACCAGGGGCGCGCCGGGGGCGTAGGAGAAATCGACGTGGGTGGCGGCGACTCCCCCGCGCAGCCGGCCGGGCGGGTTCGCCGAAGGCCTGCGTTCGGGAGCGGCCTCGAGAATCGGCCGGACTCTCTCGAGAAGGGGAACGATCCGCAGCAATTCGGTGGCCGCCGCGGCCAGACCGGCGGTCGCCGCCGAAAGCTGCCCGAAAGCGCTCATGAAGGCCACGAAGGAACCCGTCGAAAAGCCGGGAAGCAAGTAGGCGACCGTGGCGAACAGAACCAGGGAGTTGGCGACGAGGACCCCGGCCTGGAACGATTCGACGAAGCCTTGGGCGCGGCGGAGTCGGAAGCGGGCTTCGTTTCTCTCGGCGAAGGGTCGGGACCACCGGGCGAAGGCCCGTCGTTCCGCTCCGGTCGAACGCAGTTTGGAGACCCCCCGGAGCAGTTGGAAAACCACGCTGCCCAGCACCCCGTCCCGTTCGGTCTCCCGGCGCTCCCAGCGGAAACGCAGAAGGTTGGTCGCCAGGGTCACGGCCAGGGTCGCCGCCGTCAGTCCCGTCGCCACGAGGGCGAGAAGGGGATTCAGGAAAAACAGGTAGGCCAGGCTGACGAGGGCGAACAACCAGCCGAGAAGAGCGTCCGCCGCCCGGCGGGAGGCGATCTGGAGGATTTGGCCGATGCCAGAGGCCCGCATCGCCAGATCCCCGGAGGCGAACAAACGGAAAAAAGAAGTCGGCAGCCGCAGGATCCGGTGGAAAACGGCCGCCTGGGACTGATTCGCGAAGCGCCCGACGAGGCGGATCATTCCGATCGCCCTGAGCGTATCGAAGACCGAGGCCCCGATCGTGGTTCCGGCCAGGACCAGCGTCAACTGGAGGAGGGCCCCCGACTCCTGCTCGGGGATGATCCGGCCGACGAGCCAGCCCGTGCCGATGGGGATGGCAAGCGCCAGAGACCCCGCGAAACAACCGAAAAACACCACGGCGCGCAGGTCGGAGGCCATCCCGCGGAATCCGACCCGGGCCATATCGCGGAGCCTGGCGGGTCGGTCGGGCAGACCCGCGAAAAACATGTGGGCTTCGCGCTTGAGCGACCGCGCCTGTTCCGCGGTCACCCGGCGGCGTGAGCCTGTTTCGGGATCCTCCAGGTCGTAGCCGCCCGAGCGGCGGGGCAACAGGGCGACCGGGCGCTCGCCCGCGCCTTCGAAAGCGAGGAGGGGGCCGTTGTCCTCCCGCCACCAGCGCGGGCGGTCGAGGAGCACGACGCGGTGTCCGGCCCCTGCCTCGCGGGCGTGGTCGGCGATCCGTTCGGCGGTATCGGTCCGGCCCGGTTCCGCCGGCCGCAGGCGGACTTCGGCCACGCCCGCCGCCGCCAGAACGCGGGCGCAGGCCGCCGCGAGCGGATCGTCGGCGGCGGCGGGCTCCGGCGGGGGCGCCGTGTGCCCAGGCGAGAGGAAGGCGGTGATACGGCGCAGCCCGCGGGTGAAGGCCCGCTCTCCGGCCCGATCGCGCCCGGCGATTTTCTTCCGGCGGGTCTCCTCCTCCTCTTCCAAACGTCCGCGCGCCTGCGCCAACAGGGCCGCGTGGCATTCCCGGGGGGATCCGGGCGTTTCGCTCCCATCGGCCGGATCCGCCGGGCGGGGCGGGGCGTCGCCCGGAGGATCACTCCGGCCGGAAAGGCTCCCGACGGTTTCGATCCACTTGCGGAACCCCGCGCGGAGTTCCGCCGCTTTCTCCCCGGAGACGGCCTCGTCGTCGAAAGCGGGATGGACGGCGACGTCCGTGCCGGGGCGACCGACGGCGAGGATGCCGACCCGGTGGGAGTCCGGCGGAACCGCAGCGGCGGATCCGCGGGAACCCGGGCCGCTGAACCAATCTCCGGGGCCCAGACTCCCGATCGGCAACCGCGGTCCGGCGGGCCGCCCCGCCTCGTCGAGGCCCGAGGCGAACAGGTCCACCCGGCCCGCGAGGATCCGGCGGGAGCCTTCCAGCAACCGCAGATCGATCGGTTCGCCCGACGGCACCCGTTCCTCTCTCATGCGGTCTCCTCCAGCATCCGCGCGTAAACGTTTCCGCGCGCGAGCAGTTCGCGGTGGGTGCCGCGCTCGGCCACCCGGCCGCGGTCGAGGACGACGATCTCGTCGCAATCGCGGATCGTCGAGAGGCGGTGGGCGATGATCAGGCAGGCGCAGCCCCGCCGCCGGATGGATTCATCCACGAATTGCTCGGTGGCGGTGTCCAACGCGGAGGTGGCCTCGTCGAGGACGAGGAGCCGGGGATTCCGGGCGAGGGCCCGCGCGATCTCCAGTCGTTGCCGCTGGCCGCCGCTCAGGTTTCGTCCGCCCTCCTCCAGCGGCGCCTCGTATCCGCCGTCGCGGACCACGATCTCGTCGTGCAGGGCGGCGTCCCGGGCGGCCGAGGCGGTTTCGGCGTCGCCGAGGGTGCTGTCCCAGAGCGTCAGGTTCTCCCGGATCGTCCCCGAGAACAAGTGGATCGTCTGATCGACATGCGCGCAACCGTCCTCGAGAACACCTTCCGGCCAGGCCGTGCGCGGCAACCCGTCGAACAGGATCTCGCCGTCCCACGGCTCGCGCAGGCCCGTCACCAGTTTCGCGACCGTGGATTTCCCGCTTCCGGAAGGTCCGACCAGCGCGACCCGCCGCCCCGGCTCGACCGTGAGGTCGAGGTTTTCGATAACCGGGGCCCCGGCCGGATTGTAGCCGAAGGAAAGGTTCCGGATTTCGAGCTTGCCCGAGAAAGTTCCGTGTGCGGATCGCGCCGCCCGCCGCGGGCGGGCCGCCGGAGAGAACCGCGGATCGACGGGGTGGCGGGAGACATCGTCGAGCCGGCGCAGGTCGCCGGCCGCCTCCTGCGCTTCGTCGGCCAGTTCGACCAGATTGTTGACCGGTTGGAAAAAGCTCCGCATGAGGCTTTGAAACGCGACCAGCATGCCGATGGTGAGTTCGCCCTGGATGACCCGCCACCCTCCGAGGCCGAGAATCGTGACGGTGGCGAAGGACGCCAGCATCGTCGGCGCCGCCGCGAGGATCTGCTGGAGAGCGGTGAGGCGTTGCTGGAGGTTTCCGACCCGGGCGTAGATTCCGGACCAGCGTTGGAAAAAATCGGCCTCGGCGCCGGTGGCCTTGATGGTCTCGATCACCCGGAAGCCGCCGGTCGCGGTCGAGGCCAGTTTGCCCCGGTCCAGCAGGATGCGCAGCTGGTTGTCGCGGCGTTTGCGGGCGACCAGCCGCAGGAGAAGGAGATTCCCGCTCGTGATGGCGATGCCGACGAGGGTGAGCAGCCAGTCGTACTGGAACATCAGCGCGGCGAAAAACACGAGCGAGAGCAGGTTCGCCGCGTTCGTGGCCAGGCCTCCGGAGGCGAGCCGGGCGACCCGAGCGTTGGCCTCGACCCTTTCCCCGATGTCGGAGGCGTGGCGCTGTTCGAAAAAAGAGAGCGGCAGCCGCAGGGTGTGCCAGAAGAAGGCCGCCGAACTCTCGGCCGAAAGACCGGCCTCCAGACGGGCGAGCTGCGACTGCTGCATCCAGGTAAGCCACATGCGCAGGGCCGCCGCGAACCCCATCCCGAGCAGGAGCGGCCCAACCCAGTGCTCCATCCGCCGGATCAGGAATTCGTCGACGAAGATCTGGGAAAACACCGGAATCGCCAAACCCGGCACCACGAGAAGCGCCGTGGCGAGGGCCACGTAAGCGAAGGCGGGCCGGGAATCGCGCAGGAACGGGACCAACTGCCGGAACACTCCCGGCGGGGGCTTGGATTTCCGGAACGACCGCCCGGGGGAGAGGACGAGCGCGATGCCGGTGAACGAACGATCGAACTCCTCCTGGCCGATCCGTCGCCTTCCGACGGCCGGATCATTCAGAAAGACATCGCGCCGCGAGAATCCTTCGACCACAACGAAGTGATCGAACCTCCAGAAGGCAATGAACGGGGCTTGCAAAAGCCGGGCCCCTTTCGCTGTGAGCCGTCTGCCTTTCGCCTCCAGCCCGAAGTGGCGGGCCGCGCGGACGATGTTGCTCGCCCGGCTGCCGTCACGGGAAACCGCGCAGGCCTCGCGAACCTCTTCCAGGGGGACATGCCGCCCGTGATAGCCGAGAACGATGGACAGGGCGGCCGCCCCGCACTCGACCGACTCCATTTGCAAAACGGTAGGCGTCCGCACGCGGCGCCCCCCGCTCGGGCGGGCGGCCGGGCCGGTGCGCTGTTTTCCGGAAGTCACGGGGCGTTCGATGCTCGGGTGAAGGAACTCACTGGCCCAGCAGCTCCCGAAGGGCGGGGATCACCAGGCTGATCGGGGCGGGCCGGTCGACGACGAACGAGGCGGTGCAGGTCGATCCCATGGAGACCTCCGCCTCGCCTCCCGCCGCCGAGGACCAGGCGTACCCGTTGGGAGAGGACGGATCTTCGCGGAGCCGGGCCGTCACCGCGAACGGCACCCCGTCGCCGAGGATTTCATCGGCGAGGGCCTCGCTTCCCACGCGGGCGATCATGCTGTCGCGGTCGATCGGATACGGGGAAACGGATTCGACCGTCCCCAGAAGATAACCGTAGCGCTCCTTGCGGTAGGCGTCGGGGGAGATGCGCGCCTCCATGCCCGGCTTGACCCGCTTGGAAAGTCCCGTGTGCGGGATGAACACAACGGCTTCGCCCGCCTCGCTGTCCTCGGCGGTCGTCATCAGGTTCTGGCCGACGGCGACCTGCGTTCCGTCGAGGGAGTTGATGTCGATGATCCGTCCCCCGCGGAGCGCGCGGATTTCGCTCTCCGTTGTCAACCGGCGCTCCAGCACATCGAGCTTCCGGCGCGCCTCGGCCGTCTCGAACCGGAGGCGGCGCAGCCGCGCCCGGAGGCCGGATTCCTCCCGCTCGCGGGCGGCGGACAGTTCCTCGATCCGCGAAAGGGCGTCGAGTCGCTCGTTCTCGAGCCGTGCGATGCGCGCTTCGCTCGCCTGGAGGTCTTCCTGGGAAAGAAGTCCGTCCGCGGCCAGCCCGCGGAGTTCCTCCATGCGCTCCCGGAAAAACTCCAACTGTCCGTCCAGCGATTGGACACGCCTCCGGTGGGAATTCGCCGCCGCGGCTCGCGATGCCTCGGCTTCGACCCGTTCCCGATCGATCTGTTCCCGGATCCATTCGGTTT
Organism: Puniceicoccaceae bacterium; assembly: GCA_046541615.1. Lineage (GTDB taxonomy): Bacteria > Verrucomicrobiota > Verrucomicrobiia > Opitutales > Puniceicoccaceae > Puniceicoccus. The sequence goes on from JBKHCX010000028.1 coordinate 19,961, forward strand.
CCTCCTCGAACAGGGCGAGGAGTTCGCGGTGGGAATCGACCTCTGACGAAAGAACCGGCCGGTGGATGCTTCCGACCAGTTGCCCCTTTTGAATCCGGTCCCCGAGCTGCCAGTCCTCGTGGTATTCCACGATGCCCGGACCGTTTGCGACGACGTGCCGCGTGCGGCCTTCGGTCGTGAGAATGCCGATCCCCCCTACCGTCCGCGGGATGGCTCCCCAGATCGCCCAGGCCAGCGCGCCAAGGACCAGGATTCCCGCCACCGCCAGGCCGATCCAGGTCTTGCACGGGGTCAGCCGGAGGGTGTCTCCGAGGTGTTCCGGCCTCTCGTGGTCGCGGAGTGCCGCTTCCCGAAAAAGTTTCTGCTTCATTTCAACGAAAAAAATTGGACGAGGCGGTTGGATTTTTTCCAATGACCCAGTTCGTTGAACCGCCTCCTTCGCGCATTCGCAATACCGTTTTACCCACGATCCTTGGAGCGGAACGTTTCTCCCGATCATGTGTGCAGGAATTCGTAAATCGC
>JBKHCX010000029.1:0-20464 GCA_046541615.1 Puniceicoccaceae bacterium
GCCGCCGCGCGCGGCCCGCCTTTTTCCCTCGCCACCGCGGGTGGGTCTTCCCTATCCTTGTAGGTTCCATGTCTTATTCCTTCTACAACTTCCTCCACTTGCTCGGGCTGATCCTGGTCCTGCCCGGCTACGGGGCGTTGCTCGCGAGGGCGGTCCTCGCTCCGGAGAACCGCCCGCTGCGCATCTGGGGCGCGGTTCTCGGAGGGGTCGGTCTCCTTTTGCTGCTCGTGGCGGGATTCGGGATGCAGGCGAAGGGCGACTGGGGCTGGCCGCTCTGGATCCTCCTGAAGATCGGGACCTGGGGGCTCCTCGGAGCGTCCCTGACCCTCATCGACAAGAAACCGGGGCTGAACTGGTTCGCCTGGATCGCCGTGATCGGTATCTCGGCTCTCTCCGCCTGGCTGGGAATCTTCGGCAAGACGACCCCCGCGCTGAATTGAGGCCGCCTGCTGCGAGCGGCGGATTCGACGAATGAGCCCCACGACCGGACCGCGGCGCGAACGGATCGGCCTCTTCGGGGGAACCTTCGACCCCATCCATATCGGCCATCTGGCGATCGCCGAGGACGCCCTCCGCGAGGCCCGGCTCGACCGGGTGATCTTCGTGCCGGCCTGGGCGGCCCCCCTCCGCCCCGAGGAGACGGGCGCGGAACCGGAGGCCCGGCTGGCCATGGTCCGGGCCGCGGTCGCCGGCCATCCCGCCTTCGCCACCGACGACTTCGAGATCCGGCTCGCCCGCCGGGTGTTTACCATCGAGACGGTCCGCCACTTCGGGACGGCCCATCCGGGGGCCGGCCTCTTCTTTCTGATCGGGCAGGACCAGTTCCAGCAACTGGATCAGTGGCGGGACATCGGCGCCCTCCGGAAACGGGTCACTTTCCTGTGCGCTCTCCGGGAGGGGGGCGAACCGCGAGCGAGCGCCGCGGACGCGGAGACGATCTTCCTGCCGCCCCGGCGGATCGACGTCAGCGCGACGGAGATCCGCGATCGGGCGGCCCGCGGCGAGCCGGTCCGCTCCCTCGTGCCGCAGGCGGTCGCGGAATTCATCGAGCGCGAAGGGCTCTACCGCCGTGGCTGATCTCCGGCCCTGCTTTCGCCGCTATGCCCGGCCCAGGTAGGAGCCGTCGTCGGTGCTGACTTTGATACGGTCGCCGCGCTTGATGAAGAGAGGGACCTGGACCGTGATGCCGGTGGTGGTGACGATGGGCTTCTGGGCCGCGCTGGCGGTGTCGCCCTTCAAGCCTTCGGCGGCCTCGGCCACCTCCATCTCGACCGAGGACGGAAGCTGGAGCTGGACGGGACGGTCCTCGACATGGAGGATGTCGTACTCCTGGTTCTCGGCGAGAAAGGCCTTCTTGTCGTCGATGATCTCCCGCGGGAGGACGGTGTCCTCGAAGGTTTCGGGATGGAGAAAGTGGTAGCCCTCCTGATCCTCGAAGCTGAACTCGAGCCGCCGGTTCTCGGTATGGAGAAACTCGACCGAGTCCGTCGAGCGGAACTTCGTCGTCGTCGTCGATCCGGTGTTCAGGTTGCGCAGTGTGGTTTGCACGAAGCCCGCCTGCCTTCCCTGGGTGCGGTGGAGCATTTCGAGCACGAGGTGGGGGGCGTTCTGGTAGAGAATCACCCGCCCCTTGCGGATATCGGTTGGAGATGCCATGACCGGAGATCGAAACCCGGATCCGGCGGGTTGACAAGACCGGAGCGACGGAACCGCAGGAGATGGGGATCCGGAAGAGTGCCGGAGCGGGGACCCCCGCCGCCCCGCGGCCTCCGGTATCCGGGCCGGTCAAACCCGTCTTTTCAAGGCTTGGTAATCGATCTTCGCGTTGTGGCGCTTGTCCACGGGGAAATCGCGCAGTTGCACGACCCTTTCCGGCCTTGGAATATCTTTTGCTATTTCATCCGGGCGGACCTTGCGCCCCGTCCCGGGTATGGCCAGCAAGTAGCCGGTTTCGGTCGGAAGACAACCGGCCAGAGCCACGTCCAGGGTCTCGACGGCCGCGCACTCGATCGAGAACGGGTAAACGGTTTTTCCATCGATCCGCATTTTCGCCGAACAGCGTCCCGCCAGCCACAGACGCCCCGCCTCATCCATGCTCCCCGCGTCCCCGGTTCGATGCCAGACCACTCCATCGACCTTGATCTTGTTCCCCGCATCTCCGATCCCGTTCAGGTACCCCGGAACCACGTGAGCGCCGCTCACCACAATCTCGCCGACCGAACCGTCCGGAAGGGCGAGGGCCTCGAAATCCTCTTTCGCCATCGCCGGGTATGGCTCGCCCCAACGATCCGCCAGAATCCTCAGTTCGGTTCCACCGGACACCGCGCCGACCAGAAGCCCCCGCCCCCGGCGCATCTGTTCCAGGTCGCCCCCGCTTATTTCCCGCAGGCTCACATGGCTCACGGGCTCGGCTTCGGTCGATCCATAGAGCACGTTGATGGAGGCATTCACGAACGTCCCGGAAAACTCCCGGAGACTCCGCGGAAACACCGGAGCCCCGCCGGTGTGGATCTTCCGAAAATCCGGCATCTGGATCGATCTCCGCCGCGCTTCTTCGCAGATGGCGAGAAGGAACGCGGGAGATGCGCCGCAGCGGGCGGGTTTCCACTGCTTTATCTGCCGGAACAAGGGCGCCGGATCAATCCTGCCCGGATGGCGGAGATCCACGTCGGGGATCAACGTCGTCAACCCGGCCGCGAGGTTCGCCAGGGCGATCACCGGCATCGTCGCCAGATCGCACTCGCCCGGGACCAGGTCGATCACGCCCCGCAGCGCCTCGAACTGCGCGAACAGCACCCGGTGCGACCGCACCGCGCACTTTGGCCGACCCGTGCTTCCACTGGTGAAAGAGAGAATCGCCGCCTGATCCGAAATCCGCTCGCACGGCAGGCGGTTCCCCCGCGGTTCCGCATCGAAGGCAAGCTGGGCGCCCCAGTAAAACCGTTTCCGGATTCTCCGAAGCCCGGGCTGCGTCCAAACCAGTAATCGCGCTTTCCGGATCCCGATCAAGGCGTCCGGCTCCGCCTGTCCGCAGCAGTCGGCGAGGTGCCGCCGCCCGGCGGAAGGGTCCATGAATACGGCCACCGCTCCGATGCGCCACAAGGCGATCATCGTCGCATACAGCTCGGCCCGCATGGGAACCAGCACGATCACCCGGCTCCCCTCCCCTATTCCCGCCGCGGACAAACGTTCGGCCGTTGCCGCCGCCAACTCCCCAAGCCGGTGGTAGGTCGTCCGCCTTTCGCGTCCGACTCTTCCGTCGATAAGCGCGACCGTTTCCGGCCGACGGACGGCGTTTTCGTCGAGCAGCCCGGCCAGATTCATGCTGCTACGTCCTCTTCGCGAAAAGCCCGTACTCCCGGAAGACGTCCACATCCCCCCAGTTCAGATTCCCCAGCCGGCTCTGCGAGGTCATCAACGCATGAACGACCCGTCGGAACCCCAGGTCCGCGGCCGCCGCATGGCCCCGGTGGCTGAGCCAGAGTCCGAGCCCGGCCAGCTCGCGTTTCGGCAGAACGGCGACCGTTTTATAAACAACCGTATCGACCGCCTCCCCCCGGGACGCCTGCGCCCAATCCGGGACTCCGAACAAGAACCCGACGACATCCCCCTGCTTCTCCGCGAGAAAAACGAGACCCGGATTCAATCTTTCACGGTACGGTGCGTAGAGCGCCAGAAAATCCCCCTCTCCAATTCCGGTATAGAAGAAGTTCCCCGCAAAGGCCGCGCAGGAGACCGAGTGAATCCGTCTCAGCTCGTTCTCGTAATCCTCCGCATCGAGGTTGCGGATTCGGACCCCTCCGGCCTGCAGGCGCCGGATGGTCCGTTCCAGCCGGGGATCTTCCGGAAGTTCCAGGGGCACCTCCGCCGACAGGTAAGCGGCCGCGGACCGGAAGCCCATCGACTTCCACAGATCGGTGTAAAAAGGGGGATGGGCCGGTTCCATGGCGAACGGCGGCCGGCCGTCGCTCTTCGTGACCAGCCGGTAAGGGTTCCAGGTGTTGCCATTGACCGGACCCACCACGAGGCTCTTTCCGCGGGCTCGAAGCCACCGGAGCGCGGCATCCAGCACCCGCTTTCCGCTTTCCCGATCGACCGCATCAAAGTGACCGATCGCTCCGGGCCTGGTTCCCTCCCACTCCGGGAGAGTGTCCGTCCATACCGAACAGCGGGCCAGCGATCGATTCCCGTCGTGCAGGACCAGGTGTTGATCCGGCGACAGGCGGTCCCACTCCGCCGCCGGAACACACGGAACCTCCCGGCTCTCCGAAAGCGACGCCCACTGGCCTGGTTCGCTGCATTCCGATAAAATCTTCATGGACCCACGCAAAGAAAGACCAAACCGATGCCGGAGGCAATGGCGCCGTAGGCGAATTGCCTCGCCGGGCGGCCGGGCGAGTTGGTGCCTCCGCGGCGAACCCACTCGAACCGCCAGTAGGCGGCCACCGGGAGCAATACCGCCACCAGAAGCCCGGGGAGGGTCCAAAGTCCCGACGCCCACCCGCCCCGCAGAAGAACGGGGGCCAGATAGAAAAGACCGCTGAACAATCCGGCCGCCAGGATTCCCGGTCCCGCGCGAAGGCCCGGAACTTTCCAGAGCAGGTAGGCGCAGGCGATCATCGAGAGCTGCGCCGCCCAGGAGTAGGTGTAGGCCCAGTAGAAACCCCCGCTCCCGAGCGCGACCGAAAGAAAGAGCCAGACGAAACCCATTCCGGCGACCGCCCCGAGATCCGCCAGTCCGTGGCGCAGTCTCTCCTTGCGAAACGACCGCGGACAGAGAAAACAGTAACCGGCCAGCAAGGCGGCGGGAGGCCACAGCCAATCGAGCCCCCGCACCACCCATATCAGGTAGAGGAGCAGGACCCCGGCGATCAAGGTCCCATCCCGGGCGTAGGTAAACCCGCGCAACCCCCGCAGGAGAACCGCCATGGCCACCAACACCGCCAGGCGGATCATCAACTCCCCGGAACCCAGCCCCGGATAGATCTGGAGCATCAGATACGTCCCGAGGGGAATGAACAAATTGTCCAGCCCCCGCCAGGCGATCGCCTCGATCATCATGACCAGCAGCCCGAGCAGGACTCCGATCAGCAAACAGTCCGCCCGCCCGATATCGGTGAACAACAGCAATGGCACGTGGGTGCTCAGAAAGGCGACGACGAAGAAGGCGAGCGAGCCTTCATAGCTCTTGCTGCCCTCATCCGTCGTATAATAGGAAGCGCCGTAGCGGATCCCGACAATCGCTCCGACCGCATCCGCGAGAGTGAGTATCAGCAGCGGCACGACATAATCCAAGACGGGATCCTCCATCAGCCAGAACAGCAGCGCCACCGCGACCGGGAAACAGATCTCGCCCCAGGAAATGCGGTCGATTCCGTGCAGAACCGCGCGCAGCCCGCCCCCCTTGAGACGGATCCAGAGCAAGGCGGCGAGAGAGGACACGCAAAGGAGGAGGACGGGCCATACCGAGTGGAAAACCAGCGGGAAACCCAGGCAACAAAGGCCCATGACCACGTGAACGGTCTTCCGGCTGATCTCCGGCGGAATCCGCCAGATTTTTCGCGCCAGCGACATCCCGGTCAGGACGCCGCCGAGCGATGCCGCGACCAGCAGGATGCCCAGCCACGGATCCATCATTTGCATACCTCCTCGATCACGAACCGGCTGTAGAAAAACGCTTTGTCCCGGAGAAACAATCGTCCGGCGAGTTCATCCAGAGGGCGCAGCCGGCTCTCCATTTCCGGAGGCCGCGAACGAGGCGCCAGCATGTTCCAGTAGGCCAGGCGGGCGCGGGGCCGGCAGACCCGGTGCAGTTCCTCCAGCAGAGCGCTGGTGTTCTTCTCCGACAGGTATTCGAAAATATCGCTGAGGTTGCAGGCGTCGATGCAGGGCTCGTGAATGCCCGCAGTGAAATCCTCGACCGAGGAAAGACGCCATTCAAGGCGGTCGAGGTTTCTCCTGATTTTCCCGAAATTCTCCTCCCGCAGATAGAGGGGAAGCGCCCCCGCTGACGTTCCGAGAAGGATCCATTGCAGATAGGGGTTGTCGGCGGGTTGGAGTTCCGTGAGCGCATACTCCGTCCTTTTCCGCACACGCTCCGCCACGTTCCCCTCGACATACTGGAAGAACGCCGGATCCCGGCCCAGCTTTCCCATCATGAAACGCGAAAAGAAGACACGGAAAAGCAGGCGCCAGCGCCAGGTGTTCCACTCGTCGCGGTAAAACCGCCTCCGCGCCCCCGGTCCCTTCGGCGCCAGCAACGCCTCGATCCGTCTTCGTCCATGCACCAGCGGAAGAATCCTTCTTCGAAACAGGCTGAAATAGCGCTCGAACCTTCCCGCCGACGCGAAACCCGCGGCGATCTCCGAAGGCCGTTCATCCCAGAACAGCCGCGCATCCTCCTCCAGCCAGTCGCGGCACCTCCGGTAGAATCCCGCCCTCGACGACGACGGGCGGGCGCCGATGAACTCAAGCACCTCGCCATACGAGAGGCACCGGAACGCGGCCACCCGAAGGGCCAGGCAGTGCAGTTGCGCCGGACTCAGATCGACCGCATACACCTTCCGGGGATTCCCGGCCAGCAGTGACAACACGTTGTCCCCGGCCGAGGCGATGGAGAGGCAGACACTGTCGTCGCGAACGGCCAGGGCCTCCAGCAGAATATCCGCGTCCTCCCATACCTGCGCGTAGCGAATCCCCGAGAAATCGGCCTTCTCCGCGGCTTCCGTGGCGAGCCTATCCATCGTTCTTCCCCATGATCCGGACCACTCCGGTCGAACCGTCCATTTCGATCTCGTCCCCGGTCTCGATGGAGGACAAAAGCCCCCGCACCGACACGATCGCGGGGATCCCCAGTTCCCGCGAAACAATCGCCGAATGGGAGAGAAGGCTTCCCCTTTCGACGAGTACGCCCGACGCTCCCGGGAACAACATGATCCACCCCGGGTCGGTCTGCTCGGCGACGAGAATCTCGCCCCCGCCGATCGCGGCCTTGTCCGGATTCCGAATCACCCTGGCTTTTCCCCGCACCACGCCCGGACAGCATCCGATTCCCTTCAGCGAACCTTCCACCGGCGCGGCGCCGGCCTGGGTGGAGTTGGACCGGAACGGGTTTCCCACGTTCACCCACCCCCGCGTTTCGAATCGGTCGGCCGGCGGGGCCTCTTTCGCGAACCGGTCGAACTCGTTCTTCCGTAAACGAACGAGCCCCTTGAGATCCGTCGTCGTGGCCGTGCCTTCGACGAATCCCAGAACCTCTTCGATCTCCAGATAAAAGACATCGCGGCGGGAGTCCAGCACGTCAACCGCCGCGAGGCGCTTGCCAAGCTCGACGAAGATCGACCGGATCCGGCCGAAGAGACGGGTTCGTTCGAAACGGAGGTTCTCCCGAGCCCCGACCCGGCGGCGGGCCTGCTTGAGAACGAAGCGGAACATCCACTTGCGCAAGAAGCGGCCTTTCAGCCGGTCCGCCGTTTCGCTTTCGGCCTCCTTCCGCAACCGCGCTTCGGGGTTCCGATCAACGGAATTCCCGCTTCCGATCCGCCGGGCCAAACCGCCGATCGTCCGGAAGAGAGGCAACGGATCGTCCCGGAGAGTCGGACTCTCCAATTTCAATTCATTGAGGCAACGATCGGCGAAGCGGTCCAGGTAGGATTGATAGAGCGCCGCGAACTCCGCGAAATCCTCCATGGACGATTCAATCACGGGGGCTTCCGCCTCGAGCAGGGTCGCGACAAAATCCTCCCGGGATCGCGCCACGACCGCCATTTCATGAATCCTTCGCGCGGGTTCGGCACTGATGATCTTCCCGGTGCCGCACAGCAAACCGTTCGGCAGGGTCGCGTCTTCGTCGCCACACCATTTTTTCGTGATGCCCTGGAGGACCCCGAAATAGACCATGGCGAAAAAATCGTTCACCAGCGGCGCATTCCACCGGCTGAGCAACCTCGTCTCCAGATGGCGGAAATGGCCCGCCAACTCGTCGGCGCGCATTTCCCCGAGTGGAACCGGCACCCGCAGCGCCTCCTCGAACTCCGCATAGAATTTCCGCACCATCCGGGGCAGAAAGAGCTGGGCTTTGACCAGGCCCGCCAGGGCCCAGGCGAAGCGAAAGCCGTCCTTCACCTTCGCGCCCGGGCGGTCGTCGCGGAACTGCCGCAGAACGCTCTCCGGCATACCCTCTTTCACCCCCATCATCCGCTCCATGAAGCGGTGGTTGAGGCGAAACCCCGGAAGAAGCGCCAACGCCCCGTACCACGACATCAGATTGTAGTAAACCCGCCCCCGGATCAGGCCCAGCATCCCGTAAAAGAGAAACCGGTGATCCTCCACCACCCGGGCGGGCACGTGCATCATCCGGCAGAACTGCTGGTACACCTCCTTGTAGATGTAGTGGGCGAACGAAAACGTCAGGGGAGTCGTGACACCTCCGTAGCTTTCGGCGATGTTGCTGTTGTCCCAGATCCGGAGGACTCCTTCCGGATCCACCAATCGTCCCAGCGTCGTGACCGGTCTCGACTGCAGGAGAAACAGTTCCCCGCCGGCCCAGGCCCATTCGATATCCTGGGGACTTCCGAAAAACCGTTCGCAGGCCCGCGCGAGATCCGCGACCGCCTTCACCTGGTCCCCGGTCAAAAGCGGTTCCTCCGACCCATCGGCGGCCTGCCATTCCTCGATCACCCCCCCACGGTTCACCCGCCAGGTGTCCGCGTCCGATTCTCCCGAAACCAGGGCCTCCCCCAGCCCTTTCACCGCGCTGATCACCGCCACCGACCACCGGCCGCCCACCACATCGGCGCTGAACGCCACGCCGGCCACCTCCGACGGGACCATCTTCTGAACCACGACCGCGGGCGGGCGGGGAGGACCTTCGATGCCCTGTTCCCGGCGATAGGCTTCGACCCGCCCGGACAGGCCGGAGCGCCACACCTGGACGACCCGGCCCGGCACCTCCCCCCGTTCGACATCGAGGAAGCTCTCCAACTGACCCGCGAAGGAAGAGGCCGGCCCGTCCTCCTCCACGGCGGACGAACGGACGGCGAAGCGGTCTCCCCCGGAAGCGATCCCCTTCAGATGATCCTCGATCCGGGTACGGAACTCCTCGGGCCAATCGAAATCCTCCGGCACGCACCGCCGGAGGACCTCCCCGTCGATCTCCGGGGGCGGCAGAATGATCCACGGCGGCACGTTGAACCGGGCGGACGTCAACCGCGCCAGCGCACAGCCCTTGCCCCCCATCCGTTCCCGGAGGGGATCATCGCCGGCGGTTAGGATCTCCAACTTCACAGCTGATGCCACACCAACGCCAGCGGACCGAGGACCAGATACATCGCCAAAGTCCAGATCCCCGAAACCGCTTCGATCCTTCCCGCCCGTTTCCCGGTCGGGTTTCGCCGGAAGGCCACGGCCACCGCCACGGCGGCCGCGTAGAAAACCGACAACACAACCACCGTCGGCGGAAAGGTTTCCGTTTGAACCGACGCCATGAGGGCCGCCCCCAGATTCACACTCAGGGCCAGCACCCACGCGGTCACCGCCCGGTCGGTTCCCCACAGGGCCGTGTAGGTTTCGACCCCCGCCTCCTCGTCCCCGGCGCAACGGATCTTCCGACCGAACTCGAGCAACACCCCGTTGCAAAAACTCACCACGAGAAACCAGAGAATCCCCGTCGGCGGGCGGTCCAGACCGTGGACGAGCCAGTCGCACGAGGTGATGTACAAATCCACCAGGGGCATGATCAGCATGTGGCTCCAGAGATAGACGAGCGGGCGCGCTTTCAGCCACTCGCGGGCGAAGAACTCCTTGCACATCCCGGCGAGGTAAACCCAGGTAACCAGCAGCAGCACGATCAGCGGCGGATGGAGCCAGAGCGCCAGAAGGAGCTGCCCCGCCGCGCAGAGAACGAAGACCCGGCCCAGTTCCCGGAGAGAGACCAGTCCGCGGGGAACCGCCCGGTAGGGTCGGTAGCGCGTATCCTCGTCGATATCCTTGAACTCGTCGGCGATCCGCAGCTGGAGAAAGAAAGTGAGAGCCGTCGCAAAGGCGACGAAGGCGCCCGACCACGGCGGAAACGACACCTCGCCTCGCAGCAATCGCGAGAAGGTCAACGCCGACAAACTGAAGGCCAGGACCAGCACCCCGTGCCGGACCAGCGGAAACCGCTCCCTCTGGTAGATCCACCAGCGATTGCTCATGACCTGCGGGTTTTCCGGAGGCGGGCCAGAACCTCGTGGGCGCGCGAGAAGCCACCGGTCGCCAGGGATGCGATGATCGAGAGTTCGCCCGCCAGAACCACCCCGGCGCACACCTCGGCGAAAGCCCGCGCCTTGCCCTCGCCGAAAAGGCCGAGAAGCTCCAGACAGGCGCGCTGGGTTGGCAGCCCCGTCCCGCCGCCGACCGTCCCGACGATCAGATTGGGAAGGGTGACCGTGGCGTACAGGGATTCGCCTCGCGCCTCGAAGCGGGTGATTCCGACGGACGCCTCCGCCACGCAGGCGGCATCCTGGCCGCAGGCGATGAAGAGGGCCGCCAACCCGTTCGCGTAATGACCCTGGATCCCTATCGTTCCCGAAAGGGCGCCGCCCATGGCCGAGACTTTCCAGTACTCCTCCATCCGGCCCGCGCCCGCCCGAAACGATCTCCGAAGGATCTCGCCGTCCAGCTCGACCTCGCAGGTCACCTTCTTCCCTCGGACATGCTGAAAGGACTGGCTGCTCGCCTTCTTGTCCCCGGAAAGGTTCGCCTCCACATAGATGGCCTCGGGACGCACCGGGGACCTCTCCGCGATATGATCGCAGACCGCCTGCGTGGCGATCGTCACCATGTTCTGGCCGGCGGCATCTCCGGTATGATAATCGAAGCGGAGATAGACATGATTGCCCTCGATCGTGGTGTTGATGTCCACGAGCTTCCCGTGGCGGGTGGTGGACTCCGCGATTTCACGGAACTCCGCTTCCCGCGGGAGAGCCCAGGCCAGAAATTTCCCCGTCTCGACCAGATCGCGGAAAACAAACCCCGGCGAGCGGGACACCCCCTCGTTCAGCAGCAGCGCCGTGCATCCCCCCGCACTGGAAATCGCGAGGGCGCCCCGGTGAAAAGAAGCGACCAGGGCCGCCTCGTGGGTGGCCAGCGGAATGATGAAGTCCCCCTGGGCATGAAGCCCGTTGATCCGCAGCGGGCCGGCCACCCCCACCGGCAGTTCGACCGTCCCGACCAGGTTCTCGATATTGTCCGAATACGCTTCCAGGCCGGCCAGGTCCCCGGGACCCGCCGGCAGATCCGTCCCACCGGCATTCCAGCCGATGATCCGCCGCCGGCGGAGCACCTCGTCCGCCGCCGCCGAAAACCCCATCGGGATCGCGTTCGCCGCCGGGGGCGCCTTCGGCCGCAAGGCCCGCTCGAGCGACTCCGGATCCCTCCCCTCGACAAAGCTTTTCAGGTTGAAGTTCGCCCGCTCCGATGATTCCCCCATGAGAACAGGAAATACCCGACCCGGCTCCCGTCTGGCAAGACCGCGAATTTCCGGGGGCGGGAATCGTCCGGGAGTCTTTCATTTGCGGGGCATTTCCCGAATGCCGGTAACGTAAGGCATGAAATCGTGCCACGCGTAACAAACCGCCGCAGCGGAATCGCACGACTAAAGTCATGCGACCACGTAGTTGGATGACTTCAGTCGTCCAACCCGAAACGGCCGGAAGATCCGGAACGATCCCTTTCGTATCGCCAGGCGCTTGTGCTCGCACGCCGGACGGGAATGTCCGGCCTCCTTACCGGGACAAGGGGGCGGAGAAGGCAGGTTCCGAACCGGTCGGGGCGGGCGCCCGTTCCTCAGACCGACGAGGAGGTCTTCTGGTGGAAGGTCAGCTCCTCGCGCTCCGGATCCTTGGCGACCTGGATGGGCTCGCCGGGTTTGATGTGGCCGCCGAGGATGGCCTCGGCGAGACCGTCCTCCACGTAGCGCTCGATCGCCCGCCGCAGGGGCCGGGCGCCGTACTTCTCGTCGTAGCCTTTCTCGAGAAGGAAGGCCCGGGCGTCCTCGGTTAGCTCGAAGGAGATGTCCCGGTCGGCGAGGCGGTCGGCCACCCGCTTCAGTTCGAGTGCGACGATGTCCTTCATGTGGGAGCGGTCGAGCGGGCGGAAGATGATGAGTTCGTTGAGCCGGTTGAGGAACTCGGGTTTGAAGAGGCGCTTCGTCTCGTCGAGAATCCGTTCCTTGGCCCTGTCGAAATCGCCCGCCGTGTCTTCGGTCGTGAAGCCCATCGACGAGTTCTTCTGGAGGATGTCGGCGCCGACGTTCGAGGTCATGATCAGGATGGTGTTCCGGAAATCCACCTTGCGTCCGAGGCTGTCGGTCAGGCGGCCCTCTTCGAGAACCTGGAGGAGAAGCTGGACCACGTCGGGGTGGGCCTTCTCGATCTCGTCGAGAAGGATGACCGAGTAGGGCCGGCGGCGGATGGCCTCGGTGAGCTGGCCGCCCTCTTCGTAGCCCACGTAACCGGGGGGCGACCCGATGAGGCGCGAGACGGAGAACTTCTCCATGTACTCCGACATATCGACCTGGATGATCGCGTCGGCGCTGCCGAACATCGATTCGGCGAGCGTCTTGGCGAGGTGGGTCTTCCCCACCCCGGTCGGGCCGAGGAACATGAACGAGCCGATCGGCCGCCGGGGATCCTTGAGATCGGCCCGGGAGCGGCGGAGGGCGCGCGAGATCGCCACGGTGGCCGCGTCCTGGCCGACGACGTTTTTCTGCAGGTCCTCTTCGAGATGGAGCAGCTTCGCGCTGTCCTTTTCCTCCATGCGGCCCAGGGGGATGCCGGTCCAGTCGGAGACGACGTGGAGGATGTCGTCCTCGCCGACGGTGATCTTGCGCTCCTCGCGCTTTTTCTTCCAGTTCTCCAGACCATCCTCCCGCTCCTTGCGGAGGCGCTTCTCCTCGTCGCGGAAGCGGGCGGCGTCCTCGAAATTCTGCTGGCTGATGGCCTCCTCCTTGCGCCCGCAGACGGCTTCGATCCGCTCGGAGATCTCCTCGATCTCGGGGGGGCGCTGGAGCGAGTTGATGCGCGCCCGGGAGCCGGACTCGTCGATCACGTCGATGGCCTTGTCGGGGAGGAAGCGCCCGGTGATGTAGCGGTCCGAGAGCTTGGTGGCCGAGGCGAGCGCCTCGTCGGTGAACTCGACCTTGTGGTGCTCCTCGTACTTGCCGCGGAGGCCCTGGAGGATCAGGATGGAGTCCTCGACCGAGGGCGGCTCGACCTTGACCGACTGGAACCGGCGGTCGAGGGCGCTGTCCTTCTCGATGTACTTGCGGTACTCGCCGAGCGTGGTGGCGCCGATGCACTGGAGTTCGCCCCGGCTCAGGGAGGGCTTGAAGATGTTCGACGCGTCCATGGCGCCCTCGGCGGCGCCGGCCCCGACGATGGTGTGCAACTCGTCGATGAAGAGGATGATGTTCCCGCACTTGCGGATCTCGTCCATGACGGCCTTGATGCGCTCCTCGAACTGGCCGCGGTACTTGGTGCCGGCCACCATGAGGGCGAGGTCGAGGGTGATGACCCGCTTGTCGAGGATGATCTCCGGAACCACCCCGGAGGCGATCTCCTGGGCGAGGCCTTCGACGATCGCCGTCTTGCCTACGCCGGCCTCCCCGATGAGAACGGGATTGTTCTTCGTGCGCCGGCAAAGAATCTGGATGACACGGCGGATCTCCTTCTCGCGGCCGATGACCGGGTCCAGCTCGTTCTTCTTGGCCATCTCGGTGAGGTCGCGGCCGAAGGATTTGAGGGCGGGGGTCTTGACCTCCTTGCGCTCTTCCTGCGAACCGGCGCCGACACCGGCGGTTTCGGCTCCGCCCTCGTGCTTCTCGCTGAAGTTCGGATCCAGCTCGATCAGGATCTCGTTGCGGCAGCGCTCGATATCGACGTCGAGGGAGCGGAGCACCCGGGCGGCCACCCCGTCGCCCTCGCGGAGCAGCCCGAGAAGGATGTGCTCGGTGCCCACGTAGCTGTGGTTGAGGGCCTTGGCCTCCTTGTTGGCGAGGGCCAGCACCTGCTTCACCCGGGGGGTGTAGGGGATGTTGCCGGTGGGCTTCGTCTCGGGTCCGGTGCCGACCTGCTTCTCGACGGCGGCACGCACGGTGTCCAGGCTCAGGCCGAGCTTCTGGAGCACGTTTACGGCGACCCCCTGCCCGAGGTTGATCAGGCCGAGGAGAAGGTGCTCGGTGCCCACGTAGGTGTGGTGGAAGCGGTCGGCCTCCTTGCGGGCGAGAGCGAGAACCTGCTGGGCGCGTGGCGTAAAGTTGTTCATCGGTTCCATGTTTTCAGTGTAATTCCTTTCTTGTCGGTGAGTCAACGGAGACGGGTGTTTTGTCGCGGAGAGGGTCAGGATGGCGCGGCGTCGAAATCGGGATCGGAGACGGTGGAGAACTCCCTGCGCATCGACGAGGCGCGGAGGGCGTCGCGGGCCGACGATTCGATCTCGGACTCCGCAAGATGCTGCACATGCGCCGGTTGACTCTCGATGAAGAGCCGGTCAACGAGGCAGCGGGTGGCCTTCGGGAACATACCGAAATCCGTTCCAAGGCGAATCAGGGAGAGCAAACTCATACCCTCCCCGGAGCTTAAAAGATGCCCGTTTCGCAAAATACCGTAGGCCCGCCCGATCCGGTCGAGAATCCGCGCGCGGTCCGACTCGAGGAGCCGGGCCCGCGCGTTCTCCTCCTGGGTGCGGACAGTCTTGAGCACGTTGGCCAGCCTCTTCAGGATCGCCCCCTCGGACTCGCCGAGGGTCTGCTGGTTCGAAATCTGGAAAATGCTGCCCGAGGCATCCGAGCCTTCCCCGAGCCAGCCGCGGACGACCAGGCCGATCTGGTTCACCGCGCGGATCACCTTCTCCATGTTTTTCGAGATGACCAGGCCCGGCAGGTGCATCATCACCGAGGCCCGCAGGCCCGTGCCGACGTTCGAGGGGCAGGCCGTCAGGAAGCCGAGATCGTCGGAGTACGCGTAGTCGAGGCGCTCCTCGAGGGCGTCGTCGAGGCCGTTGATCAACTCCCACACCCTGTCGAGGTGGAAGCCGGTCAGCATGCTCTGGATGCGCAGGTGGTCCTCCTCGTTGACCATGATGGAGCAGGATTGGTCGGCGTTGATGATCACGCCGGCGCCCTCCGCCGACTCGGCCAGTTCGCGGCTGATCAGGTGGCGCTCGACGAGAATCCGCTTCTCCATCTCGGAAAGCTCGGCCATCGCCAGCGTCACCGACCCTTCCATGGCGGAGGCGGCTCCGGAGGCGGCCCGGCACAGCTCGAACACCTTGGCGCGCCTGCCGGGATCGGAATGGTCGGGAAAGGGGAATCCCGCCAGATTCCGCGCGAGACGGATCCGGGTGGACAGGATCACGGGCACCGAGCCGGAGTGCCTCTGGGTCAACTCGGAGTCGGCCCGGATCAGGCGGTCAATCTTCAGCTGCATCTGCGTTCCTCTCCTGCGTCTCGAATCTCCGAATGCGGTCGCGGTAAACCGCCGCATCCTCGAAGCGTTCCTCGCGCACGGCGGACTCCAGCTCGCGCCGCAGCTCCGCCCGCTTCCGCCCGCAGGCCCGCCGGGCCGTCCCGCGCCGCGGCGCCTTCCCCTCGTGCGACAGACCCGGATGGATCCGCCCGAGGAGGTCGGGGACCACGCTCTCGAAGGCGCGGTAGCATTCGGGACAGCCGAAGCGCCCCGTCCGGCGCAGGTGGTCGTCGTCGCAGCCGCACGAGGGGCAGACGTGGGATTCGCCGGACGCCCCGTGGGCCTCCACGACACCCTCGGCGAGCTTCGCGAAGGGCTCGAGGTCGAAATCGGCGGCGAGACTGTCCTTGAGGTGGCAGGATTCGCACAGATCGACCTTCCGGATCTCGCCCCCGACGATCTGGGTCAGGTGAATCGTGGCCGGTTTCTTACAGTGCGCGCATTGTTTGGGTTTCGCCATTCAACGACAGCATGGACGAAATCCGCCCGCGGTCAAATCCGAGTGCCGTCGGTGGTGACGTATTCCTTGAAACGCGCGAGGAGCCGCATGGTCTTCGCACCCGGGCGTCCGGAGCCGATCACCCGCGCATCGACCTCCACCACCGGAACGATCTCGGCGGCCGTGCCCGAAACGAAGCATTCGTCGGCCACCCAGATGTCGTAGCGGGTCAGGTTCTTTTTCTCGACGGAGAAACCCATGTCGGCGGCGATGGCGAGAACCGCCCCGCGGGTGATCCCCCGGAGGCTGCCCGCGGCCGTGTGCGGGGTCACCAGCGTGTCCCCCTGGAAGATGAACACGTTGTCGCCGCTGCATTCGGCCACATAGCCCTGCTCGTTCAGCATGAGGGCCTCGGGACACCCGACCGACTGGGCCTCGATCTTCGCCAGAATGTTGTTCAGATAGTTGAGCGATTTCACCATGGGCGGCAGCGAGGCCGGACCCAGGCGGCGGGTCGGCACGGTCGCGATCCTGAGCCCCTCCTCGTAGTAGCGGGCCGGAAACAGCTCGATCCGGTCGGCGATGATCACCAGACCCGACGGACCGCACCCCTTCGGCGAGAGACCGAGCGTGCCCACCCCCCGGGTGACGATCAGGCGGATGTAGCCGTCGGTCAGGCCGTTCACGCGGCACGACTCGCAGACCAGCTCCCGCATCCGGTCGCGCGTCACCGGCATTTCCAGCAGAAGGGCCTTCGCGGAGTGCTCCAGCCGGATCAGGTGCTCCTCCAGCTTGAAGATGTTGCCCGCGTAGAGGCGGATCCCCTCGAAAATGCCGTCGCCGTAGAGAAACCCATGGTCGAACACGGACACCCGGGCGTCCTCCTGCTCGACAAATTCACCGTTCACATAAACCTTCATTCCAGCGATATGGGGGACCGGGGAACGCGTGTCCATCCGAAATCATAACTGCGCGGAAGTCCTGTTCCGAAACACCGTCCGGAACGCGGTGGAAAATCGAGTCTCCGGGAAATCGGCTCTTGACATTTTCCAACAGGGAATGAGTCCTGTCCTCATGAGCAGCGCGAATACGGCATGGGAATGCGCTTTTCCTGGCGGAAGGAAGCCGCGGAGAGGCGTACGGGCAAGACGGTGGCCTATGTCCATGTGCCCTTTTGCAGCAACCGCTGTCTTTTCTGTAATTTCTACCGGAACCCGACCCGGTCCCCCTACCTGGACGACTACGGGGATCTGGTGGCCCGCGAAATCGAAAACGACGCCCGCGAAGGCGCGATCGGGTCCGGCAGGATTCACGCCGTTTATCTCGGTGGCGGCACGCCGACCGATCTGGACGCGCGCTCCCTGGCCGCGGTGCTCGAGGCCCTGAGACGTCACCTGCCCCTCGCCAACGACTGCGAAATCACCGTGGAGGGCAGGATATGGGGATTCGGCGAGGACAAGATCGAGGCCTGCCTGGACCACGGAGCCAATCGTTTTTCGCTGGGGATCCAGTCTTTCGACACCGCGCTGCGCCGGGCGATGGGGCGGAAGCTGGACCGCCGGGAAGTCGAAACCTTCTTCCGGGAATTCACCCGAAGGGACGCGGCCGCGGTGGTCTGCGACCTCATCTATGGCCTGCCGGGCCAGACCGAGGAGTCGTGGCTGCGGGATGTGGAGATCCTGGCCGGGCTGGGGCTCGATGGGGCGGATCTTTACTGCTACACCAAGCTGGCCGACAGCCCGCTGGCCCGGGCGATCGAATCCGGCCGCATGTGCGCCGAAGCGCCGGTCCATCAACAGGCCCGCTGGTTTGTGGCCGCCGCCGGTTTTCTGACCCGGGCGGGGTGGCGCCACATCAGCAGCGCCCACTTCGCGGCCACCACCCGCGAGCGCAATCTCTACAACCAGTTGACCAAAGCCGGCGCCCAGGGCCTGGCCTTCGGAGCCGGCGCCGCCGGGGGAACCCGCTCCTACAACTTTGTCAACGCCCCCTCCCTCGAAGCCTACGCCCAGGCCGTAGGCAGCGGACGCAAACCCATCGCCTTCCTCGCCGCCGCCCCCGCCACGGAAAGGACGCGGACTGCAATCACGGCCGGCATCGAGTCCGGACGGCTCGACCTCCACTCTCTGTCCGGGTTCGAACCCGCACACCGCGACGCCGCCGCCGAACTGGCGCGGAAGTGGGAAGCCGGCGGCCTGCTCGATTTCGATGGCCGCGTGCTCCGCCTCACGCCGGCCGGACGCTTCTGGCACACCAACCTGACGACCGCGCTGCTGGCCCTCCTCGATCCGGCGGAGCCATCGAGCGGAGCCCCCCATCATCACCACCGTTCGCGGATGACGGCCTGAATCAAAGGGCGGAAAAGGGGAGAAACCGCTGTCGCGGTTCCTCTCCAACATCCGGCACGGCCGCGGATCCGGGAGCGGAAGCGCGACGTCTCATCCCAGGGTCCGGGCGAAGGCCTCCCGCCAGAACTTCGTCATCACCGCCAGCAGGGCCTGCAAGTCCCACGCGTCCATTGCCTCGGTGAACTGGTAGTGCCCCTTGTCCGAAAAGGCCTGCCGAAGCAGTTGGATCAGCTCGTCAACACTCCTGAATTCAAGGAAAAAGAAGGATCGAAAATGCATTGGCCGCGTGATCATCGACAGCACAGCGCCACCCGAAACCGACGCGACAATGGCGATTCACTTCTGCGATCTTCTCGGCATTTTCGACCGCCGGGGAAAAGAGAAACCCGACCTCAGAGCCGTTCCGAACTCCACGCCGTTCGCGCACCGGATCACTCAGTAGGATTCTCAAAATCGCCGCAGACGGGAAGAGCCTCGTCCACATACTCCCGTTTCATTCTCAAGGGTTCGGTAGCCCCCCCTATCCTCGCCAAATTGCTCTTCACTTTCTGCCTTTTCGAAAAGACTCTTCTGGATGAGATCCTCATTCCCTTCGACAGGAAGAAGGTCATCAAAAAATTCCACCTTAATCTCGTGATTCTCCGACAGCGGAACCCATCGATTCGGATCCAGAAGAATCAAAGGACAGGAACGACCCGTGCCCGAAACCATCTCAAACAAATGAGTCCATGGCTGTTTGGGGAATTCCTCCAAAAACAAGGTTGCTGGAAAATCCCGCCCTTTCTCTGCAATCTCTCCAAATTCAACCTTCGCCTCGATGGGAGTTTCCTCAGGCAAGCGAAAGGTATCGGGGAACAACAGATTCGTGGTAATCTTTGAAATATCTGCAGGATCGAGGCAACAGTTCATCTTTCCATTCGGCGGAATTTACTGCGATTGGAAGAGCTTGGACCAATTCCTCGAACCAAGCAATAATCGCCGGACTCGTTCTATTAGTGTCCCTATTTGCCAGACTTGAAATCGAACAATCGAGCGAATCAAGCCCACTGGGGCCCTTTGAAAACCGAACAATGAAGCAGCCAAGAATCTTGCAAATTTCTTCCGGCGGGCTTGCCGAAATACCGGGCCGGATAGTCGATCGTCGCTTTGGTGATGAGGGCCGGAACCGGGTTGAGATCCCGTCCGGGCGCAAGGGAGCGGCAGACGGGCCCACCAGTGGTGAATGCCTTCGGATGGGGGCCGATCCCCGGCATCTTGTCGTAAACCGAGGCATCGTTGATCTCCGGGAGGGGGATGACGGTCTCGATGAGTTTTCTGGGGCGGTTGTGGGACATTTAACAGGTATGAAATATGAAGGATGAACCGATGAAGGATGAAAAAGGGACGGGAGCGGTTGAATTATGAAGAGATGGGATTTGAATTTTGGATATTGGATTTGGTCTTTTGGGAGATCGTGGTGAAGATGGCCGGGGGTTGGTCGCATTCGTCTTGGAGGGCGGTGAGTCTGGATGCGGTAACGATACGAGCATCGTAACTACTCAGGTGTCGGAATTCGTGCCAACGGGCAATTATACTCGTAGCGACTGGCTTTATGCCAGGAATCGGAGTGGATCGGCTTTTTCAAACGGATCAATCGCGGGATAAACCCGCTCGCTACAGTGATTGCCCTGTAGGGACTGGCAGGGTCCTGAGTAGTAACCGAGCATCAACCAAGAGTTCGAGCCAGTAAGAGGTCTCGTCGAGTTCCTTTGGACAAATTCCAATGGATGAGATAAACTCGGCTTTCGATCGAGCACGCCATGCCTCGCGGTAGTTTGCGCCAACAGAGGTTCCTGAACGAAGGACCTGTTTTTCCGAGCACCTGAGCCTCCGTGGTCTTGGCCAAGTCGGAATACATCTTCACAACCCGAAGCGCGAATTCCTTCGTCCTCTCCCGAAGATCCCGCTCACCCTCCTCCACCCGAAAAGCTTCTGTCACGTCATAATTCATCCTTCATCCTTTATCCTTCATCCTTCCTAATTAACCCCCTCCCCTTTTCGGTAAGTCGGTACTTCTGTAGTCGACTGTTGGGTTTCTCGGGAATAGTGCGCTCGATGAGTTCTGCTTCGAGTGCAGGCACTAAGTAGCGGTCTCGGAAATTTGCTTGGCTCTGCAACTTCAGTGCTGCTTG
>JBKHCX010000030.1:0-20097 GCA_046541615.1 Puniceicoccaceae bacterium
AACAAGAACCCGCACCGCCGACCGATGAATAATCCAGCCGGATCATCCGGTTTGTAACCGATGAACCGATTCCCGGCCGGGGCCGGCCATCTCCGGAGTTGCCAGCCGCGGGGGAGGCCTTCATCTTCCGCGGCTCGGATGAACTGGGAGATCTTCTTCGTTCTGGCGCTGCTGGCCGGAGCCATCGTCAGTTTCGCCCGGGAGAAGATTCCGGCGGACCTGACCGCGCTGAGCGTGTTCGGCTGCCTGGCGGCCGCGGCGGCCCTCTTCCCGGAATCCCGGCTGCCCCCGATTCCCGACCTCCTCGATGTCTTCGCCAATCCCGCCCCGCTGACCATCGCCTCCATGTTCATCATCAGCGCCGGATTGGAGCGCTGCGGCGTCATTTCCTCCCTCACGGGCGTTTTGCAGCGCACCACCCGCTTCGGCTACCGCCAGTTTCTTGTTCTGCTGATCCTCCCGGTCGCGCTGATCTCGGCCTTCATCAACAACACTCCGGTCGTGGTGATCCTTCTCCCGGTGGTGATCAGCCTGAGCCGCGACCTGGGGGTCTCCGCCTCGAAACTGCTCATCCCCCTGAGCTACGCGTCCATCTTCGGGGGGACCTGCACCCTGATGGGGACGAGCACGAACATCCTCGGCTCCTCCCTTCTCATGGAGAGCGGGTACGAGCCCTTCGGCATGTTCGAATTCGCGGCGGTCGCCCTGCCCATCGCACTGGTCGCGACCCTTTACCTCACCCTCTTCGGGAAATGGCTCCTGCCGGACCGCGAGAGCCTCGGCGCGTTGATCCCGGAAGAGGCCCGCAAGGAATACCTCGCCGAGGCCTTCGTCCGGGGGGACTCGCCGCTGGTCGGAAAGAAGGTGAAGGAAACGCGCATCCTCAAGGAAAAGGGCATCCGCATCGTCGAATTGATCCGCGGGGGCTCCCCGGTCCCCGGCGACCTGCGCGAGGTGATCTTCCGCGGGGGGGACCGGGTGCTCCTGGCCTGCCGTCCGTCCGGTATCGCGGAGGCCCGGGAATTCGAGGGGATCATCCTCACGGCTGAGAAAGACGCCGACCTCGAGCCGATCGCCGCCCGCCAGGCGTCGATCGTCGAGGCGATGGTCGCCCCCAACTCCCCGGCCGCCGGACGGATGATCGAGGAGTTGAACTTCCGGCAGCGCTTCCGCACCATTATCCTCGCCGTCCACCGCGAGGGGAAAAACCTCCGCACGGAGATCCAGAAAACCATCGTGGAACCGGGCGACACCCTCCTCCTGCTGGGCCCGGACGAATCGCTGGACGCCCTCCGGCGGGGCGGCGACCTCGTCCTGCTCGACCGCCCGGCGGTGCCGGCGGACACGCGGCGGCGCAAGGCCCCCATCCCCGTGGGAGTCATCGCCGGAGTGGTCGCGCTCGCCACATTCGACCTCATGCCGATCGCGGTCGCCACGATCCTGGGGGTCTGCGTACTGTTCCTGACGGGGTGCCTCACGCCGCAGGAGGGCTACCGGTCGGTGGAGTGGAAGATCCTCGTGCTCATCTACGGCATGCTCGGCCTCGGGGAGGCCATGGCGACCAGCGGGGCCTCCCAGGTATTCGCCGATTTCGCGGCCACCACCGTCGATGCGTTTGTCGCTCCCGGATGGCGTCCGCTCGTCCTTCTGGCCGTGGTCTATCTCACCAGCAGCGTCTTCACCGAGTTTCTCTCGAACAACGCGACGGTGGTCCTCATGGTGCCTCTGTCGATCACCCTCGCTCTCAGCATCGGTGCGGATCCGAGGCCGTTCGCGATCGCCTGCTGCATCGGATCGTCCGCCAGCTTCGCCACGCCGATCGGCTACCAGACGAACACCCTCGTTTACGGCGTGGGCGCGTACCGGTTCACCGACTTCGTGCGGGTGGGCCTGCCGCTGAACCTCCTCTACGCGGCCGGAACCGTGGCGCTCGTCCCGTTGTTCTGGGAATTGTGACGCACGGCGCCGCGGCGAGGACGCCGGCCGGGGGAACGGATCCCTATTCCGGAAACCCGAAATACCCGCGCGCGTTCTCGTAGCACACGCGCCGCACGAGCCCGTCGATCAACTCCGGGTCGTCGGGGATAAGCCCCTCCTCGACGTCGCGGCCGACGAGGTTGCAAAGGATCCGGCGGAAATACTCGTGCCGGGGGAAGGAGAGGAAGGACCGGGAATCGGTCAGCATTCCCACGAACCGGGACAGAAGACCCAGATTCGAGAGGGCGTTCATCTGCGCCTCCATGCCGTCGATCTGGTCGTTGAACCACCAGCCGGAGCCGAACTGTATCTTCCCCGGCACACTCCCGTCCTGGAAGTTGCCGATCATGGTGGCGAAGATGTAGTTGTCGCTCGGATTGAGATTGTAGAGGATGGTCCTGGGGAGGGCGTCGTCCCGCGCCATGAGGTCGAGGTGGCGGGCGAGGGGTCCGGCCTGGCGCCAGTCGCCGATCGAGTCGAACCCGGTGTCCGGCCCCAGGGAGCGCAACATCCGTGAATTGTTGTTGCGCCGCGCGCCCAGGTGGTACTGCCGGGTCCAGCCGCGCTCGTGGTCCCGGGCGCCCATCCAGACCGACAGGTGGGTGGCCAGACCCTCCGCCTCGTCGGGCGAGGGTCGGTGCCCGTCGCGGATCCGCTCGAAAATCTCCTCGGCAGTTTCGGCCTCGGTTTCGCGCGCGGGCGCCACTTCGAGACCATGGTCCGAGAGCCGGCAGCCGAGCGAGTGGAAGAAGGCGTGCCGCTCTTCGAGCGCGTCCTTGAGGGCGCCGAGCGAGAGGATGGGCCGGGCGACCCGCCGGGCGAGCGCATCGACCCAGGCGTTGAAAACCTCCGTCTTTTCCGGAACCAGCACCTTGTCCGGCCGGAAGGCGGGGAAGACGCGGGCCGGAAAGCCGCGCCCGGCCAGCGACCGGTGGTGCTCGAGCGAATCGGTCGGATCGTCCGTCGTACAGACGACCTCGACCCGGAAGCGGCGGAGGATCCCCTCCACGTCGAGATCGCCGCCGGTCAGCTGCTCGTTCGCCATCTCCCACACCCGCGGGGCCGTCGATTCGTTGAGAATCCCTTCGAACCCGAAATAGCGGCGCAACTCGAGATGGGTCCAGTGGTAGAGCGGATTCCGCAGGGTGTGCGGCACCGTCCGGGCGAAAGCCAGAAACTTGTCGTAGGGATCGGCGTCGCCGGTGCAGAACTTCTCGTCCACCCCGTTGCTCCGCATGGCCCGCCACTTGTAGTGGTCTCCTTCGAGCCACGCCTCGAAAAGATTGGCGAACCGCCGGTTCCCGGCCAGGTCGGCGGGAGGCAGGTGGCAATGGTAGTCGATGATCGGCAGATCACGCGCCACCTCGAAAAAAAGCCGCCGGGCCGTCGCCCCGCGCAGGAGGAAATCGTTGTCCAGGAATTCCATACCCCGACCCAACACAAACCGGTTCCGGTTGTCACGCCCCGAATCAAGCCCGGTCAACTATTTTTTGATCCGGTAACACTCGGGACCAGCCAGTCAAATTTTTATTGCCCCGGCCGACTTTTGTGCAAAACTTTATTTACCCGGCCGAGTTCGACGGCCGAGTTCGAGCCGCTCGATGCAGGCCCGGTCGAATTTGGCTGGGGCGAGCTCGCCGTAGCTGGATGACTTCAGTCGTCCAGTCTGAAAACACGCAGAGCGCACGGCCACCGATGCGGTGGCACGACTGAAGTCATGCCACTACGGGATGGTGCCGTTTTATTGACCCCCCCCTGAATATCGGCCTGCAGTCAGTCAATATTTTATTACCGGGCCGCAAATCGTGCTTGCTAAATTTCTATTCCCCGCTCACCCGCTCACTCCTCACTCGTAGTCCGATCGCAGTGCAACCGAATTTGATTCGGAAGGGCTTGCCGTAGCTGGGGGACTTCAGTCGTCCAGTGCGGGAACACCGGGAGCTCACGGCCAACCTCCGCATTCGCACGACTACAGTCATACGACTAGGGGACGGTGCCATTGTTTTCGGGCTAGGACGATCTGCGTGCAGACCGTCAATTAATTCTCTAACCCGGCCGGATTCTGGAATGGAAAACCAACCTCGGCATTCGCACGACTAAGATGATGCGATTGCAGGACGGGGCAGTTCTTTTTGGCCCCGGAAGATCTGCTAGCAGACAGTCAAATTATTTTTACCGGGACAGATTTAGTGGGCTGTAAGCAATTTATTACCCGGTTGGGTCTAAGTTAGGTATAACCCGGCGCAGCAGTATTACAGTATGACCCGGGGCGGTATCATGTATTGGCTGATGTTTCACAAGTCACTGATGACCAGATAAATAAGTTGAATAGTTGCTGCGCTTCTGGTGAGCGGGGAACCTCACTCGTCCAGACCGGGAATACGGGGGTGCGCGGCCAACCTCCGTAGGCGCACTGCTGAAATCATGCGACTGCGGAACGGGGCCTTTTTCTATCGGTCCAGGAGAATCGGGTTGCAGATCGTCAATCCATTATTACCCGGACTGATTTTGCCAAGCAATTTATTGCCTGGTTGAGATTTTCTATCAAACCATTTATGACCCGGTCAGGATTTGGCCGGACGGGTTGGGGGATGTGGATGGCTTCAGCCGTGCAGTCCGCGAGTGGCGGGGCCGCGCGGATCGGCGAGGGATCCCTTGCTTCCGCGATGCGCGCGGCTTGACCCCGTCCGCGGGAAACCGCATGAATGTTTCCGCCGGCCGCAGTGGTCCGCGCGTTCCGTCTCCGTCCCTTGTTTTCCTCCGATCACAGAACCTCCTCCTCCGGCGGGATCGCCGGCAGGACCCTCGTCGCACTTTCCGGGGGCGTGGATAGCGCGCTGGCCGCGCGGATTCTGGTGGAAGAGGGGCGAGCGGTGGAGGGGGCCTACATCCGGACCTGGCTCGACGAGGAGGACCTCGGAGAGTGCCCGGCCCGGGAGGATATCGAGGATGCGCGGGCGGTGGCCGGACACCTCGGCATTCCCTTCCGCATCGTGAATCTGGTCCGCGACTATCGCGAGAAGGTCGTTTCCTACCTGGTCGAGGGCTACCGGCGGGGAATCACCCCGAACCCGGACGTCATGTGCAACCGCGAGATGAAGTTCGGGGTGTTCCGGGCGCTGGCGCGCGCCGAGGGTTTCGACCGCATCGCCACCGGCCACTACTGCCGGGCGCAGGAGAGGGACGGGCGGACGCGGATTCTCGAGGGATCGGACAAGGGAAAGGACCAGAGCTATTTTCTCGCGATGACCCGGGCGGAGGATCTGGCCGGAGTGGATTTCCCGCTCGGGCGCCTGTGCAAAAGGGAAGTGCGCCGGCTGGCCGCCGAGGCCGGTCTTCCGAACGCCGCGAAGAAGGACAGCCAGGGAATCTGTTTTCTAGGGAAGGTGAGGATCGACGAGTTTCTCGCGCGCCACATCCCGGATCGCCCGGGCGAGATCGTGGACGTCGAAGGCCGGGTGCTCGGACGGCACCAGGGGTTGCACCGGTTCACGATCGGCCAGCGCCGGGGCATCGGCATCCCCTCGAACACCGATCACGAGGCCTTCGTCGTGGTGGCGAAGGATCTGGAGAACAACCGGCTGGTCGTCGGATTCGACCGCCCGGAGACCCCTCTGCTCTACCAGCGCGGCGCCCGGATCGGATCGCTCAACTGGATCGGCGAGCCGCCGGCGGCCGGCGAAACCCTTTCGGCGAAACCGCGCTACCGGGACCCGAGCCAGGAGATCCGGATCGTCGATGCGGCGGAGAATACCGTGCGGGTCGAGTTCCGCGAACCACAGCGGGCGCTGGCCCTCGGCCAGATCCTCGCCTTCTACCGGGGGGAGGAGCTGATCGGGGGCGGGGTGTACGAAGATGTTCTCCACCGGCGGGAGCTTCCGGCCGACGCACCCGCGCCCGCCCGCGCCGACGGCAGCCGGCCCCGGTCCGGCTGACCCCGATCCCCCGCCCATGAACGCCCTCGCCCATTGGACCCACGACTGGAGCCCCTTTCTCGTGCGCTTTCCGGAGGGGTTTCCGATCGATGGCGTGCGCTTCTACGGGCTGGCCTATCTGTTGGGATTCGCGGCGGGGATCGGCCTGCTCGTCCTCTACCGGCGCCGCGGACGCTCCCCCCTCGGGGCGGGGCAGGAACTCGACCTGCTGACCTACCTGCTCGTCGGCGTGGTCGCGGGCGGACGTCTCGGCTACGTGCTGCTCTACGACTGGCAGGAGTTCGTCCGGGACCCTCTGATTCTTTTCGCACTCTGGAAGGGGGGGATGGCCAGCCACGGGGGAATGGCCGGAGTCGTCCTCGCCGCCTGGTTCTTCGCGCGGCGGAACCGGCTGCCCTTTCTCGGGGTCACCGACCTGCTGGCCACGGCCGCCCCGGCCGGACTCTTTTTCGGCCGGCTGGCGAACTTCATCAACGGCGAGCTGTGGGGGACTCCGAGCCGGCTGCCGTGGGCGGTCGTCTTTCCGGAGAGCCCGCCCGACCCGGCGACCGGACTGCCCGAGCCCCGCCATCCCTCCCAGCTCTACCAGGCTTTCGGCGAGGGTCTGATCCTCTTCGCCTGGCTCCAGTGGCGCTTCTGGCGCAATCCCGGCCTGGGCGTCGGCCGCCTGAGCGCGGAGTTCCTACTGGGCTACGGGATCATCCGCTTCCTGACCGAGTTCGTCCGGGAGCCGGACGCACCCCTCGTTCTCGGGCTGTCCCGCGGGCAGTTTTACTCCATTCCCCTGATCCTTTTCGGGATCGTTCTGATCGGCCTCAGCCGCCGGAAAAGGCAGGACCGCTGAACGCACCGCGGCACGGGAGGATTGCAGAGCAATGTCCCGCCAAGCGGAGCCCGGCCGGAAACACCGGGAGCGGCTCAGGAGTCCCCGTTGTTCTCGGAGTGGGTTCTCCGGGCGAAGATGAAATCGGCGAGGTCGCGCAGGCCTTCCTGGATGTCCTCCGGGTACGGGCTCCCCGGAATCCATTCCCGGGCGGATTGGAAGCAGTCGTCCACATCGGCTTTCATGGCGGCGAGGGCCTCGGTGGAGTGGATGAGGTCGTGCAGCCGGTTGATCGAGGCGGCGTCGGATTCGCAGCGGGGCAGCAGGGTGGTGAGTTCCTCGCGGCCGGCGTCGTCGAGCGCGTCGTACAGGCGGCGGAGAAAGAGGGTCTTGACGCCGGTCTGGAAGTCGTAGGCCAGGCGGCGGAAGGATTCCCGCGGGAGGGACGCCTCGTGCAGATCGTTCTCCATCTGGAATCCCAGCCCGATGGGGCGGGCGAACTCGACCAGCGGCTCCAGATCGGCCGCTTTCGCGCCGGCGGCCCGTCCGCCGAGCCAGAGGGGGGCTTCGATGGTGTAGCGGGTCGTCTTCAGGTAATAGACCTCCTCGATCCGCTGCCGGCTGACCTCGGGCAGGGTGCGGTGCAGGAACGTGAGTTCGAGGGCCTCGCCGAGGCCGGTGTCCTGGGTGACCGCGGCCAGGTATTGCTGGAGGTCGGCGACCGTGCCGTGGTCGAGGCAGGGGGTGCTGAGCAGATCGACGGCGAATCCGAAAAGAATATCGCCCAGGATCACCGCCAGATGGGTCGCCGTGGAATAGGGGACTTCGAGGCCTTTTTCGAGGCGGCGGTGGAGGGTGGGCCGCTGCCGTCTCTGGTCGGACTGGTCGATGACGTCGTCGTGGACGAGCACGAAGGCGTGGAAAACCTCCAGGGCGTGCGCGGCGGCGAAGCACTCCCGGCTGGGCGTGCGTCCGCCCGAAAAGACTCCGTAGGCGGCGAGCGTGAGAGCCGGCCGCAGGTTTTTTCCGGGGTGGGTCAGCTCCTCCATGAGGTAGGCGACCAGCTCGGCGCTACCGATCCGGGCGCCGAGTCGATCGGAAAGGTCGCGGTTTCTCCCCTCCGCGAAGGTCCGGTAACCTTCGAGGCTCTCTTCGAGGAAATCGGCGACCGATCGTTGCATGCCCGGTCAGACCAGCATAAGAGCCGGCGCTTCGAGGATTTGCCGGAGGGCGGCGAGGTATTGCGCGCCGACGGCTCCATCGACGACGCGGTGGTCGGCGCTCAGTCCGACCGCCATCCGACGGCCGACGGCGAGCTGCCCGTCCGGTCCGACGACCGGCTTGGCTACGGTGGCCCCCACCGAAAGGATGGCGGCGTTCGGCGGGTTGATGATCCCGAAGAAGGACTGGATTCCGAACATGCCGAGGTTGGTCACGGTGAAGGTGCTCTCCGACATTTCCCCGGGCTTGAGTTTTTTCGCCTTGGCCTTTCCGGCCAGTTCCCTGGCCTCGCTCGAAATCTGGCGGAGGGTTTTCGCGTGGGCGTCGCGGATGACGGGGGTGAGGAGCCCCTCCTCGACGGCGACCGCGAAGGCGAGGTGAACCGCCCCGTGGCGGATGATCCTGGATTCGGCCCAGGAGGAGTTAACGGCGGGGACCCGGCGGAGGGCCTCGGCCGACGCCTTCAGAATCAGGTCGTTGACGGAGAACTTCGCCCCGCCGGCCTCGGGCGGCAGATCGGCCAGGCCCTCGTTCACGCTCTTGCGCAAAGCCACGAGGGGGTCGGCGTCCACCTCGATCTCGAGATAGAAATGGGGGATGGTCGTTTTCGACTCGAGAAGGCGCCTGGCGATGGTGGCGCGCATGTTGGAGACCTTCTCCTCGCCCCCTTCCGGGAACGACCCTCCCGGGGCGGCCGGGGCGGCGGCGGCGGCCGGCTGGATCTCCCTGACCCCGCCCTTCTCCGGCGCGGGCGCGGTCTTTCCGGACTCGACCGCTTGCAGCACGTCGGCGCGGACCACCCGCCCGCGCGGGCCGCTGCCCTCGACGGTGGCGAGATCAATCCCGTGCTCGCGGGCGATCTTGCGGGCGAGGGGGGAGGCGGGCACGCGTACGCCTTCCGCGCCGGAGGGTTGCTCCGGCGGCTCCTTTTCCGCCGGATCATCCTTCGGTTCGCCGGACTCGTCCGCTCCGGCGTCCTTCTCCTTGTCTTCGGATTTTCCGGCTTTCCCGTCGGAACCGGACCCGCCGTCGGCCGATCCGCCGCCGCCGACATCGGGGGCGTCCTCCCCCTTCTCGCCGACCGCGCAGACCGGGCTGCCGATATCGACCTGGTCGCCTTCCGCAACGTAGTGCCTGAGGAGGACGCCGTCTTCGAAACTCTCCAGTTCCATGGTCGCCTTGTCGGTCTCCACCTCGGCGAGCTTGTCGCCGTTCGAGACGGCGTCTCCTTCCTTTTTCAACCATTTGACGAGGGTGCCCGTCGTCATGGTGTCACTGAGCTTCGGCATTTCGATGATTTCGGCCATGGGGATGATTCTTCGTTGGTTGTCGTTGCGGGTCGGGAGCGGGCGGGGGAGCGGCTCAGGCGGGGGCGGCCTCGAGGAGGGAGAGGGCGGCCTTCCTGACCCGCGCGGGATTCGGGAGCTGCTCTTTCTCCAGAGGGTCGGAATAGATGGCGGGTGCGTCGATGGAGGTCACCCGGCGGATCGGAGCGTCGAGCTCGTCGAAGGCTTCGAGCTGGATCATGTGGGAGATCTGCGAACTGACCCCGCAGAAGGGCTTGTTCTCGTCCACGAGGAGCACCCGGTGGGTCTTGCGCACGGACTGGAGCACGGTGTCGATGTCGAGCGGACGGATCGAGCGCAGGTCCACGACCTCGGCCTCGATTCCTTCTTCGGCGAGTTCCTTCGCCGCCTCGAGAGCGGTGATGACGGAGCGGCCGTGGGCCACGATGCTCAGGTCGCCGCCCTCTCTCTTGACGTCGGCCTTGCCCAGCGGAATCGTGTATTCCTCCCCGGGCACCTCCCACTTCTGCCCGTAGAGGAGGGTGTTCTCCATGACGTACACCGGGTCGTTGTCGCGGATCGCCGTCTTCATCAACCCCTTCGCGTCGTAGGCGGTCGCGGGGCAGACCACCTTGAGCCCCGGCGTGTGGGCGATGAAGTTCTCGGGCGTGTGGGAATGGGTCGCTCCGACATTGGTCCCCCCGTTGGCCGGGCCGCGGATCACGATGGGCACGTGGATCAGCCCGCCGGACATGTAGCGTACCATCGCCGCGTTGTTGACGATCTGGTCGAAGGCCACGTAGGAGAAGCTCCAGAACATCAGCTCCATGACCGGGCGCATGCCGAGCATGGACGCCCCGATTCCGAGACCGATGAAGCCCGCCTCGCTGATCGGGGTGTCGATGATCCGTTTCTCGCCGAAGCGGTCGAGAAGGCCCTCGGTCACCTTGTAGGCGCCGTTGTACTGGGCCACCTCCTCGCCCATGACGACGACCTGGTCGTCGCGCTCCAATTCTTCGATGAGGGCCTGTTTGACGGCCTCGCGGTAAGTGATTTCCGGCATGGCAAAAAAGTTTCAGGAATGGAAGAACATACGGCCGCCGCTCTGGCGCTGGTCGGGATGGTCGGTCTCCCAGTACACGTCCTCGGTAATGGATTCGAGGGGGGGGAAATCGCTCTCGTCGGCGAATTTGGCGGCCTCGTTGGCCTCGTCCTTGGCCTTTTTCTCGATCTGTTTCACGAGATCGTCGTCCACCACGCCCTCGTCGGTCAGCGTCTTCCGGAAGACGGTGATCGGATCCATGGTTTCCTGGTACCTCTGGATCTCCTCCTTGGTGCGGTATTTCTCGGAATTCGCGTCGGCGACCGAATGGCCGCGGTAGCGGTAGGTCTTCAGCTCCAGCAGCACGGGCTTGGACTTCTCGCGGGCGAACGTCGCGTGGCGCTCGGTCGCCTCGCGCACGACGTAGGCGTGGTTGGCGATCACGCTCTCCCAGGCCATGTCGTAGGCCTCGGCCCTACGGGCGAGGCTGTCGGTGAACTTGCTGGAGCGCTCCTGGCTGGTCCCCATCGAATACCCGTTGTTTTCGATGATGTAAACGACGGGAATGTCCCACAGCGCGGCCAGGTTGAGCGACTCGTGAAAAACCCCCTGGTTGACCGCCCCGTCGCCGAGGTAGCAGAGGCAGCAGCCCCTGACCCCGTTGTATTTCAGGGCGTAGGCGAGCCCGAGGCCGAGGGGGGTCTGTCCGGCCACGATCCCGTGTCCGCCCCAGTAGTGTTTGTCGGG
Organism: Puniceicoccaceae bacterium; assembly: GCA_046541615.1. GTDB lineage: Bacteria > Verrucomicrobiota > Verrucomicrobiia > Opitutales > Puniceicoccaceae > Puniceicoccus. Next base: position 11,032 of record JBKHCX010000030.1, read on the forward strand.
CGCGAAAAAGTGCATCGAGCCCCCTTTCCCGCGCGAACAGCCGGTGACCTTTCCGTACAGCTCGGCCATGCACTCGTTCATGGACATCCCGCAGGCCAGGGCGTGGCCGTGGTCGCGATAGGCGGTGATGAAGTGGTCGTTCTCCCCGAGGACGGAGATACTGCCGACCGCAACCGATTCCTGGCCGATGTAGAGGTGGAGGAAGCCCCCGATTTTCCCCTGCTGGTAGGAGCGCAGCGAGCGCTCCTCGAACCGGCGGATGCGGATCATGTCGGTCAGAAGCCGGATCTTGTCCTCCTTCGAAAGAGAGGCGTTGATCTTCGCCTTGGCGGCTTTCTCGATCGGACCGGATTGCGCACGGGTTGTCTTTTTCGTTGCCATGAAGGCTAGGACAGAATGCCAAAAGCCGTGCTGGTTCAACTCTATTTCCGGGAGAAGACCGAACGGGCGCCGCCCCGCCCGATGCCGTCGGGACGGTCTTTCCGCCAGGCCGGTTCGGGTTGGACGACTGAAGTCATCCAACTACGAGGCCGCAGGACTTCAGCCGTGCGGCCACGGGCGGGGGCCACTCCGACGCGGCAGGCTGAAGCCTGGACACCGAACCTTGCCCGCCAGGGGGCGGGGCTGGGGGTGCGGGGGACCGGGGGCGATGGCCCGGTCAAACCGCGGCGGGGACTTTCCTGGCTCGCCTGCGGCCGTTCCTCGCCCTGTTGGCGACCGGTTCCACTTGTTCCCCGGGGGATTCCTCCTCTTCCCGCCCGGCCAGGAGATTCACGAATTTCTTCATCGCCGGGGTCAGCACACGGCCCTTGCGGTGGATGAGCGCGAGGGGGCGGGAGAAGTTTTTCCGGCGGAAGGGAATGGAGCGGATGATGCCGCTCTCCACCTCGCGGGCGATGGTCGAGACCGGCAGGATCGCGAAACCGGCGTTGATCTCCACCGCGCGCTTGACCGTCTCGATGTTGTCGAACTCCATCGTCGTGTCGATCGAGACCTTGGCGTCGCGGAAGATGTCGTCGGTCGCCCGCCGGGTCGGGATGTCTTTGTCGAAACCGACGAAATCGTGGCCCTCCAGCTCTTTCACGGAGACGTCCTCTTTCCCGGCCAGGGGATGATCGGCGGCCACCGCGACCACGAGCTGGTCCGACTTGAACGGGATGACCTCGAGCTGGCGGCTTTTCGCCGGAAACGCCACGACCCCGATGTCCACCGCGTTGTGGATGACGTCTTCGTAAACGAGATTGGACCGCCGGTACTCCACGTGGACGTTGACGGCCGGAAATATCTTCATGAACTTCTTCAGATAGCTGGGAAGCTCGTGCAGGCCGACGCTGTAGATGGTCGAGAGCTTGATGGTGCCGGAGATGATCTTGCGCATCTCCTGGATTTCACAATCGAGGCGCTCGTAGAGATGGAGGATTTCCTTGGACGATTCGTAGAGGAGCTTGCCCTCCTGGGTCAGCCGGAACTGCTTCTGGCTGCGATCGACGATGAGCGCGTTGAAGTGGCGCTCCATGGATCGGAGTTGCTGGCTGACGGCGGACTGGGTGATTCCGTTCAGCTTGGCCGCCCGGGAAAAACTCTCGCTCTCGACGAGGTCGGAGAAAATTTTGAAATTTTCGATGTGCATGGCGGAGGGAGGGACTGTAGAATCCGATTCGGGACGGGATTTTCACTAAAGCACCTCTAATAATAAGGGATGGTAATGATTAGTTACAATATGTTTTTTCAGAATTTTCAGTCCGTTTCCGGGAGGGTCGCCGAGGCCGCGCGGGCCTCGGGCCGGAGGCCGGAGGAAGTGAGGGTTCTTCCGGTGACCAAGACTCATCCGGCCGCCGCGGTCGAGTTCGCCGTCCGGGCCGGCCTGGAGCGGGTGGGGGAAAACCGGGTCGGCGAGGCCGCCGAAAAGCGGGCCGTTTCCGCCGGCGCTCCGGCGAAGTGGGACTTGATCGGCCATCTCCAGTCGAACAAGGCCGCTCTCGCCCTGCGGACCTTCGACCGGCTCCAGTCCGTCGATTCCCTAAAGCTGGCGGTCCGGCTCGACCGTCTGGCGGGCGAGGCCGGTCTGCGCCCGGAATGTTTCATCCAGATCAACACCGGCCTTGATCCCCGCAAGCACGGTTTCGCACCGGGGGAAGTCGCGGCGGCCTTCGACCGGCTCGCCGAACTCGGGAACCTCTCGATCACCGGCCTGATGACGATCGCCCCGCTGGAGGGCGGCCGGGCGGAAGCCAGAAAAGCCTTCGCCCGCCTCCGCGAGCTGGCCGGGGATCTCCGCCGCCGTTCCGGACTGCCCCTCCCCGAGCTGTCGATGGGAATGAGCGGAGACCTCGAGGAGGCGGTCGCCGAGGGCTCCACGCTCGTCCGGATCGGATCCGCGCTTTTCGGCGAGAGGGAGCCAGGTTGAGCAGGCAAGCCAAGACGGCCGGGTCCGCGATTCCGGGCGCGCGGAAAAAGGTGCTTCCGCCGGGTGCGCGGCAGAGTCCGCCCCCTTTGTGATTGCGTGCTCCCAGGGCGCCCAACCGCCGACGGGTGGACTTCGTCGCGATGTCCGCCGTCGCGTTGCATCTGTGCGCCGCCATGAGCATCGCCACCGTCGCGCAAGGATTCGGCCTGATCGGGTAGCTGTCTTTGGAGGATTGATTGAAACTCCACATCCTAACGCCCCGGGCGGAATGCGCCGGACCGTGTGCGCGCACCCCTCCGCGCGGCTGAACAGCCCAACGCCGCCAGGCCGAGGAGCAGCCCCGCAGCCTCCGGTTCGGGAATGACACCGACCGCCCGCAGGTCGAGCCCGCCGGTTCCGGTGGTCGGCCACGCGTCCAAAATGGGATTTCCCTGCGAGTCCGGGTAATCGCCGCTTCCAGGAATGTCCACCAGTCGCACGAAGCCGATTGCCGAGAGGTCCACGAGGCCATCGACGACAAGCGGATCCGACTGCAGGTCACTCAAATCAAATTGAGTTCCCAGTCCGCCCTGGTGTTTTCCCGCAAGGTTATGGACATTGGTCATGTCCCAGCCGCTGAACGCGCCACTGCCCAGCACCGGGCCGGTGTTGGTTGAGACGCTTGGGAATCTTGCGAAATCGGTTCCGTTAGTGGACACCTCGACGAAGGCCAATTCGGCAAAAAGGCCCGCGCCATAGGTGAATCCATTCTCGAACACCGCAAAGTCAAATCCCGTTCGATTGCGGAACGGGGTCGTGAAGCCCAGGGTAATGCTCCCGGGAAGCACCCCATCGGCTATCTGCGTCGACGATAGATCTCCCAGCGAAACCAAAGAGTTGTTGTAGGGTCCCAGCGCTTTGCCCGGGTCTGCAAAAGAAGGGCTCACCCCCGGGGCCGGATTGTAGCTTACGACCGTCGCCGCCCAGTCGGCAAACAGAGGAGAGTCCGATGAAATGGCCGGATCGACGGCATGTCCGGTCTCATTGTGGGCCGAGTATGGGCCGGCGGCCAGAGGCCCACCCGGGCCACACCCTATGGCCAGTGCGGCCAGCTTCAGCCAAGATCCGGCAAACCTGAATTTTTTCCACGAATTTCTCGTTCTTGTTCTCATTGCCCCGCCACTCGTGCTCTCGTCCCGGGCGCCTGTCAAGCCTTATTGGGAATGCGTTTTCATTAAGAAGGCCGGAAGGCGATCCCGCTTCCGGGAGGCCGATGATTCCCCCCGAAGGGGTTTCGTCCCAGGTTCCTTCCAATGAGCGAAGTCCGCCTGCGGCGGAGAGGGAGGGATTGGCGCTTCGCTTTGTCGTCGCTGCGCTCCTCGGTACGAACCTTCGGTTCGAATCCTATTATGGTGGATTTTCGCTTCGCGAAGTCCGCCTGCGGCGGAGAGGGAGGGATTGGCGCTTCGCTTTGTCGTCGCTGCGCTCCTCGGTACGAACCTTCGGTTCGAATCCTATTATGGTGGATTTTCGCTTCGCGAAGTCCGCCTGCGGCGGAGAGGGAGGGATTCGAACCCTCGGTACCGTTTCCGGTACACGTCCTTTCCAGGGACGCACAATCGGCCGCTCTGTCACCTCTCCTTGGCCGGAACGAAGGATGCTTTCCCGAAGAAACGGAAAAATCAATCCCAAAGACGAAGGAACCTTTCCGGGTTTCCGGGGGCGGACGGGATGGCCTCCCACCTTGCGAAACCGACCGGGGGTCGACCGGGCCCTCCCTCCCGCGGGGTTCCGGGGATGCTTCGGCGGGGCCGTCCCGCCTCTCAGCGCAGGTTGCGCTCTTTGAACCCCCGGGAGACTTCGACGTATTTGAGCGCCCACCGGGCCAGGCCCGCCCGGTCCTCCGCGGACAGGGTTTTCACTACTTTTCCCGGCGTGCCCAGGACCATCGAGCCCGGGGGGACTTCCATTCCCTGGGTGACCAGGGCGTGGGCGCCGATGATGCACCCGTGGCCGATTCTCGCGCCGTCAAGGACGGTGGCGCGCATGCCGATCAGGCAGTCGTCGCCGATTTCGCAGGCGTGGACGATGGCGCCGTGCCCGACCGTGACCCGCCTGCCGATGACGACGCCGTAGTCGTCGGCCAGATGGACGATCGCTCCATCCTGGATGTTGGTGTCGTCCCCGATCCGGATGGAATTGATGTCGGCGCGCAGGACCGCCGTCGGCCACACGCTGCACCGCTCCCCGAGAGCGACATCCCCGTAGAGGTGGGCCGACGCGGCGACCCAGCAACTGTCGGGAACGAGCGGTTCGGCGTCGAGAAACCGGCTGAGCTGGTCGGATACCGGCACGGGATCAACGGATGCGTTCGCGGATTTCGCCGCGGACCTTGTTCATGTCGGAGGCGAAGCGGCGGATGCCGTCGCTGAGCTTCTCCGTCGCCATCTGGTCCTCGTTGAGCATCCAGCGGAAGGTTTCCTCATCGACCTCGATCTTCTCGACGGGCTCGTTGAGGGCCGCTTCTCCGGAGAGCTTTCGCTCGACCGGCTCGTCGGAGTTCCGCAGTTCCTCGAGGAGACCGGGGCTGATGGTGAGCAGATCGCACCCGGCGAGCTGGACGATCTCGCCCTTGTTCCGGAAGCTGGCACCCATGACTTCGGTGTGGTATCCGAACTTCTTGTAGTAGGTGTAGATCCGCCGGACGCTGGCGACCCCGGGGTCGTCCTCCGGCGCGAAGTCCCTGCCTTCGGCGGCCTTGTGCCAGTCGAGAATGCGACCGACGAAGGGGGAAACGAGCTGCGCGCCGGCGTCGGCGGCCGCGATGGCCTGGGCGAGGGAGAAGAGCAGGGTCATGTTGCAGCGGATGCCCTCCTTCTGGAGGTGGCGGGCCGCTTCGATCCCCTCCCAGGTCGAGGCGAGCTTGATGAGAATGCGCTCGCGGTCCACGCCGTTCTCCTCGTAGAGGCGGATCAATTCCTTGGCCTTTTCGATGCTGCCGGTCACGTTGAACGAGAGCCGCGCGTCCACCTCGGTCGAAACCCGGCCGGGAACGATTTTCAGGATCTCGCACCCGAAGCGGATCAGGAGATGGTCGATGACGGTTTCCACTTCGGGGCCGTTGCCGCCGACCTTCCCGGCATCCCGGATGGCTCCTTCGACGAGGGGCTCGTAGGCGGGTTTGCCCATCGCCTTGAGGATAAGGGTCGGGTTCGTCGTGGCGTCCCGCGGTTCGTATTCCTTGATGGATTGAAAGTCGCCGGTGTCGGCGACGACGGTGGTGTACTGCTTGAGCTGTTCGAGTGAGTTCATGGAACGGCAAGATGACGGAGGCCGGCCGCGATGACAACCCCGGATGCGGAATCGCCCGGGGACCGGGGGATCGCCGGCCGGGCGCGGATGCCGCTGCCGGCGCCGGCCGGGAACGCCGGGTGTAGCACAAGTGCGTGGAGATCGGATAGAAATTCTTCGGATTTTTTGTTCTCCGGGATTGGGCTGCGGCACGCGCGCCATTCGACAAGCTCATGATCCATGACAAGCACGCGGCCCTACCCGTTTTTCGAAAACAACGATAAAACCGGACTTTGTCTTTCTGTAGGGCCTCGTGCTCTTGACTCGGCGGAGCTCGAAGAGCGAAGACGGTTGCCGCGATGGCCGCGAATCAACTGGAAAATCGGAAAAACCCCTTTGATCACTCCACGCACTTGTGGTCACACCCCGGAACGCTCGGGCCGCCCGAATTGCCTTTTCTTCTTTTCCCCGTTCCGTATGGTGGTGGATTCAAACAGCTTTCTTCCATGAGATGTCCCAAATGCAGTTCGACCGAAACCAAGGTCATCGATTCGCGGGTGGCGAAATCGGAAGCTTCGATCCGGAGGCGCCGCGAGTGCCTTTCGTGCGGATTCCGCTTCACCACGGTGGAGGAGGTCCTGCGGGAGAACCTGCGGGTGATCAAGATGGACCGGAGCCGGGAGGACTTCGACCGCGGCAAGATGCTCCGGGGCATCCGCAAGGCGATCGAAGGCCGCCCGGTGGAGATGGAGCGGATCGACATGATGATCTCCGACATCGTCGATAAGCTGCAGAAGGAGTTCTTCGACGAAATCCCCTCGCGCGCGATCGGCGAGGAGATCATGAACCGCCTGAAGCAGATCGACCAGATCGCCTATGTGCGCTTCGCCATCGCCTACAAGGACATCCGCGACATCGCGGAGCTGGAACAGGAGCTCTCCGTGCTGAACCGATGAAGCGCCCGACCGCCGGAACCCGGGCGGTCCGCCGCCCGCCGCGCGAAGCGCGCGCCGCCCGCCCATCGCGCGCCCGTTTTTACCTCCCGTAGAAGATTCCCATGGCCGAGAAAACACTGTTCGAGAAAATCATCGCCGGAGAGATTCCGGGCGAGTTCGTCCACCAGGACGAGCGCTGCGTCGTTTTGCACGACATCGACCCCCAGGCGCCGGTCCACCTCCTTGTGATCCCCCGCAAGCCCATACCCCGGATCGCCGAGGCGGGGGCGGAGGACGAACCGCTCCTGGGCCACCTCCTGCTGGTCGCCGCGCGAATGGCGGCCCGCCTCGAACTCGCCAGGGGATTCCGGATCGTGATCAACAGCGGCCCGGACGGAGGCGAAAGCGTGCCGCACCTGCATGTGCATGTTCTGGGCGGACGCAATCTCGGCTGGCCCCCCGGCTGATTCTTCCGCCGCCGCAAACCAATCCGGTTTTTCCCCGGGCGGCCGCGGCCCGCCCCGCCCCGGCGGTGAGAGAGGAATTACAACAAATTTACTTGTCGGCGGGCTCGTTTCATGGCACGGTATGTCGCTGTGCTTGAAACATTTCTATTCGTCGTCTGGCTGATCTGCAGGGTGATCATGATCGTACTGATCGTGATCTTTCTCGTCAGCGGTATCGACGACCTGATTGTCGATTGCGTCTATTACTTCCGGGCTCTCTTCCGGTTTCTTTTCAAGCGCAACAAGATCAAGCCCGTCACCTGGAAGCAGTTGGAGGCCGTTCCGGAGAAGCCGGTGGCGGTCATGGTGCCCGCCTGGCGGGAGGCGGATGTCATCGCCGACATGATCCTGAACTTCCGCAAGTCGGTGAAGTACGACAACTGGGTACTCTTCGTCGGCACGTATCCGAACGATCCGGACACCTTCCGCGAAGCCGAGCGCGCCCGCTGCTATATCCCGAACACGGAGGTGGTGGTGACACCCGCGCCCGGTCCGACCTCGAAGTCGGACTGCCTCAACTGGATCTACCAGGGGGTGCTTTACTACATCATGGGTCTCTCCCTCCGGGGCATGAAGGGGCGGAAGATCTTCCTCCAGCAATACATCGAGATGGAAAGGGAAGTGCGCACCCCGATTCTCGGGCGCAAGAAGACCAAGAGGGTCAGGGAACTCGTCGCGACGAAAGAGTATTTCCCCGCCACCTTCAGCGCCTCCGCCCGGCAGAAGTCGCGGTGGACCCTGGGGATCGGCCTGCAGGGGTGGCGGATCGGGTGGACCATCCATCCCCTTATCAACTACTGGCTCTGGCGCGACCGGAAAGGGCTTCTCAACAGCTTCGCGGTGATGACCGGCTACGCGGTGGCGCTTTTTCTGGGCATCTTCTATGTGATGGGCCTCTTTTTCCCCGCCCTGCAGCTGCCACTGATCCTGCGGGAGGGGGACTGGGTGGTCAGCGTTCTTTATGTGGTTCTGGCGCTCTTCGGCTGGCGGCTCCTGAACCGGTTCATCTGCACGACGCGCTTCTACAATCTTTTCCAGGGATTCCTGGCCGTTCCCCGGATGTTGGTCGGCAACTTCGTGAATTTCTGGGCCGCCTGGATCGCGGTCCGGCAGTTCGTGCGGGCGAAGATCCGCCGGGAGAATCCCGCCTGGATCAAAACCGACCACGCATTTCCGACGCGGGGGCAGCTGACCTCCTACCACCGGCGCCTCGGGGAGATCCTCGTCGAGCGCGGACTCGTCACGCAGGCCCAGCTCGACGAAGCGCTCGCCGAGCAGGAGAAAAGCGGACGCAAGCTCGGGGAAATACTGGTGGAGCGGGAGCTTCTGTGGGAGGAGGATCTGGTCGAGGCCCTGGCGATCCAGAAGGGCAACGCCTTCGTCGAGCTGGATCCGGACGGGGTCGATCCCGACCTCCTGGAGAAGATACCGGAGGAAACCGCCCGCGCGATGCGGGTGTTCCCCGTGTCTTTCCGGAACAACGTCTTCGTTCTGGCGACCGACGTGATCAATCTGGAGGAAAAGGATTCGGAGGAAGGAAGGGATCGCCGGGAGCGGGAGCTGGGGGAGCGCTTCGGGGCCGCGATCCGCATGGCGTGGGCCTCCACGCGTGATCTGGACTTCGCGATCGACCGGGCGTATTCGGCGCCGCCGGCGAATCCCAGGCCGATTCCCGGCCGCCTGGGCGAGCGGCTGGTCCGGATGGGGCGGCTGACCCGGGAGGAGCTGATCGAGGCGCTTCGGATACAGAAGCGTTCCCGGGAGAAGCTCGGCCGCATCCTCGTCGGCATGGGCAAGGCGACGGAGGCGGAAAGTTGCGCGACGCCTCCCTGCTCGGAGAACCCTTGCTGCTGTTCAGTCTTTTCGATTACGCCGATCCCCGCGAAGGCGGAACGCGGAAGGAAGTGTACGATCTCATCGTGGAATGGAACGCGCCGTTCTCCGCCGC
>JBKHCX010000031.1:0-20084 GCA_046541615.1 Puniceicoccaceae bacterium
GACACTCTCCAAGGACACCCATCGCCTGCGCCCGATCAGTGCCGCGTTGACCCGCTCGGACGGTCGGAAACGGCCCTTCCGAAGCGGCAGGGCGCTCGTTTCGGCAAGCTCAAGGTTTTCGACGGAGCCACCCCTGCTCCGGCCGGAAGATGGCCGCGGGGCAGTCCGTTTCCCCGTTTCCTCGTCCATCCCTCCTGACGTCCGGAACCCGCTCGGCGGGTGGGCGCGGGAAGCTTCCGATTACCGGCAGGAGTTTCTCCGGGGAGTCCCCTGTGGAAGCCCGGAAACCAAACTCCGTCCCCCCATCCGGAACAAACATAAGCGAAAAATGAGCGAAGACAAGCGGTCGCCAGCTCCGCTGGTCCCCCCACCCCGCCGCAGGAACGACGGTCATCGTTCCTCTCCTGTCCGGAAGGGATCCGCAGAATCGCTCGCCGGCACGGATCGCCGGAGGCCGGGGCCCCCTCTCCACGGTGGGACTGGGGATGAATCCTTCGAGCCCCTTCCCAATGCGGTCGATAAGATGAATGATCTTTCATCCAACCGAACGCCGGATATTCATTTCTTGTTGATACCTTTCCGATCGAAAGGAGCGGATCGTACCCTTCGCCAGAAACCATCAAACCGAATGAACTCATGAAAAACTGGTTATCGAATCCCGGCGTTTCCGGGTTGGCGGCAAGAGAAACCGTCGTCGCCTTGGTCCTGTTGCTGGGCGCCGCCTGCATGCCCGTGAAGAGCGCGGATGTGGATGGCTTTTCTTTGTCTGCCGAAGAGAAGGCGGCTCACGCTCTCAATCGCCTCGGCTATGGACCGCGTCCCGGCGAAGTTGAGGCGGTGGCCGGGCAGGGCGTGGAGAACTGGATACGTGAGCAACTGGATCCCTCCTTGATCGCGGATTCCGGGGTCGAGGCCGCCGTTGACCGGTTGTCGAAACTGCGGCTTTCGCAGCAGGAGCTTGTCGAGGCCTACCGGACGGAGATTCGCGAGCGCGCGCTTCTGCGGAGGGCTGAGGCGGACGGGGACCCGGCGCGAGCAGCCGAACTCCGGAGAATGCGGAGGAGCGGCGAACAACTGATCGTGGAACAGGCTTTGGGTGAGTTGCAGTATGCCAAGCTGTTGCGGGCGGTCTTGTCGGAGAGGCAGCTCGAGGAAGTGTTGGTCGATTTCTGGTTCAATCATTTCAATGTGGACGCCCGCAAGCAGCAGGTTCGTCCGTCCGTGGTATCCTACGAGCGGGACGTGATTCGACCGCGGGTGTTCGGTAGTTTTCGCGACCTGCTCGGTGCGACCGCCGAAAGCCCGGCCATGCTGGTGTATCTGGATAACTTTCGCAGCACGCGGGAGATGGAATTGAGTCCGGCTGTCCGGGCGCGGACCGCCCGGATGCGGGAAGAGCCGCTTGGTAGGGTCCCGCAGGAATCAGCGGATGGAAACGCGGCGCCGGAACGGCGCGGATTGAATGAAAACTACGGGCGCGAGCTGCTGGAACTGCACACCCTGGGCGTGGATGGGGGCTACACCCAGGAAGATGTCCGGGAAGTGGCGCGCGCGTTCACCGGATGGTCGGTCCGTCCGCGGACGGGGGAGTTCATCTTCCGGCCTCGCTGGCACGATGACGGGGAGAAGGAGGTTCTTGGGACCATCCTGCCCGCGGGGAACGGGAGGCGGGACGGTGAAGCCGTGCTTGATCTGATTGCCTCCCATCCGGCAACGGCCACCCGCATAGCGACCAAGCTTTGCCAGCGCTTCGTGGCGGACGAGCCGCCGGAGGATCTGGTTGACCGGGTGGCAACGGCTTTCCGTGAGTCCGACGGCGATCTGCTCGAAACCTACAAGGCCCTGTTCTTCGATCCGGTGTTTTTCTCTCCGGAGTTTTTCGCGGCGAAGACGAAATCACCGTTTGAATATGCTGCCTCGGCACTACGGGCTTCGGGGGCGGAACTTCACGACGACGCGGGGTGGCGTGGTCGGCGGCCGCTGCGTGCAATGGAAGCAGGAGCGGCGTTGGGAGGGGGTGGTGACCGTCTCTCGCGACTTCGCCGCAAGACGGTGGGGTTGCACCTCCTGGAGATGGGACAGGCGCCTTACACGTGGGGGTCGCCCACGGGATTCCCTGAGGATTCGAGGGAATGGGTGAGTTCCGGCGCGCTGCTGGCACGATTGAATTTCTCGCTGGCCCTGGTTGGCGGGGATGTCTTCGGCGCGAAGGTGGATCCCGCCGCATTGGCGGAGAATGCGAGCGGGGATGCCGGGGATGTGGTGGAGTCGCTCGCACAGTCGGTCCTCGGGCGGGCTCCTTCCGCCGGCACCCTCGCGGTGCTGCTGGAGCGGACGGCTCCAGCCGCCGACGGCATGGGGCGGTCTCAGCCCGACATCGAAAAGTTGCTGGCTCTCGTGCTCGGTTCTCCTGAATTCCAATATCGCTAACCCACGGTCACCATGAAAACTCCTCCTGTCTCCCGTCGCTTCTTCATCAAACAGGGTGCGCTCGCGTTTGCCTCCCTCGGGGCGGGTCCTCTCCTCGGTCCCGGGTTTCTCCGCTCATCGGTCTTTGCCGCGGATACGCGCAAATCGAGCGGTGGGCGGCGGGTATTGGTATGCCTTTTTCAGAGGGGTGCGGCTGACGGCCTTTCCATGGTCGTCCCGTATGGCGACGCGGACTACTACAGACTGCGCCGGGAAATCGCTCTGGCAGCGCCCTCGCATCGGGCGGGGGCCGCAGGTGTGAGGGATTTGGACGGACGATTCGGCCTGCACCCCGCCTTGGCGCCGCTGGGCGATCTTTACGGGGCGGGGGAAATGGCGGTTCTGCACGCTTGCGGCAACCCGCACTCCACGCGGTCACACTTTGAAGCGCAGGATCTCATGGAGTCCGGCACGGCGGCGGACAGGAAGATGGCGACGGGATGGCTGAACCGCCTGATCGGCTGCTGCCCGGAGGACAAAGCCCGGACGGCTGCCTTGCGGGCGGTGGCAATGACCGGGCGATTGCCGAGAAGCCTGCAGGGCGCCGAGAACGCGCTGGCAATACCTGATCTCGAACGGTTCGGCGTTCAAGGCGGAACTGTAGAGGGAGGAGCCGGGGACTTCAAGGAGATCTATCGGAGCGCTGCCGGGGATGCCCTGCACGGGGCGGGGCAGGACGGCTTCGCGGCGATCGATCTATTGCGCAAGGTGGATCCCCGTTCCTATGAGCCGGCTCACGGCGCGGTTTATCCTCGTGGAAGTTTCGGTAGATCGCTCCGGCAGGTGGCACAGTTGATCAAGGCGGATATCGGATTGGAGGTCGCCTTTGTGGAGATCGGAGGGTGGGACACCCATGCGAACCAGGGAGCGGTCACCGGGGTGCTGGCAAACCGTCTCGCCGAGCTGGGAAACGGGCTGGTCGCGCTTCACCGGGATCTTGGCGCCAGGATGTCGGACGTGCTTGTTCTGACGATGAGCGAGTTCGGCCGAACCGCCGGGCAGAACGGCAACCGTGGAACCGACCATGGACATGGCACAGCTTTTTTCGCGCTTGGGGGCGGCGTCCGCGGCGGACGGGTTTTCGGGGATTGGCCCGGCTTGTCGCCGGATCAGCTCTTCGAAGGGCGCGACCTTGCGATCACGACCGACTACCGCGACTTTCTCGCCGAGGCCTGCATGAGGCACATGGGTGTGGCGGAGAATGAACTCGGGAAAATCTTCCCGGGGCACCTTTTCAAGGCCGGTGCTTTTCGAAATTATCTGTCGTAGGGGCGACTGTCGTCGTTCCTCTCCAATCCGTAAGGAATCTTCGGGAATCCAACGGCCGTCTCGTGCCGAATCGGGGAAACCTATCGACATCCGGGGGAATGCCCGCTACCGTTACCGCCATGAAAGCGGCGTCTTGGAGCAGTCCGGTTTTCCTGGCGGTTTGGCTGGGGACGGTGGCACTCGCCTTCTCGGCCGGAAGGTGGGTCGCCCCCGATGAGGCCGGTCGGTCCTCTCCGGCGCGTTCTTCGAACGGGGCGGCGGCCGGCCGGCCGGGCTCCGCCGGGGCCGCCGAAGGGGATTTGCTCGGAACTTCCGGGACGGGCGCGGGGGCGATTTCCACCCCGGGGGCGGAGGATCGGGACAACGCGTCCGCCCTGCGGCAGGTTGCGGACGGATCGATGGGCATGGACCTATGGGCGTCCGCCGTACGCGAGGCGGCCGTTCTCTCTGCCGGGGAGGCGGCGGACTGGTTCGAGATCGTGGACCGTCTGCCGTCCGGTCAACGGCGGGACGAGTTGCTCTCGGCTCTGCTGGGCAGAATCGCCTTCCGGGATCCCGAAGAGGCGATGGGCCTGATTGGTGCCATCGGAAGTGTCAACGCACGGGAGGACGCGCTGCGGGAGATTCTCCGCTCCTGGGGGGGACGGGATCCGTCATCGGCGCTGGAATGGATCGAGGCGGACCGGGAGGTCGTTCCCGGGCGTCTGCGGGCGGCCCGGATGGAGGCATGGATGGAGGGCTACGCCCGCGCGGCTCCGGCGGCGGCTTTCGAATACGCGTTGGATTTGCCGGAAAACACTCGGGACGAACGACATCGGAAGCGCCGCATGGTGGAGACCGTGGTGGAGGAAAGGGTCGCCGCCGGGCGGGTCAGCGAGGCTCTGCGGGATTTGGAGCAACTCCCGCCCGGCCCCGTCCGCGACGACGCGTTCTCCGAGCTTTACGCGGAGTGGGCGAAGGACAATCCCGCCGCGGCGGGCGAGCACTTTCTCGCCAACCGCGGCGACGCAGGCGAGCGGGTTGCCGCGGGCCTCGTCCGGACCTGGGCGGAAACGGATCCGCTGGAGGCGGCCGGTTTCGTGGCCTCTCTCGGCGCGGAGGATCCCGCCTTCGAAGCGGCGGTCTCGTCGTTGATCGAGCGGTGGTCCCGCTACGATCTCGAGGGCCCGGGCCGGTGGCTCAACGAACTCCCCTCCTCCGGGGAGATCGATCGAGCGGTGGCCGTCTTCAGTATGCGCGCTTCCGGGGAGGATCCCGCCGGTGCCATGACCTGGGCGGAGTCCATTTCCTCCGAATCGATGAGAACCCGCGTGATGTCCGGAGTGGCCGGAAACTGGAAAGAGACCGATCCGGCCGGCTTCGAGGCGTATCTCGAATCCAGCGGGCTCGACGCCGAAACGGCGGACCAACTCCGCCGGGCCAGGGGTTGGCGGGGACGATGGTTCCGGTAGGAACGTGGGCCAACCACTCGACGGGGACGATCGTTGACGGACAACGCCCTGCGCAGGATCGGCGAGGCGGAGGCATCGGAGATGCGTGGGCACCGATCAAACCTCTCCGGTGTCCAACGCGTTCGGGCTTTCTGGCTTCGTCTGCCGATCGATTTCAGCCACATGCCGCCCATGGCCGTGCAAAACGCACGGACCATTTCCGCCTTTTCGTTCCGTCCGCGCATTTTATGCGATTAGTGTTTGGAATTAATTCCAGTCTCGTCTCTCATACCTCAAGCCCATCGTTATTCGGAGGGCACCCGATCGTCCGGGTACGCGGTTCACGGAGTTGCGGTTCCCCGGGCACATTCCATCCTGATCTTCGTCCAAATGAAACCGCAACCGTTCTTCCGCCTCGCGCCCGCGATTCTCGCCGGGCTTTCTCTTTTCGCCTCCGGCTCCCCGCTGTCCGCCGACGGTCCGATCGACCAGACGGTCGGGGCGACCGAGGGGGCATCGACCACCATCAACAACGATCCGATCGATGTCACCAACGGGAACTTCGCCATCCGCGTGCGGGGAACCGGGGCGAACGGGAGCAGCGGCGACGACGGGGGCGATCCGGGGGCGTCCATCGGCTCGATCGGCGAATTCATAAATAATCCGGATGCCGATCTCACGATCACCCTGTCCGAGACCTTCGCTTCCCAGGTGTTCGGGATCACGCTCAATCTCCAGGGGGGGGACGGCGGCGTTTCGACCGACGACAAGGCCAAGGACAACGGCGGAGACGGGGGCGACTCCGGGAGTATCGGCGAGGACAATGGCTCCAACGCGGCGGCGATCACCTTCAATCCGGGCGGCGCGTACAACGGCGGACTCGCTCTCTGGGAGGCGATCACCGACGGGGGGGACGGAGGTAGTGTCACTCCCAGCTCCACCAATGGAGACGGGGTGCCCCAGTTCAAGGACGGGGGAGTGGGAGGCTCGGCGGGCACAAGCGGCGATGTCACCCTGATGAATTCGGGCGCGCTGACCGCCGGCACCTCCGCTGATCCGCTGGCCGCCCAGGGCGTCGCCAAGGGCATTCACGGGGCCACGAATTCCGGTGGCCCCGGACAAGGGGCGGAGGGGATCGACGCACCTGCTTCGGGGTCGGTCTCGATCACGAACAGCGGCCCGGTATCGCTCTTTCTCGACAATACCACCGGCAGCTTGCAGGCCTACGGAATCCGCGCCACGACCAAAGGCGGCGATGGCGCCGCCTCCCATACCAGCGGAGACAAGGGAGGGCGGGGCGGCTTCGGGGGAGGCGTAACGGTTACGCTCAATCAGGGCGGCGATATCGATGTCGCCGCCACGGGCGACGGTGTGAGCGGGGCCGGCATCCAGGCGAAGGCCCGCGGCGGAGACGGCGGCCAGTCCTACGACCGAACCAGCGGCGGCGAGGGAGGAACCGGTGGCGAGGTGACCGTGTCGGTGACGGACGCCACAGTTACCACGAACGGAACCGGTCTCCCGGCGATCCAGGCCTTCAACCGGGGCGGCAACGGAGGAATCGGCGGGGTTCAGCAGGACTACAGCGACGGGGGCGACGGCGGGAACGCCGAAATCGCCAGCGTGACCCTCGGGGCCGCCACTTCCGCGGTCTCCACCGGTTTGTCCACGAACGGAGCCAATTCGGCGGGGCTTTCCCTGAGTTCCACGGGCGGCACCGGCGGGCAGGGGACGGACTACGACAATCCGTTTCTCGGAATCGGCGGGGCCGGGGACGGAGGAGACGGCGGATTGGCCGGCAACCTGACGGTGACGCTGGACGGCGGCGCGGATCAGGTGCTGATCCAAACCACCGGCGACCAGTCCTCCGGGATCGAGATGACCTCCTCCGGAGGAGCGGGCAGCCGGGGCGGCGATATCGACGGAGACGATTCGACCTCTTCGGAGGGCAGCAAAGGCGGCTCGGGCGCCGAAGGAGGCACGGTCACTTTTACCCCCGAGGGCTCGCAGGGCTACGAAATCTCGACAAGCGGATCCTCGTCGCACGGGATCGTGCTTCTCTCCGGGGGAGGCATTTCCGGGCGCGGGGGCGATGTGAATTCACTTACCTCCAACGCCGGAGAGAAGGGGGGCTCGGGCGGCGACGGGAACAGTGTCCGGTTCACCCATGGGGCGAATTCCGTCATCGAAACGACCGGCGATCAGAGCATCGGCGTCGGGATCCAGTCGGTCGGAAAGGATGGTTCCCGGGGGGGCAACATCGCGGAGTTCCTCGGAAACCGCGCGGGCGACGGGGGCGACGGGGGTGACGGAGGCTTGATCGACATCACCACGGAGGCGGAATCCAGCGTCCTTACCAAGGGCGACGGAGGCTTCGGGATCGTGGGCCGCAGTCTCAGCGGAGCGGGCGGAGCGGGAGGCACCGCCGGCGACGACGGGGTCGCCAGCCACGGCGGCGACGCGGGCGACGGGGGCGACACCGGGGCGGTGAACCTGGACCATTCGGGCCGGATCGGCACCGGAGGGGACGGCGCTTTCGGCGTTCTTCTGCAGGCGCTCACCGGAGCGGGCGGGAATGCGGGTGATTCAAAGTCGGTCTTTTACGGGCAGGGCGGTTCCGGAGGATCCGCCGGGAGTCTGGGTGATATGACCATCAACCTCAACAGCAGTTCGCAGACCGTGACGGCGGGCGAGGGCGCCCATGCGGTGTTGGTTCAGGCCATTGCCGGGGGCGGCGGTTCCGCTGGAAAGGGCAGCGGCGCGGTTGGACTGGGCGGCGACTCGTCGGCAGGTGGCAACGGGGGAGAGATCAATGTCAACGGCTCCGGGCTTGTCACCACGCTCGGAGAGAACGCGATCGGGGTTCTTTCCCAGAGTATCGCCGGGGGCGGTGGCAACGGCGGTTCGGCGGGAGGGGTGATCACGGTGGGCAGCGATGGAGCCTCGGGCGGCACCGGGGGTGAAAGCTCCATTCGAGTGGGCAACGATCCCTGGACGATCGTCACCGCCGGGCAACTGGCCCACGGCATCGTCAACCAGTCGATCGGCGGCGGCGGTGGCAATGGCGGTAACGCCACGGCGGACGGGGCGGAAATCTCCGTCGCGGTTGGCGGTTCCGGCGGCGCCGGCGGCAACGGGGGCACGGCGACCGTATCGGGGAACCGTTCCCTTTCGGTTTCCACCGGAGGAAGCAACTCCGCCGGGATCGTCAACCAGTCGATCGCCGGTGGCGGGGGTACCGGAGGGTCCGCGTATTCGCATTCCGTGGGTGTCGGTTTCGACGCGGCGGTCGCCGTCGGCGGCTCCGGCGGTTCCGGGGGAACCGGCGGGACCTCGAAACTCGATTTGACCGGAACGACGGTATCCACCGGCGAATTGACCGGGATTTCCGATTCGAACGGACCGGTTCTGCCGGCCAATCCGGTCGATTCCTACGGCGTGGTCGCGCAGTCCATCGGCGGCGGCGGCGGTCACGGCGGCAGCGCGACCGCCGGAGCGCTGGCCGTCGCGGTGCCCGTGCCCGAGACCGACACGGAGTTCGCCGTCTCCGGGTCCTTCGGAGTCGGCGGCACAGGCGGGATCGGCGGGACCGGCGGCTCCACGACCGTCCTGCTCTACAACGAGTCCACTGTCACCACGCAGGGGCAGGGATCCCACGGGGTGATCGCCCAATCGATCGGAGGAGGCGGCGGCCTTGGCGGCGACTCCTCCGCTTCGGCCGCGACCGTGGACTTCGGGGGCGCGGCCGAGAACTCGGTGAGCGTTTCCGGAGAGTTCACCATGGGCGGCGGCGGCGGCGGCGGGGCCGACGGAGGTCCGGTGACGGTCAACATCGCCGCGGACGACGACGGGGATCCGGCCGGTACGGCCGCCGTCACCACCTACGGCGACTTCGCCAACGCCGTCGTCGCCCAATCGGTCGGCGGCGGCGGAGGCAACGCCGGGTTCGGGAGCGGGAACACCCAGAATCGCGGCGGCACCGAGTCGATTTCCGCGGGAGTCAACATGGGGGCCGCCGGTGGTTCGGGCGGGGCGGGCAAAGGCGTCTCCATCACGATAGCGGAAAACGGCGCGATCGACACCTACGGATCGGGCGCCCATGGCATCGTCGCCCAGTCGATCGGCGGCGGGGGCGGAACCTCCCAGGGAGGGAGCTTGAGCTTCGGCGCGGCCGCCTCGTTGTCCGGAGGTGACGAAGAGGACGAAGAGGACGAGGACGGAAACGACGAGGATTTGGATTTGGAAGGAAATGTATCCATCTCCATGGGACGGGCCGGCGGATCGGGGAGCGAGGGCGGCACGGTCGAAATCCAGAACGACGGAACGATCACCACCCGGGGCGGCGATGCGGGCGGCATCCTCGCCCAGTCGATCGGCGGAGGCGGAGGCATCGGCGGAGGAGCGGGCGGCGACGCCTCGGCCGACAACCCCATCGACCCCTCCAGCGGAGAGCGGCGCTTCCCGGTCGGCGGTTCCGGGAACGGCGACGATGACGACGATGACGACGATTCCACCAGTGTGAGCGCCACCTTTTCGATGGAGCTGGGCGGGGGCGGCGGCGAGGCCGCCAACGGCGGCACCGTCTCGGTCGGCAACAGTGGTACGATCACCACCGGCGGCGATTTCTCGACCGGGATTCTCGCGCAGTCGATCGGCGGCGGCGGCGGCAAGGCGGGCACGGCCGTCGCCCAGGATACCGATGCGTCCCCCGATCTGAGCGTCAATGTGGCCTCCGGCGGAAGCGGAGGGCAGGCCGGCAACGGGGGCGAAGTGACCTTCACGCTGCAGGACGACAGCGCGATCACCACCGCGGGCTACGGTGCCTTCGGCATCCACGGGCAGTCGATCGGCGGCGGCGGCGGGATCGGCGTGGACGGATCGGGAGCCGGCGCCGGTTCCGACTCGAACCCCGGGAAGATCAGCCTCGGCGGAGATTTCAGCGGCAACGGGGGCAACGGCGGATCCGGGGGGTCCGTCGAACTCGACGGCAGCACGACTGTCACGACCACCGGGGACGCGGCCCACGGGATCGTGCTCCAGTCCATCGGAGGCGGGGGCGGTGTCGGCGGCCATGGCTCGAGCGCCAGCTTCGGGGCCGGTTCGTTCGATTCCACCATCCAACTGGCAGTCGGGGGCGGATCGGGATCGAGCGGCGGCGGAGGAGCCGTGACCCTCGGCGGAGAGACCGTCCGGATCACCACCGGCGGATGGGCTTCCTCGGGAATCATCGCCCAATCGATCGGGGGCGGCGGGGGCCTTGCCTGGACACCCTCCGCCGGGCAGAACATCCTCAACGCGCCGATCGCATTGGGAGGGGCCGGTAGCTCGGGGGCGGGAGAGAGCGTCAGTGTGACGCTGGGTTCGGGGAGCGGCATCCAAACCTCCGGATTGTTCTCGCACGGGATCGTCGCCCAGTCCATCGGCGGCGGCGGCGGAATCGCCGGGTTTCCGAATGTAAACTCCGGATTGGCCTTCTACAAAACGGGGCTGCAAAACCAGGAGCGAAGCGGGACCTCCTCCGGGAACGGCGCGGGAGTCACGGTCTCGGTGGACGGAACCATCACCACGACGGGAGACGCCTCCCACGGCATTTTCGCCCAATCGATCGGCGGCGGCGGCGGGTTCCGCGGCTATGAAAACTCGGTCGATTTCGGCACCGGCTCGTCGGGCGGTTCGTCCACCGCCGGAAACATCAAGATCACCCAGTCCGGAACCATCAATGTCTCCGGCGAACAAAGCGTCGGCATCCTCGCCCAGCAGGACAGCCCGGGCGTGAGCGGCACGACGGTGGATGCGACCATCAACGGCGATGTGGTCGGGGGCCCGGGATCGCAGGGCTTCGGCGCCTGGATCATCTCGAAGAGTTCCAATCAATCCACGTTGACCATCGGCAGTGCGGGAAGTCTCGGCGCGGCCTCCGGAAACGCCGCCCGGTTCGACGCCAACGGATCCGGCGGGATCACCTTGAACAACAACGGCAATCTCACTGGAAACATCGTCAACGACGGCAACCCCTCCGATGTGCAGATCAACAATCGGGGCGGCGGGCGGTTCATTGCAGGTGAATCGATCCAGGCCAATGTTCGCAACGACGGCCGGATGTTCGTCGGGCATGGGATCGGCGGCGTGCGGTTCGGCCGCACGGAGATCGCCGGCGATTTCACCCAGACCTCCGGCGGAGCCCTCATCTTCCGAACCGATTTCGAGCGGGGACAAAGCGATTCCCTCGCCGTCCGCGGCAACGCCGTCCTCGACGGGGAGGTCGAGCCCCGGCCGGCGCCCGGATCGCGCATCCTCCCCAACCGGCGGCTCACCCTCGTGACCGTCGATGGCGGCATTTCCGGCGACCTGCGTCTCGTCTCCGACATCCGCGGCATCTTCGAGTATGACCTGGGGCGCTTCGGAAATTCATTCGCCATCGCCGCCGTGGGGATCGATCTCGAGGGAATCGCTTCCGGTCTGACCGCGAATCAGACTGAGGTGGCCCGGAACCTCGAGTCGATCTGGCTCGCCGGAAGCGGCGGCCTCGACGTGTTCGGAACCTTCGACGCGATCGCCCGGAGCGATCCGGGTGCCGTTCGCAATTTCTTCGATGAGCTGACTCCCGGCGCGACCCTCGGCTTCGCCGTGCGGGGTCCGGCGGAAGGCCAGTATTTCTCCGACACCGCCCTGAACGGACCGATCTTCGAAGGCGAAACCACCCGGCTCGCCGAGAACCCCTCCGCCTGGCTCCGCGCCCACGGCCGGACCACCTCGCAGCGATTCGGCGGGGACGGGTTTTCCAATTACCGCCTCGACAGCATGATGTACCAGACCGGCGGACAGAAGGAAATCGGCGAGGATCTCTACATCGGTGGTTCGATCGCCTACCGAGACGATTCGCTCAGCAGCAGAAACAACGTCAGCTCGGGCGACGGCGACACCGCCCTGGCGGCCATCACGCTCAAGCACGAGATCGGTCCCTGGTTTCTGGCCGGGGCCGTGAGCGGCAGCCTGGGATGGTACGACACGACGCGCCGCATCACCTTCCCGGGGCGGGAAGGCGCAGCCGAAGGATCCCCGCGCGTGCAGACCGGTGCGCTCGCCCTGCGGGCGGCCTACACGCAGGCCTACAAGCGGATCTACCTCCGCCCGCTTCTGACGCTCACCGGGGTTCACACCAACGCCAGCGGCTACACCGAGTCCGGGGCCGGAGGCTTCGCCCTTAGGGTCGAACAGGCGGACCAGACCACGCTCTTCGCCACACCCGCCATCGAGATCGGAGCCCGGAGCGACTTCTCGAACGACTGGGTTCTCCGCAGCTTCGCCCGGGCGGGGCTCGATCTCGCCTCGTCCGATTCCTGGGACCAGGAAGCCCGCTTCGTCGGCGCTCCGGATGCGACTGGTGGATTTACAACCGAACTGCCCCTCGACGAGGTCAGCGGAATGGTCACGGCGGGCTTCGACCTGCGGTTCACCGAAACCACCTCCGCCCACATCCGCTATGAAGGCAAGTTCTCCGAGAACGTAACGACCAACGGCGGATCGGTCGGGCTCAAGCTGGCTTTCTGAAATCACTGGTGACGGAATCCGAAGGACAAATGATCCTGGAGAGGAACGGCCGGAGCCGTTTCCACTTCTGAAAGCGTTGGTTCCCTGCCCGATCGGCCTACCGGTCACCGGGGGGATCGGGCCGGACCACTGACGTCATCCGGCTACCGGACGGCACACGCCTGGAATGCGCAGCGGCGGTTGTAAAATATCCGTCAAAAGCGGAGCAGCCGGAATAATGGGGATGAGTGCGTCTCCTACTCTTCGAAAGGGGACGCGCGACGCCCCATCTCCACTCAACCCAACCTGCCGTCGATCCTATGAAACAACCATGCTCCTCCATCCGGCGTCTCTTCGCCTTCGCGGCCGCCGCCGCTCTCGCGTTTCCGGCGACGATCCTCGGCCACGGCTCCGTCGGCGATCCGGTCAGCCGCTCGTTCCGGATCTTTCTCGAAAATCCGGAGACCCCGCAAAGCGATGTGTCGGCGGCGGCCATCGCCGTCGCGGGGACCCAGGCTTTCTACGATTGGCACGAGGTCAGCCGACTGGTTCCCGACTACAACGGCGACGATCCCGCCCCCTATCGCGCGCTCATCCCCGACGGCACGCTCGCCGGGGCCGGCCGCGACAAATACGCGGGGCTGGACCTCACGCGAAGCGATTGGCCCGCCACTCCGGTCAATTCCGGAACCTACCCGGTCGTTTACGACGCCCACGTCCCCCACGATCCGAGCTACTTCCTCGCCTACCTCACCCGCGGGGACTGGTCTCCCGACCAGCCTCTGCGCTGGGATGATCTCGTTCCCCTCGAGGGTCCCGAAAACTACGTGCGCGACGGCAATCTCTACCGCTTCAACGTCGAACTGCCGCACCGGACCGGGCACCACGTCCTCTACGTCATCTGGCAGCGCATCGATCCCGCCGGGGAGGCCTTCTTCTCCGCCAGCGATGTCGATTTCGGAGACGGCGCCGGGCACGGCAATCCCGCCGACGGCAGCGGCCGCTACCCGGCGTTCGAAACGGACTCCGGCGACGGGGAACTCGACGCCGACGTGACCTTCGCCGTGAAAAGCGACTGGGGCGGCGGCTTCACCGGCGAAGCCACCGTCACCAACACCGGTGATTTTCCGATCAACGAATGGGCGCTCGAGTTCGGCATCGGCCGGGAGATCACCTCTTTCTGGAGTTCGGAACTCATCGGAAGCGCGGGCACCACCTACACTGTGGGAAACGCCGATTGGAATTCGGATATACCCGTGGGCGGAAGCGTGACCTTCGGCTTCAACGCGCGACCCGGTGGAGTCGATCACCTCCATGCCGACATCCGGACCATCTCGCTCGGTGGGCGGATTTCCCCCGCCCCGGCACCCGAACCTGACCCGGAACCCGAACCTGAACCGGAACCCGAGCCCGAACCCGAGCCCGAACCGGAACCCGAGCCCGAACCGGACCCCGCTCCCGGAGGCAACGTCGCCATCGACTTCGAGGTGGTCAACAACTGGGGCGGCGGATACACCGCGGCCGTCACCCTCACCAACAACGGAACGAGCCCCATCGACGGGTGGACCATTTCCTTCGATCTCGGAGTCGATCCGGCGAACTTCTGGAACGCCTCGGGAGGCACCCGCTCCGGCGACACGCTGACCTTCTCCAACGCCTCGTGGAACGGGACCATCGCCCCCGGAAGCTCCGTCGGCTTCGGATTCCAGGCCGCGAGCGGCGATGACACCACCGCCGAAAACTTCGTCTTCAACGGCGAATCCACCGGAAACCCGGCTCCCACTCCGGATCCGGAGCCCGAACCGGAGCCCGAACCGGAGCCCGAGCCGGAACCCGAACCGGAGCCCGAGCCGGAGCCGGAACCCGAACCGGAGCCCGAGCCCACACCCGCCGGAGCCCTCGCGATCTCCGTTCCCTCCGCCTGGAACGGTGGATTCAGCGCCGACGCCAGCCTCGTCACCCGGACGGCCACCACCGGATGGGAGATCACCTTCGACTTCCCCTACGGCATCGGCTCCATCTGGAACGCCGAAATCGTCTCGCGGGAGGGCGACACCTACACCGTCCGCAACAAGAGCTACAACGCGGCCGTTCCCGCCGGCGGGACCATCACCTTCGGCTTCAACTCCACCTCAGGAGGTCCCTCCATCGGCGATGTGATCTATCCCGCCAACGTATCCCTCAACGGCAACCCGGTCGAAGGCGGCACCACGCCCGACCCGGACCCCGGGCCCGATCCGAACCCCACTCCGGACCCGGACCCACTCCCCGATCCCGCCCCCGATCCCGAGCCCGCCGAAGAGGGCGACGGCAAGGAACAGACCGGTGCCTTCAACTACGCCGAGGCCATGCAGAAGAGCCTCTTCTTCTACGACGCCCAGCGCTCGGGGGACCTTCCGGAGGACTTCCGGGTAAGCTGGCGCGGGGATTCGGCGGTGGACGACGGTTCCGATGTCGGTCTCGACCTGTCGGGAGGGTTCTACGACGCCGGCGATCACGTGAAGTTCGGCCTTCCCGGAGCCTTCAGCTTCACCCTCCTCGGCTGGAGCGCGGCCGACCAGCGCAATTCCTGGATCGAAACCGGCCAACTCGACGAGCTGCTCGACATCCTCGCCTGGCAGACCGACTACCTTCTCCGCGCGCACATCCGTGACGCCGACGGGGAAACCCTGGAATTCTACGGGCAGGTCGGCAACGGCTCGCTCGACCACTCCTTCTGGGGGCCTCCGGAGGCCATGACCATGGAGCGGCCGGCCTACAAGATCAGCCGTTCGCAGCCGGGCACGGAAGTAGCCGCCGAGTCCGCCGCCGCCCTGGCGGCCGCTTCCCTGGCCTTCCGCCCCGACGACCCGGCCTACGCCGACGAACTCCTCGATCACGCCGAAGCCCTCTACCGCTTCGCCGACAACCACCGGGGCGGCTACGTCAACGCCATCCCCGACGCCCGTAATTTCTACGACTCCCATTCGGGATACGAAGACGAACTCGTATGGGGGGCGCTCTGGCTCTACCGGGCCACGGGGGACACCATCTACCTCGACAAAGCCGAAGACTACTTCTCGGACTACCTCGAAGGCGGCTTCCAGGGAAGCGGCTCCGGCGGATTCCGCTGGACCCTCAACTGGGATGACAAGAGCTACGGCGCCGTCGTCCTGCTGGCCGGTCTTACCGGCAAGGCCAAGTATCGCGAATACGCCGAGAAATGGCTGGATTACTGGAGCGTCGGTTTCAACGGCCGGCGGGTCGAATACTCCCCCGGCGGCCAGGCGCACCTCGACCGGTGGGGTTCCCTCCGCTACTCCGCGAACACCGCCTTCCTCGCGCTCTGGTATGCCGACACGGTTGGCGACAACGGCACCCGCTACCGCGACCTCGGCGAGTCGCAGATCAACTACGCCCTCGGCGACAATCCGGAAGGGCGCTCCTACGTCGTCGGCTTCGGCGACAACCCGCCGGTCAACCCGCACCACCGGGCCGCCCACGGCTCGACCACCAACAACATCGGCGTGCCGTCCGACAACACCCACACCCTCTACGGGGCTCTCGTCGGCGGCCCCGGGCAAGCCGACGACGGCGCCTCCTACGAGGACGACCGCACGGACTTCCGCTCCAACGAAGTCGCCCTCGACTACAACGCGGGCCACACCGCCGCCCTCGCCATCCTCTACGAAATCCACGGGGGACGGACGCTCGCGGATTTTCCGGGCGAGTGAGATTGTCGGACAGCGAATCAACCGAAAAGATCGACCCAACCCGAAAACATGTGGCGACGAACCAGCTTGTGTACAAATGTCAGGGCTTGCCCGGCCGTCACCCGTAGCCCCGTCTCTACTCCCCGGCGAACGGCAGGAGATCCGCTTCCGATCCTTCGGTCGCCAGTGCGTAGAGAATACCGTCTTCGGTCCAGATGAGCATGGAGTATCCCCGCAGGCGCCGCGGCGCCGGTTTGTCCGGAAGTTCGGACGCCTCGGGCACCGCGGTCGAGGGCAGGAGAAAGAGGCGGTAGCCTTCTCCGCCGTCGTCCCGCAGATGAACCACCCCGACGACCCGGTCGATCCACTCCGTTACACGGGCGCCCGTCGGGGAAAGAGGGTCCAGTTCCCCGGGCAGGATGTCCGGCACCACGGCGCCCCGGTCGGTCAGATACCGCCGCAATTCGCCGAAATCATCGGATTCGGTTCCGGGGTCGGCAGGCATGTCGGCCGTCTCCAGAACGTGGTCGTAGAAGCCGTCCAGATCCGCTTCGGCCTCGGCCGCGGAGGGATCGAACACCAGGATCCCCACGAAAATCAGGGCGGCCAGCGAAGCCGCCAGGGAGAGAACCACCGGAAACCGGCGGACCTTGCCCGTATCGGCCTGTTCTCCGGAGTCCTTCGGCGGTGCCGCGGCGAGAATACGCCCGCGCAGGCCTCGGGGAACGGGCATCGCCTCCAACGCCCCCTCGACCCTCCGGTCGAAGGCCTTTTCCGCCTCGAACCACTCCGCAAGCACCCGGTCGGTCTTCAGCCGGTCGAGAGCCTCCCTTGCGAGAGGCTCGTCCTCCGGGCCCATACCCGTGCGCCAGGCCCGGAGGACGGCTTTGGCTTCTTCGCGGTTCATGATTCGGAAAGATCGGGGGATTCGAGGAAAACGGTTTTCAGTTTCGCCTTTCCCCGGGAAAGACGGGACATCACCGTGCCGATCGGCAGATCGAGGATTTCGGCGATCTCCCGGTAGGAGAAATCGCGCAGGAAAAAGAGAACGAGCGGCTCCCGGTACGTGTCCTCGACGGAATGAAGGGCGGCGATGACGCGCCGGTGATCGAGGCCGTCGATCGCGGGAGGCGAGGAATCGGGGACGATTTCCTCGAGGAGGCAGGGATCGCGGCTCTCGCTCCGGCGGTCCCGGCGATACTGGCGCAGGAATTCACGGTGCAAGGTGGTGAAAAGCCAGGACTTCGCCTTCGCCGGATCGCGGAGGGCGGAGCCCTTCTCGGCATATGCCACAAAGGTCTGTTGGGTCAGGTCGCATGCTTGGTGTTCGTTTCGGCAAAGACTGTGGGCGAACCGGTAGAGCCCCTTGTAGTGCGCCTCGACCAGCGAACGGAAAGAATGCTCTTCCCCCGCAATCATTGGATGCACCCGTCTGTCCGTTCATTTCCCAAGTCCTCCATAGAATGGAAATTCTGCCCGTCACCGCGAGAGAAAAGGGGAAATTGCGGACACCCACGCCCTGGCGCTACCGAATCCGTACGCCCACGGAAAAATTAAGGACACCCATGAACTGGCCCTACCCGAATCCGTGCGCCCACAGATAGTCAAGAGCGGACCATCGGTCAGGCCGCCGGGCACCGGAAAACACCGGGTTCCGGGCTTCCATCCGATCCTTCCACCTCCGAAATGCTTCCGGTTTCCCCACGCCCTCGCGGGTCGTCGAGGCACGACTCGGGGCTCATGTGGGTTGCTACTCTTTCATGATAAGACTCTTTCATTCTCTGTGTTTCACCGGTTTTCATCGGCGCTTTCGGACTGACCCCCTCTGATCCCTGCCTGGGGGCAGCGGATGGGGGGTTGGATTGTGGATTCAGGTCAGGACTTTCGGGAGGATTTCTTTCTGCGGGAGAGCACGAAGCCCAAAGCAGAAAGAAGGACCAAACCGGCGAGTATCCAAAGCCACCGTGATCCATTTGATGTGTCCTCGTGCAGCTGGTTTTCTTTCGACACCTGCTTCGATTCTTCCGGCTTCACGGCTGACTCTAGTTGCTCGGGTTCCTCCGCTGCCACTGCACCTGTCTTCTGTTCGACCTTTTCAACTTCGGGATCGTCTGAATGGCTTCTCTCATATATTTCATCCAGCATCTTTTTGATCTTATAGCCGCGACCAGTTCCCGGGCCGCCTTCAGCCTTATATTGTTCTTCCAGATATTCTATTACCTCTGGATTCTCAATTCTTCGCAAATGGCGAAGCCGCAAATCCCCCGCTTGTTTATGCGTCCAAATAAATTCACCGATCTGCCTCTTCTCTTCATCATTATACTCTTCGTAGTGCTCCAGGTATTCAATAGGTACTCGCAGAACTGCGCTATCATGCACAAATGCGGTCACATTTTCAAGTTTCGATAGCCGCATAAAATAGAACACTTCCTCTTTTCCCAGGTAGCCTGACAGCTCTCGGTAGTATTTATTGAATTCCTCAACCCTCTCGCGGCGCTCCTCCGGCAACATATCGTCTAAAACATTTGGATTATTTAAAATTATATACTTTTCCAGAACTGAAACAATCTCATTTTCTGATGGATCGGCGCATAGACTGCACGTAATCATAAAGAATGTTACAAGGCATTTCCAAATCGTTGTATTCATAACTCTCGGGGCATATCATTTAATCCACCAACGGGCTGCTCAATGCCGTTTCTTCCTGAGGTTGAATGAATCGTTTCCTGCCCGAATTCACGCCGCCCCCGAAACTTCGATTTAACGTTGGAACCATAACATTTCTGTTCCATTCCTCGATAGTTTCGTCGGTTCTGCCTTCGATGGGGTAATGCTCCAAACCTAGACTGTGTCCAATTTCGGCTTTGATCAAAATTTTTGGTTCCTCGCCAGTCGGAAAAAGATTCGTCGGAACTTGGATGTAAAAAGTAGCGAAATTCGCGACTGGTTCCTTTGGTAAATTAGTTGTGCCGGGTGGATTGAAGTTGCGGAACTCCGTTCCATTCCGTGACAATTGAAATACCGTGTTGGAGAACTCTCTCGCTTCCTCAGTGAGCACAACATTGATAAGATTGTCCCCAGCCGGATCTCCGATAACAGTCATCTCCATGCCATCGTTAGTTGAAAGGAGTACCAAGCGTGTATTCAATAATGACTTCACCGACTTTAGCGTCTATGGGTTCATAAAAAATATAACAAGAGTCGCTGTACCAATCTGATCCCTGATCGATCTCAATAGCACCTTCCTTCAACTCAAAAACTAATCCACGATCGTTTAGATTCCTCGAAAATCTGACAATAGCATCACCATCAATTTTTCCCCGGATGTTAATCCCCAGAGACGAAACCAAAGGAAGCTCATTAGATCTGAAGCTGTGATACTCATCTACTCTATTGATCGCAATTTTTGCAGGGCTGAAAAAGTAGAAGAAGATTCCGCATCCACAGGCAAGAATCAATAATAATAGCAGTGAGAATATTTTCTTATTCCTAATGAATGCAGCCACCAGACAGATCAAAGAGATGATGAAAAACAAAGATAAAACCAAGTTGAATGACAGTCCTTCGATCTGGATTTCGTGGTTCATGCTTCTAGTCTCGGTTGAAATCAAATCGTGTGCTGCATCTGCTTCAGGAGGGCTACTAGTGTGCTGTCCCTTAAATAAGTTAATAATACTAAGATTGGTCGAGTTTTTCC